>JBIIED010000028.1:0-18371 GCA_044237995.1 Rubrivivax sp. | reverse complement strand
CGCCTTCTTCATGTTCGACTTGAGCTGGATGTCACTGCCGGCGGTGCTGCCGTAGGGCGTGCCGCACATGAACATCGAGCCGCAGGGGCGATACAGCTCCTTCACGCCGACCTGCGCCCGCAGGAACGACTCCTGGTTGAAGGCAGCGATCGCGGCCTGGCGCACCTTCGGGTTGTCGAAGGGCTTGTGCAGGTGGTTGAAGCGGGCGATGTACTGCAGGCCGTAGTTGGCGTACTTGGGCACCACCAGGTTCTTGTCGGCCTTGACCTGCTCGTAGAAGTCGAAGGGCAGCTGCTCGAGGATGTCGACCTCGCCCTTCTTGAGCGCGTTGACCTGCGCCTGCGCATCGCGCAGCGCCAGGTTCCACTCCACGCGGTCCACGAACACGCGCTTGCCGCCGGCCGTGCCGGATGGGGGCTCGTTGCGCGGCACGTACTTCGCGTTCTTCAGGTAGACGGCCTTGTCGCCAGGCTTGAACTCGTCGCGCTTGAAGACGTAGGGGCCCGAGCCGATGTGCTCCTCGATCTGCTTGAAGGCATCGGTATCGGCGATGCGCTTGGGCATGATGAAGGGCACGTTGGAGCTCGGCTTGCCCAGCGCCTCGATGACGAAGCCGCAGGCCTCGCCCAGGAAGATGCGGAAGGTGTCGGGCGCGGGGGTGTCCATGCGGGCGACGAACTGCATCAGCGCCGATCCCATGGCGTCGCGCTTGCCCCAGCGCTGCAGGCTCGCGATCACGTCCTCACCCGTGACGGGCTTGCCGTCGTGGAACTCCAGGCCCTTGCGCAGCTTGAAGGTGTACATCCGGTTGTCCGGGCTGATCGACCAGGTGTCGACCATCTGCGGCTTGACGGCGCCCTTCTCGTCGGTGCCGAAGAGGGTGTCGTAGATCATGTAGCCGTGGTTGCGGCTCATGTAGGCGGTGGTCCAGATCGGGTCGAGTACGGCCAGGTTGGAGTGCGGCACGATGCGCAGCACGTTGTTTTGGGCGTGCACGCCTGCGGCAGGCAGCCAAGCGCCGGCCACGAGGGCCGTGGCAATCAGGTGTCGACGGTGCAGCATCATCGGAAAGCCTCCACAAGCTTCATCGAGCAAGGTTCAAGGGAACGCCAGCATCAGGCCGGCTCGGCCTGCACAGGGCAGCCGCGTGATTGTGGTCCGGCCGCGCGCGCCCTCCGATCAGGGCAAACGCACCCCCTTGGGCCGGCGCGGGGGGCTCGGCTCAGGCCCGCACGCGCGCAGCTGGCGGCTGCCGATCCAGCAGCGCGGCGGCTTGCCGCTCGTAGCCCGCCGCCAGTGCGATCAGCCCGGCGTCTCCCTGGGGCCGGCCGATCAGCTGCAGGCCCGTCGGCCAGCGGCCGCTGGGATCGAAGCCGGCGGGCACGCTGATCGCCGGCAGCCCGGCGAAGGTGGCGTACAGCGTGGCTTCCATCCAGCGGTGGTAGGTGTCCATCGTCCGGCCGGCGATCTCGCGCGGCCAGGTCTGCCCCAGCGGGAAGGGCCAGACCTGCGCGGTGGGCAGCGCCAGCGCGTCGAAGCGCTGCATCAGCCGCACCATGTGGGCGTGGAAGGCGCTGCGCACCTGTGAGGCCTGCATGAAAGCCTGGAACGACAACCCTTGGGCCTGGTCGTGCTCCCACAGGGCCTCGGGCTTGACCAGGCGCCGTGCCGCCTCGCCGCCGCCGAGCGCCGCCATCGCTGCCGCCACCGAAGGGGCGACGAGCGCACGGCGCCAGATGAGCCAGGCGTCCCACAGGGCGTGAGGGTCGAAGCCGAGCGCCACCGGCTCCACCTGTGCACCGGCCTGCGCGCAGCGCGCCAGCGCAGCTTCGCACGCAGGCAGGATCCCCGGCTCCACCGGCAGGTGGCCGCCCAGGTCGCCCAGCCAGCCGATGCGCGCGCCGGCCAGCGCCTGGTCGGCCTGGCGCGGCGTGGGAACGAAGCTGCGCGCCGGCTGCGCCAGGGACAAGGGCGCGAAGGGCTCGTGCCCGGCCTGCGTGGACAGCAGCGCGGCCAGGTCGCGCACGTTGCGCGCCAACGGGCCGTCGGTGCCGAGCTGGCTGACGAAGACCTCGGGCTTGGGCCAGGCCGGCACGCGCCCGGCGCTCGGGCGCAGCCCGAAGAGGTGGTTCCAGCCCGCCGGGTTGCGCAGCGAGCCCATGAAGTCGGATCCATCGGCCACCGGCAGCAGGCGCAGCGCCAGCGCCACGGCCGCCCCGCCGCTGGACCCCCCGGCGCTCACCGTGTCGTCCCAGGCGTTGGGGGTGGGGCCGAAGAGCGTGTTGTAGGTGTGCGAACCGAGCCCGAACTCCGGCATGTTCGTCTTGCCGATGACGAGGCAGCCAGCGGCCTTCATGCGCGCGACGAAGGTGCTGTCGCGCTCGGGCATCGCGCGCGCCAGCAGCGGGCTGCCGAAGGTGGTGGGAAAGCCCACCGCGTGAGCGGTGTCCTTGATCGCCTGCGGGATGCCGTGCAGCCACCCGCGCGAGCCGCGCGCGCTGCGGCGCGGGGCGAGCTCGGCGTCGCGCGCATCGGCCTGGCGCAGCAGCTCCTCGGCCGGCGCCAGGTTCACGAAGGCACGGTAGTGCGGGTTCAGCGCCGCCACGCGGTCCAGCGTGTGCTGCATCACCTCGCGGCAGGAGACCTGCCGGCGGTGGATCGCGTGCGACAGCGCCTCGGCGGAGAGTTCGTGCAGCTCGGGCATCGCCGCCTCCTCAGGCCATCGCCGGCGGCTGCACGAAGGCGCGCCAGTGCTCCTCGAGGAAGCACGCGAAGCGCAGGCACACCGGGTCGCCGAACACCGGGCCGATCACCTGCGCGCCGATGGGCAGGCCCTCGGGGGATTGGGTAAGCGGAAAGACGGTGGCCGGCAGACCCACGAGCCCGGGGTAGCCCGCCCAGAAGAGGCTTTGCGTGCTCGGCTGGGGCCGACCGTTGACCGGGATCATCCGCTCCCACCTGAAGCCCTGCTGGTTGTGCGCGAAGGCCGCGCTCGTGGCGATGGGGCACACGAGCAGGTCCCAGCTCTCGAAGAACCCGGCCCACTGCGCGCGCAGGCTGGCGCGCCGCTCGTCGTAGCGTACCCAGTCGCGGTGGCTGAGCGTGTTGCCTCGCCAGTGCCAGGCGGGGAACTCGGTGCTGCCGGGCGGGTAGGCGGCGGCGTGGCGTTGCGCCGCGGCGTAGTCCGCATCGCCGAGCTGCGCACCCGTGGCCGCGCGCAGCAGGTGCATGTAGACCTCCCAGGCCTCGTTGCTCTGGACGGGGCGCACCGTCGTGTCGATGGCCAGGCCCTGGTCGGCCAGGAAGGCAGCCAGGCGCTCCAGCCCCTCGCGCACGCTCGCGTCGACCTCGGCACAGGCGTCATCGGTCACAACCGCCACGCGCAGCTGCCGCACGGGCGTGCCGGCGTCACGCCACTGCACCGGCACGCGGCCAAGCGGCCCGAAGGCCGACAGCGGTGCGCTGATCACGTCCAGCGCCACGGCCAGGTCGTACGCGCTGCGCGCGAGGGGGCCGGCGGCTGCGATGTCGGTCGCATCCGCGCAGACGTCTCCAGGCAGCTCGTGGCCCTGCAGCGGCACCACGCCCCAGGTGGGCTTGTGGCCGTAGACGCCGCAGTAGTGCGCGGGGTTGCGGATCGAGGCGCCGATGTCGCTGCCGAGCTCCAGCGCCGAGAAGCCGGCGGCCAGGGCTGCGGCCGATCCACCCGAGGATCCACCGGGGGTACGCGACGGGTCCCACGGATTGCGCGTGGTGCCGTAGACCGGGTTGAAGCTCTGCCAGTCAGCCAGTGCCGTGGGCACGTTGGTCTTGCCCAGCACGATGGCGCCGGCCTCCACCAGGCGCTGGACGGCCAGCGCGTGGCGCGTGACCGTGTGGTCGCGCAGGTGCTCGAAGCCCCAGGTGGTGGGCAGGCCCGGCACGTCGAAGGACTCCTTCACCGTGATGGGCACGCCGTGCAGCGGCCCGCGCAGCTCGCCGCGGGCGCGTGCGGCGTCGGCCGCGTCAGCCTGCACGCGCGCGCGCTCGAAGTCGCGCACCACCACCGCGTTAATGCCGCCGTCGAGCCGCTCGATGCGGGCGATGAAGTGCTGGAGCAACTCGCACGAGGACAGCTCACCGCGACGCACGCGGCGCGCGAGCTCGGTGGCGGGCAGGAAGGCAAGATCCGTCATGGGCGCTCCGAGGGGCACACACGCCGCCGGCAGGGTTGCGGCTGCAGGTGCACCTGGGCCATTGTGCACAGGTCCCCCGCCCGCCGGGCCTCAGCTGCTGCCCAGGCGCCTGACCGAGCCGCTGCCCGCGATCGAGCTCTCGATCTGCGGCGTACCCTTGTAGCGCACGTCTCCCGAGCCGGCAACGCTGACCTTGAGGTGGCGCAGGGCCTGCACCTGGGCGTCGCCGCTGCCGGCCACGCTCACCCGAACCTCATCGGCCTGCAGTTCGGCGGCCTTCACGTCGCCACTGCCGGCCACCGCGATGGTGAGGGACTCGGCCCGGCCGCTGGCGGTGACGTCGCCGCTACCAGACAGCCGCACCCCCAAGCGCGCCACCTGCATGCCGGCCAGCACCACATCGCCCGAGCCGGAGAGGGCCAGGTCGAAACGCTCCGACCGCAGCGCATCGATCCGCACATCGCCCGAGCCCGCGAGCGCAAAGCCGCGCAGGGTCTTGACGTCGACCAGCACCTCTGGGGCGCGCATCCCGCTCAGGGAGTAGCCCGGCTTGATGCCGATCTCCAGGACGCGGTCGCTGCCGGTGCCGGTGACCTGGGTCTCGATCAGCGGCAGCAGGTTGCGGTCCGCCTGCAGCGTGACGCCCTCGCGTCCTTCCTGCCGCACGCGCACCTTGAAGTGCCCGGCGACCCGGATCGACTCGAAGGGTGACAGGTCGCGGCTCTCGCTGGCGACCTCGCCCGAACCCTGCACCCGCTTGCCCGAGCCGAAGCTCCACGTCCAGGCGTGGGCGGAAGCCACGCCGACCATCATGCCGGTGGTGGCAGCCAGGGCAAGGAATCGACGGCGTCCGGTCATGGCGTTCTCCTGTGGGGGATGGATGTGCGGATGGTGCCTCGCATCCGCCCGGGTGCCCAGGCCGTTGCGACAGGCTGCGCCCGGGCACGACAGGCTGCACCGGTGCGCGACCGGTGCCCCCTCACCCCCTGGCTGGGTGCCCCGCGTGCCGGGCTAACCCTCCATCCACAGCGGGGCCACGAAGGCAAAGAAGGCACCCACCGCGAAGAGCACGACCGCTGCCACCCACACCCAGCGCGACCACCGCCGCGTGCGCAGGCAGGCCTGGCGCAGCACGGGATCGATCGGGCACGGCGCGGTGCGCAGCTGCCACTGCAAGGCACCTGCAGCGGCCAGCAGCAGCGCCGCCACCCCGAAGACCGGTGCCTTGTACTCGCTGATCCACACCAGCGCCGGCACGGCGCTCACCAGCCCGGCGAGTGCCGCACCGAGCCCGAGCGAGACCAGCAGCGCGGGCAAGGCGCAGCACACCAGCGTGCCGCCGCTGGCCAGCAGCGACACCCAGGCCGACCACCAGCCAGCCGTGGCGGCCGTGTTGTCGACCGCGGCGACCGGTGGCGCGATGCCGGGCCCCGTGCTCACTGGCGGGCGCGCATCTGCTCGCGCAGCTGCGCCACCGTCTGCGTCATCGGCTCGGCACGGGTGACCTCGTAGCCCGCCTCGACGACCTCGGCCTTGAGCTTGTCCACGGCCAGCGTCTGCCCGGGCTTGGCCTGCACGGCCACCACCTTCTGCTTGAGGTTGATGTAGAGGTCGGCCGTCTCGGGCAGCTTCTTCAGCCGCGCCTCGATGCCCTGCGCGCAGAAGGCGCAGACCATGCCGTTGACGGAGAGCTTGACGGCAGAGGCCTGGGCCACAGGCGTGGCGGCAGCCGCCGCGGCCGGCGCCGGCGCCTGGGCGCGTGCGGAGGTGGCCCACATGGCCAGGGCGGCGCCTGCCAGCACGAGCAGCGACACCATCGGTGCCAGGCGTGCAGCCGGACGGGAAGAGACAGCGGTGCGGGTCTTCATGGGAAGTCCTTTCGGGAGGGGTCTGGAAGGAAGGATCGGCACGAAAGCCGGGATTTCAAGGTGTGTCATGGCACCCACATGAAGCTCAGGTGGGCGGTGTCGCGGCGCGCGCCGAGCTCGAGGAACCAGCGCCGGTGGATCAGCCGCACCATTGGCATCCACTCGGTCTTGGCGACCTCGTGGGCCATGGCGCCTGCACGCGGGATGGGCGCGCGCGCGCGCCGGGCCTCCAGCAGGATCCACGGCTGCACCTGCTCGTACTCGACTTCGTAGAGCGAAAAGCCGGTGCGCGCATAGGCCGACTCGCGCCGCCAGTCCCCCGCGCGCTTGGCCTCCACACCGGCGCCCACGTACAGCCGCGTGGTCTCCCAGTCGGCGAGCACGGCTGGAGACAGCAGCGTGCGCGTGCCGCCGGCCAGCCCCTGGCCGCGCAGGCTGCCGGCCTGGCCGATGAACCACAGGTTGGCCTGTGCATCGGGCATATTCCAGCGGTGCAGAAGCCGGGTGTAGGTGAGCGCCGCCAGCTCGCGCGACGAGCGCATGCCGGTGCCGCCATGGGCGGGGCTTTCGAAGCGGGCTGCCGCCACGCCGATGGCGTCCTGTGCGGTGAGGGCGTAGTTCGCGGAGAGCTTGCGCGTGCCCTCCTCGAAATCACCCATCACCATCCAGTAGCCCTGCGAGGCCATGGGCAACGCCAGCGCAGGGCCGCAGGCAAACGCCAGCAGGCATGACCCGACGCGTGCGCGCCACCTCGAGCCGAGGGGACGCCGCCGGGGCGGAGAAATAAACAGCATGACCGACACTCCTGGAGCGGTGCGCGGGCGCGAGGTGCCGCGCGCGAGATCCGAACGGGGCCTGCCATGCGTCGGACAGGCCCGGACACCGGTCGGGACGACCGGTTGCGCGGAGCGTCAGGCTCGGGGAGGTCGCTCGAGGGAGCCGGCCAGGAGGCGGCCGGTGTCCCGCGGGTGGGCCGCTGGCGGTGCAACCGAGGGCGCCTGGGAAAGCCCGGCAGCGTCGTGGGCCGGCAAGGCCAGTGCCGCGTGGCACAGGTCGCAGGTCTTGCACAGGTGCGAGGACGGCGCGGAGTCGGCCTGGGCCGAGGCGAGATCGTCCTGCGCCGGATCGGCGTGGCACGGCATGGCTGACTCGACAGCCTCCCCCGGGCCAGCCAGGGACGTCCACGGAGCGGCCATGCTTGCCGCCGCCCACCCATGCCAAGGCAGCAAGGCGATCAGCAGGAGGATGACCCAGGTGCGCCGCATGCTTGGACTATAGGACAGAACCACGGGGACCGCAGCAGGCCATCCGCGGGCTGTAACTGCCCCGTCTCCCGCCCTCTTGCCCTACCGCCCCGCCAGCGCCGCCATCTGTGCCGCCTTCACCTCGGCACGCACGCTCTCGGTGAGCTCGGCCTTGAGGGCTGAGAACACCGGCGTGGTCTTCATCGCATAGTGCCTGGGATGGGGCAGCTCCACCTGGCGGTCGAGCTTGATTCGCCCAGGGCGCGCACTCATCACGACCGTGCGGCTGGCCATGAAGACAGCCTCGTCGATGTCGTGGGTGACGAACAGCACCGTCTTGCGCTCGGCCTCCCAGATCGACAGCAGCAGCTCCTGCATGAGCTCGCGCGTCTGGTGGTCCAGTGCGCCGAAGGGCTCGTCCATCAGCAGGATGCGCGGGCCATTGGCCAGCGCGCGGGCCAGGGCCGTGCGCTGCTGCATGCCGCCCGAGAGCTGCTTCGGGTAATGATGCTCGAAGCCGGAGAGACCCACCTGCGCGATGAAACCGCGTGCGATCTCCTCCTGCCGCGGGCGCGGCAGCCCGCGCTCGCGCAGGCCGAAGCAGACGTTGTCGAGCACATCGAGCCACGGAAACAGCGTGTAGCTCTGGAACACCATGCCGCGGTCGGCGCCGGGGCCCGAGATCGGCCGACCGTCGAGCTTCACCTCCCCGGCGGTGGGGCGGTCCAGGCCGGCGACGATGCGCAGCAGCGTGCTCTTGCCGCAGCCGCTGGGCCCGAGGATCGTCACGAAGTCGTTCTCGGCCACGTCCAGGTCGGTGGCCTGCAGCGCAAGCGTGCCGCCCTGGAGGCCATCGAAGCGCCGCTCCACGGCGCGCACTGTCAGGATGGGTGTCATCGGCCGAGCTGCGCCCACGGAAAGAGCCGCCGGTTGGCAGCCTTGAAGAGCAGGTCGCTCACCAGGCCGATGAGGCCGATGACGATGATGCCGAAGATGATCTGGTCGGTGGCCAAGAGCGCCTGGCTGTCGGTGATCATGTGGCCGATGCCGCTGGAGGCTCCGATGAGCTCGGCCACGATGACGTAGGTCCAGGCCCAGCCCAGCACCATGCGCAGTGTCTCGGCGATCTCGGGTGCCGCGCCCGGGATCAGCACGCGCCACACGAGCGAGCGGTCGCCCGCGCCCAGGGTATAGGCCGCCTCCACCAGGTCGCGCCGGGTGTTGCCCACCGTCACGGCGATCATCAGCACGAGCTGGAAGAAGCTGCCGATGAAGATGACGGCCAGCTTCTGCGCCTCGCCGATGCCGGCCCACAGGATGAGCAAGGGGATGAAGGCGCTGGCCGGCAGGTAGCGCGCGAAGCTCACGAAGGGCTCGAAGAAGGCCTCCACGGGCTTGTAGGCACCCATCGCCACGCCCAGGGGCAGCGCAAGCGCCGCGGCGATCACGAAGCCGCCCACCACGCGCCACACGGTCATGCCGATATCTTCGGCAAAGCCCATCTGCGTGAGCAGCGTCCAGCCCGACTTCAGCATCGTCAGCGGATCGGCCAGGAAGGTCTTGCTGACGAAGCCGCCCAGGGTGGCCACCGCCCAGGCTGCCACGAACACGACGAAGAAACCCACCCCCAGCGCGATCCGCGCGCCGGGGGACACGGGGGTCAGCGGTCTCAAGGCTTCACTTGAGGAAGCGCGTGTCGGCCAGCTTGCCCATGTCAGGCAGGGCTCGGATGATGCCGGCTTCCAGCAGGATCTCGGCCGCCTTCTTGCTGAACTCCGCATGCTCGCCAGCGAAGAACTTCGCGTTGGCATCGCGGTCCTGCCAGCGCAGGAACTTCTGGCTGGCCTCGAACTGCTCGCCCGTCTGCTTGACGTCCGCACCCATGATCTCGAAGCTCTTCTTCGGCTCGGCGCGGATCATCGCCACCGCATCGAAGTAGGCGTCGGCCAGGGCCTTGGCGGCGCGCGGGTTCTCGGCCAGGAACTTCGGCGTGCAGCCGAAGGTGTCCATGATCATGGGGTAGTCGAGCGTGGTGGCCAGGATGCGGCCAGCTTCGGGCTTGGCGCGCACCGCGCTCAGGAAGGGCTCGTAGGTCATCGCGGCGTCGACGCCAGAGGTGCCGGCGATCATCGCGTTGGCAGCCGCCTGCGGCTCGAGGTTGACGATCTTCACGTCCTTCAAGCTCAGGCCGTTCTCGCGCAGCATCCAGGCCAGCGTGAAGTACGGTGCGGTGCCCGGCGCGCTGGCGGCCACCGTCTTGCCCTTGAGGTCCTTGATCGAGTTGATGCCGGCCTTCACGACCATGCCGTCGGCGCCGAAGCTCTTGTCGAGCTGGAAGATCTGCGTGGTGGCCACGCCGTTGGCGTTCCAGACGATCCAGGTCTCCACCGTCGTGGCGGCGCACTGGATGTCTCCCGAGGCGATGGCCAGGTGGCGGTCCTTCTGCGGGATCTTCCTGATCGTCACGTCCAGCCCGTGCTTCTGGTAGATGCCCGCTTCCTTGGCCAGCGTGAGCGGCGCAAAGCCGGTCCAGCCGGAGATGCCGATCGCGACCTTGGTTGCCTGGGCGCAGGCGGTGCCGGCGGTGAGCCAGGCAGCAGCCGCCAGGGCTGCGAGCGCGAATGTCCTCTTCATGGGGAAGTCCTCCAAGTTGCGGGATGGGTCTACCGGGGCCGCCGGTACAGGAATCGGAGCATGCCTTCGACGCGTACGGCCCAGCTCGGTTCGTCGTGGCTGCCCTGTGCGTCCTCGGTGAACTTCAGTGTAGTGGCATCCCACCCGCGATCCATCAGGGCTTGCTGCAGGTGGCGGGCCGCCGGCAGCGCCTCGGCGCCCTCGCCTGCGCCCATGTCCAGCCACAGGCGCGGCCGCGGGGCGGGCAGCGTCGCGAGTGTGCGCACGTCGCGCAGGGCGAACCGGTCGTCCCACCACACGGAGGGGGAGACCACCAGGGCGGCCCCGAAGGTCTCGCCGCGGTGCAGCGCCAGCCACAGCGACACCAGGCCCCCGAGCGAGGAGCCGCCCACGGCCGTGCTGGCGCGATCGGATCGCGTGCGGTAGCGCGCGTCGATCATCGGCTTGAGCTCCTCGGCAAGGAAACGCCCGTAGGCTGCCGCTGCGCCACCCATGGTCTCGGCGCGCCCCGTGCCGCTGCGCTGTGCCGGCACGGTCATCGCCGTGGGGGTGTAGTCGGCCACGCGCGTGGCCACGCTGTCGACGGCCACGATGATCGGCGCGTCGATCTCGCCTTGCTCGGCCAGGCGCTGCGCCGTCTCGTCGACCATCCACTCAGCCCCGGCCGACTCGCCATCGAAGACGTTCTGCCCGTCGTGCAGGTAGAGCACGGGGTGGCGGCGCGTGGTGTCGGCCGCGTAGCCCGGGGGCAGCCACACCTGCACGTGGCGAGGCGCAACGTGGGCCGAGGGGATGCGGCCCAGACGTTCGATCTCGCCGGTGCGCGACCAGGCCACGGGCTGTGGCTGCGCACCGAAGGCGCGCGCCAGCCGCGTCCCTTCCTCGAGCCGGACGGAATGGTTGCGCCCGGGCTCCCAGCCTTCGTCCGGGCCCTGGCCCGCCCGCTCGATGCGGAACTTGTACTGCACGGGCTGGTTGCCGAAGGGTGGGCGCTCGAATCGGACCTCCAGCGCGTAGCGCCCCTGACCCAGCGGCCGGGCCACCAGCGACCGCTGCCAGGACAGCGGCGCATGGCTGCCGCGCATGCCCACCGAGTCGCGCAAGGGGTCGAGCCGGCCCGCGGCGATCTCGGCACGCAGGTCGATCTCCACCTGCAGGACGATCGCCGCCCGAGCCGCCGGTGCGAGCAGGCATGCCAGCGCCAGCACACCCGCGCGAAGCGCCCGTGCGCGAAGGCCCCAGGTCGCAGCGAGCACCCGGGCCTGCATCAGGCCGCCACCCACAGCGCGGGCAGCTCGGGCACGGCTCGAAACAGCTCCGACAGTGCGCGGCTGCGCACCACGGACGCGGCGATCTCGATGTCGGGGGCGAGGTAGCGGTCCGCCGGGACGGCCGGGCAGCGCGCGCGCAGGATGGCATGCGCGCCCTCCAGGGAGGCGCTGCTTCGCAACGGCCGCAGGAACTCGATGCCCTGGGCCGCGGCGAGCCACTCGATGCCCAGGATGTGCGCGACGTTGTCGATCATCGGCTGCAGCCGGCGCGCGGCGAAGGTGGCCATGCTCACGTGGTCCTCCTGGTTCGCGCTGGTGGGCAGCGAGTCGACGCTGGCCGGGTGCGCGAGCGACTTGTTCTCGCTGGCCAGCGCGGCGGCCGTGACGTGGGCGATCATGAAGCCGCTGTTGAGGCCCGGCTCGGCGCACAGGAAGGGCGGCAGGCGCGAGACGTTGGCGTCGATCAGCATCGCGATGCGGCGCTCGGCGATGGCCCCCACCTCGGCGATGGCCACCGCCATCGCATCGGCGGCCAGCGCCACGGGCTCGGCGTGGAAGTTGCCACCCGACACGAGCTCACCCTCCCCGCCTGCGGCCACGAACACGAGCGGGTTGTCGGTGACGGCATCGGCCTCGCGAAGGAGCACGCGCGCGGCGTGGCGCAGCTGGTCGAGGCAGGCACCCACCACCTGCGGCTGGCAGCGCAGGCAATAGGGATCCTGCACCCGGTCGTCGCCCTCGCGGTGGGAGGCGCGGATCGTGCTGCCCTCGAGCAGGGCCCGGTAGTAGCGGGCCACATCGATCTGACCGGGCTGTCCGCGCAGTGCGTGGATGCGCGCATCGAAGGGCCCGTCGCTGCCGCGCGCGGCATCCACCGTCAGGGCACCGATGACCAGGGCGGCCTCCAGCACCGGCTCGAAGTCGAACAGGGCGTGCAGCGCAAGGGCGGTCGAGACCTGCGTGCCGTTGATCAGCGCCAGGCCTTCCTTGGCCTGCAGCGAGAGAGGTTCGATGCCGTGGGCGCGAAGCGTGGCTGCGGCCGGCACGCGCGCGCCGTCGAGCTCGAACTCCCCCTCGCCCATCAGCGCGAGCGTGAGGTGCGAAAGCGGCGCGAGGTCTCCCGAGGCCCCCACCGATCCCTTCGCGGGGATCCAGGGAACGAGCCCGGCGTTGAAGACGTCGATCAGCCGGTCGACCACGACCGGCCGCACGCCGGAGTGCCCGCGCGCGAGGCTCGCGGCCTTCAGGGCCAGGATCAGCCGGACGACGGGCGCAGGCAGCGGCTCGCCCACCCCGACGCTGTGCGACCGGATGAGGTTGCGCTGCAGCGCGGCAAGGTCGTCGGTGCCGATGCGGGTGCTGGCGAGCTTGCCAAAGCCCGTGTTGACGCCGTAGACCGGAGCCTGGCCCGAGGCTGCTCGCTGCACGGCCGCGGCGCTGGCCTCGATCCCGGGCCGGGCCGCCGCGTCCAGGTGCAGCTGCAGGCTGCCAGCGCCCGCGTGGACCGACTGCAGGGCCTCGAGCGTCCAGGCCCCGGGCTTCAGGACCTGGGTGCGCATGGATCGAGCATCGGCAGATCCAGCCCCTGGGCCTTCGCACAGGCCTGCGCCTCCTCGTAACCGGCGTCGGCGTGCCGCATGACCCCGGTGCCCGGATCGTTCCACAGCACGCGCTCCAGGCGCCGGTCGGCCTCGGGCGTGCCGTCGCACACGATGACCACGCCCGCATGCTGCGAGTAACCCATGCCCACGCCGCCGCCGTGGTGCAGGCTGACCCAGGTGGCGCCGCCGGCCGTGTTGAGCAGGGCGTTGAGCAGCGGCCAGTCCGACACCGCATCCGACCCGTCGCGCATGGCCTCGGTCTCGCGGTTGGGGCTGGCGACCGAGCCGCTGTCCAGGTGGTCGCGGCCGATCACGATCGGGGCCTTGAGTTCGCCCGTTCGCACCATCTCGTTGAAGGCGAGGCCCGCGCGGTGGCGCTCGCCCAGGCCGATCCAGCAGATGCGCGCGGGCAGGCCCTGGAAGGCGATGCGCTCGCCGGCCATGTCGAGCCAGCGGTGCAGATGCGGGTCGTGCGGGAACAGCTCCTTCATCTTGGCATCGGTCTTGCGGATGTCCTCGGGGTCGCCCGAGAGGGCCACCCAGCGGAAGGGCCCCACGCCGCGGCAGAAGAGCGGGCGCACGTAGGCGGGGACGAAGCCGGGGAAGTCGAAGGCGTTCTTCAGGCCCGCGTCGAAGGCGGCCTGGCGGATGTTGTTGCCGTAGTCCACGGTGGGGATGCCCATGGCCTGGAAGTCCAGCATCGCCTGCACGTGGACGGCGCAGCTGCGCCGGGCGGCCTCGCGCAGCTCGCCGTGACGCGCGTCGTCGGCACGCGCGGCCTGCCACTGCGCGAGCGTCCAGCCCGCGGGCAGGTAGCCGTTGACGAGGTCGTGCGCGGAGGTCTGGTCGGTGACGAGGTCGGGCTTGAGCCCGCCGGCGCGGGCGCGCCGCACGAGCTCGGGCAGCAGCTCGGCCGAGTTGCCCAGCAGCGCCACCGAGCGCGCCTGGCGCGCCGCGGTGTAGCGCGCCATCCGCGCCAGGGCATCGTCCAGGTCGGCGGCCTGCTCGTCGACGTAGCGCGTCTTGAGGCGAAAGTCGATGCGGCTTTGCTGGCACTCCACCACGAGCGAGCAGGCACCTGCGAAGGTGGCCGCCAGCGGCTGCGCCCCGCCCATGCCACCCAGGCCGGCCGTGAGGATCCAGCGGCCGGAGAGGTCGCCCCCGAAGTGCTGACGCCCGGCCTCGACGAAGGTCTCGTAGGTGCCCTGGATGATCCCCTGGCTGCCGATGTAGATCCACGAGCCGGCCGTCATCTGGCCGTACATCATCAGACCGCGGCGGTCGAGCTCATGGAAGTGTTCCCAGCTCGACCACTTGGGCACGAGGTTGGAATTGGCAATGAGCACACGCGGCGCGTCCTCGTGGGTGCGAAAGACCCCCACGGGCTTGCCCGACTGGATCAGCAGCGACTCGTCGGGCTTCAGCCGCTCGAGCGTGGCGAGGATGGCCTCGAAGCTCTCCCAGCTGCGTGCCGCCTTGCCGATGCCGCCATAGACGACGAGCGCGTCCGGGTTCTCGGCCACCTCGGGGTCGAGGTTGTTCTGGATCATCCGGTACGCCGCCTCGATCAGCCAGTTGGCGCAATGAAGCTTGGTGCCGCGCGGGGCACGCACGGGCCGGGGACGGGCAACGGACTGGAGGGGGGACAGATCGGTCATGGCGGTGGCTCCCGGGGAGATCGCCCGGGCAGGCCGCGCCGGCCCAGGTTGCTGCGGTCACTTTAACGCCATCACGCCACCCGTCCGGGCAGGGGCAAAATCGCGCCATGCAGCCTCTGGTCCACCCCAGCCCGCTCACGGACACGACCCACATGACCGACGCGACGGGCTCGACGCAACGGGCGGACTTGGCGGATCGGGCGCACCCCCTCGAGCTCGCACGCCGTGCTCGGGCGCTGGCCGGTGACGCCCAGTGCGAGGCCTACGCGGCCGACGGCGCGGTCGTGCTGCGCGGCCTGCTGGATGCCCGCGAGGTGGACGAGCTGCGCCAGGGTATCGATGCCAACCTGGCCCGGCCCAGCCCGCGCGCCATCGTGGCCAGCCTGCCCGACGATCCGGGCCGCTTCGTGGAGGACTTCTGCAACTGGCCGGACAACCCGCACTACCGGCGCGTCATCTTCGAAACCGTTCTGGCCCCGGTGGCGGCCCGGCTGATGCGCAGCCGCAGCGCACGGCTGTACCACGACCACATGCTGACCAAGGAGCCCGGCACGCGCCAGCCCACGCCCTGGCACCAGGACCAGCCTTACTACAACGTCGAGGGGATGCAGAACGTCAGCTTCTGGATCCCGGTGGACCGCGTGAGCCGCGCCTCGACGCTCGAATTCGCCGCAGGCACCCATCTGGGCCCCTGGCTGATGCCGCGCACCTTCATGACGCACGAGGCGCGCTGGTTTGCTCCCGGATCACTGGCCGAGCTGCCCGACATCGAGGCGGGACGCCGCGCAACCCCGCCGAGCCACCGCATCCTCGGGTGGGAGCTGGAACCCGGGGACGCCGTGGCCTTTCACATGCTGACGCTGCACGCAGCCGCCGGGGTCGAGCCCGGCCGGCGCAGGCGCGTGTTCTCGGTGCGCTTCCTCGGAGACGACATGTGCCACGCCCCCAGGCGCTGGAAGACCTCGCCCGACTTCCCCGGACTGGCCGACGAACTGCCCGCCGGCGCACCGATGGCGCATCGCCTCTTTCCGCTCCTGTGGGAGGCCGCAGCGTGAGCGACGCGCCACCCTCGGGCGCCGGGCGCTGCACCGTCTGGCGCCACGCGCGGCTGGCCACGCTGGCCGACCCGCAGGGCTGGGGCATCGTCGACGACGGCGCGCTCGTGACGCGCGGCGAGCACATCGACTGGGTCGGGCCCGACGCACAGCTGCCCGCTGCACTGGCGGCCGCGGACGTCCAGGAGCACGACCTGCGCGGGGCGCTCCTCACGCCCGGCCTCATCGATGCCCACACGCACCTCGTCTACGCAGGCGAGCGCGCCGGCGAGTTCGAACTGCGGCTGCAGGGCGCCACCTACGAGGAGATCGCACGCGCGGGCGGGGGCATCCGCTCCACCGTCGAGGCCACGCGGGCCGCGACCGACGACGAGCTCTTCAGCGGCGCGGCCAGGCGCGCGCGGGCGCTGATGGCAGAAGGGCTGACGACGATCGAGATGAAGTCCGGCTACGGGCTGTCGCAGCTGCACGAAGGGCGTTGCCTGGCGGTGGCCAGGCGGCTGGGCCGCGAACTGCCAGTCAGCGTACGCACGACCTCGCTGGGTGCCCACGCGCTGCCGCCGGAATTTGCGGGCCGCGCGGACGCCTACATCGACGAGGTGTGCGGCTGGCTGGCGGCCCAGCAGGCGGCGGGCCTCGTCGACGCGGTGGACGTGTTCTGCGACACGATCGGCTTCACGCCCGCGCAGACTCAGCGCGTCTTCGAGGCGGCGCGCGCCCTGGGCCTGCCGGTCAAGCTGCACGCCGAGCAGCTCAGCAACCAGGAAGGCGCGGCGCTGGCCGCCCGCTATGGTGCGCTGAGCTGCGACCACCTCGAGCACCTGTCGCAGGCCGGAGTGGCCGCGATGCGTGCGGCCGGAACCGTGGCGATGCTGCTGCCGGGGGCCTTCTACTTCCTGCGCGAGACCAGGCTGCCGCCCGTGGCCGCCCTGCGCGAGGCCGGCGTGCCGATGGCGCTGGCCACGGACCACAACCCGGGCTCGTCGCCGGCGCTGTCGCTGCTGCTGATGCTGAACATGGCATGCACGCTGTTTCGTCTCACGCCCGAGGAGGCCTTCCGGGGCGTCACGGTGCATGCGGCGCGCGCGCTCGGCCTGGCAGACCGCGGCACCCTCGCCCCCGGGCAGCGTGCCGACCTGGCCGCCTGGGACGCCGGGCACCCGCGCGAACTCGCCTACCGCTTCGGCCACAACCCGTGCCTGCGGACGGTGTTCGGGGGTGTGGAGCGCGTGCCACCCCCTTCGCAGCCCCCTGGCTGAACCAGCCGCCGCCACACCGCCATGACCTTCAGCCTGCACCGCGGCACACGGCCGCTCCTGATCAGCATGCCGCATGTCGGCACGCACCTGCCCGAGGTGCTCAAGCCCCGGCTGGTCGAGCGCGCGCTGGCCGTCGAGGACACCGACTGGCACCTCGAGCGGCTCTACGCCTTCGCCCGCGACCTGGGCGCGAGCCTCATCGTGCCGGTGGAGAGCCGCATCGTCATCGACCTCAACCGGGGCAGCGACAACCAGCCGATGTACCCGGGCCGAAACAACACCGAGCTGTGCCCGACCCGCTTCTTCAGCGGCGACCCGATCTACCGCGAGGGCTGCGCCCCCGACGAGGCCGAGATTCGGGAGCGCGTGGCGCGACACTGGCAGCCCTACCATGACGCGCTGGCCGACGAACTGCAGCGCCTGAAGGCCGCTCACGGCCACGCCGTGCTCTTCGACGCCCACAGCATCAAGGGCGAACTGCCGTGGCTCTTCGAGGGCCGGCTGCCCGACCTCAACCTCGGCACCGTAGACGGGCGCAGCTGCGCGCCGTCTCTGCGCGCGGCGGTGTACGCCGTCGCCGAGCGCCAGAGCCGCTACACGCACGTGCTCGACGGGCGATTCAGGGGCGGGCACATCACGCGCCACTTCGGGCGGCCTCACGAGCAGCTGCATGCGGTGCAGCTGGAGATGGCGTGGCGCGCCTACATGGAGGAGTCGCCCCCCTACGGCTGGCACGGGGAGCGGGCTGCAGCGATCACGCCGCTGCTGCGCGAGCTGGTCCAGGCGATGGCCGACTGGCGCCCGGACGCGGCATGAATTCCCCACTCTCTCTGGAGACTCAGGAGGCGGACCGGCAGCAGGCGCCGCTGTACGCCGCTCACGCCTGGGTGGGCGGCCGCTGGCAGCCCAACGTGCTGCTCGAGGTTGCGCCTGACGGCACCTGGTCGGCTGTCACGCCGTGCCTGGCCCGGCCCCCGGCAGCCGCGCGCGTGCTCGAGGGCCCCGTGCTGCCGGGCCTCGTCAATGCCCACAGCCACGCCTTCCAGCGCGCCTTTGCAGGCCAGGCCGAGCGGCGCGAGGGTGCGCACGATGATTTCTGGAGCTGGCGCGACCGCATGTACGGCGTGGCGCTGCGCATCACGCCCGAGGAGCTGCGCGCGATCGCCACGACGCTGTACCGCGAGCTGCTGGCTGGGGGCTACACCCACGTCTGCGAGTTCCACTACCTGCACCACGCGCCCGACGGGCACCCCTATCCCGAGCCCTGGGCGATGGCGCGCGCCCTGGCGCAGGCCGCGCAGGACAGCGGCATCGGCCTGACGCTGCTGCCGGTGCTCTACGAGCGCGCCGGCTTCGCGCAGCCCGCCCTGCGCCCCGACCAGCGACGCTTTGCGACCACGGTCGATGACGTCATCGCCATGCGCGATGCGGTGCGTGCGTGGAAGCTGCCACGGGTGGAGGCCGGCGTGGCCATCCACTCGCTGCGGGCGGCCCGGCCGGAGTCGATCGCCGAGCTCGAGCGCCGCTGCGCCGGCGATGCCGGACCGATCCACGTGCACGTCGCGGAGCAGACGGGCGAGGTGCAGGAGTGCCTGGAGGCCACCGG
>JBIIED010000250.1:0-5293 GCA_044237995.1 Rubrivivax sp. | reverse complement strand
CCGAAGCGCTCGAGCGCCACCACGCTCCACGCGTTGGCCACCGTCGTCGCCCACGCCCCGCGCTGCTGGCGCATGAGGTGGCCCGTCACCAGGCGCGGCAGCTCGCCCTTCCAGGCCGGGTCGTCGAGCACGGCCAGGATCAGCCGCGCGGCGTTGGCGTCGGCCCCTTCCATGAGCCACCACCAGTGGTCCGAGGCCTCGCTGGCAAAGCGAAGGGTCGTTCCGCTGTAGGCCAGGCGCGCGCGCAGCAGCTGCTGCGCCTCGTCGAGCCGTCGCCCGCGCTCGGGCACCGTCTCGAGCTGGCGCAGGATCGACATCCAGTCGATGAGCGCGGAGGTGGGCCACTGCGCCGGGGTGAGCGCGATGGAGCCCAGCAGGCGCGGCTGCGCGCGGCCGTGGCGGGCCAGCGCCTCGATGGCCGCGAGCTTGCGCACGTCCAGGTCCGGGCGCGGCGACCAGGCCCTGCGCTCGATGCGGCCTTCCACGAACGCCGAGAGCCCTGCGAGCATGCGCTCGCGCAGCGGCGCGGGCAGCGGCATGCCCGAGGCGTGCGAGGCCGCGAGCAGGTAGGCCGTCAGCCGGTCGCTGCCGTGCGCGTCGTCCTGCGGCCCAGGCGGGAAGTGGCTGGCCAGGCCGTCGCGGTCCAGGTGCACGGGCAGCGTCTGCATCACCGCGGCCCACTGCGCGGGGTCCTGCATCCCGATGGCGCGCGAGGCGCGCTGCTCCAGGCACGTGTAGGGGTAGGCCTCGAACCAGCGGCGCACGCCGGGCAGTGCGCCGGCCAGGCGCGGCTGGACCGACACGAGCAGCCCGCCGCGCGTCGTGCCGGCGTCGGCCAGCGCGCCGGCGGGCGGCTGCACCGGCCACGCCAGCGGCGCATCGAGCGCGGCCATGGTGGCTTGCAGGGTGCGCACTGGCACGGCCGGCACCACGACCTGGGTCTTGCGCAGCCGGTCGCGCGCGGCGTTCGTTTCGCGCCCGACCTCATCGGCGCCCGCTTCCCAGGTGATCGACTGCGCCTGGGCCGGCACGTCCACGGGCCACACCAGCTCGGTGGCACTGCCCGGCTCGAGCTTGACCTGCTGGGCAGGCAGGTCGAGCGCGGCGCCCGTGCTGGGGCGCCCCTTGAGCGTGGCGCGCACCGTCATCGCGCGCGTGGTGGTGTTGCGCAGCGTGAGCATCGCCTCGTAACGGTCGCCCTCGCGCACCAGCGGCGGCAGGCCCGACAGCAGCTGCAGGTCCTGCGTCACGCGCAGCGTGGCGCGGCCGGTGCCGAAGGTCTGCACGCCGGCGTCGGCCACCGCCACGACGCGAAAGGCCGTGAGCGAGTCGTTCAGCGGCACCTCCACCGTGGCCTCGCCGTTGGCGTCCAGCGCCACGCGCGGGTTCCACAGCAGCAGCGTGTCGAAGAGCTCGCGCGTGCCGCCGCGCCCACCCCCGCCGCCGGCCGGCACCGCCTTGCGGCCGTAGTGGCGCCGGCCGATGATCTCGCCTTGCAGCGTGCTCGTCTGCACGCCCCAGGCGCGCGGGCGCATCATCGCGCCGAGCAGGTCCCACGAGGCGTTGTCCTGCAGCGCCAGCAGCCCCTCGTCGACAGCGGCCAGTGCCACCTCCGTGCCGGCCAGAGGCTGGCCGCCTTGCGTTACCCGCACCTTCACGCGCGCCTTCTCGCGCACGCCGTAGCTCGCCTTGTCCGGGCTCACCTCCACCTGCAGCTCGTGCGCGGCCAGGCCCACCTCGAGCTGCGCCACACCGAGCTTGAAGGCCGGGCGGGAGAGGTCGACGAATGCCGTGGGCGCCCGGTACTCGCGCCCCTCCGACCAGAAGCTGCGGGCCCACTGCGCGGGCTCGCGCCAGCCCCACTCGAAGAAGGAGTACCACGGCACCTGGCGCAAGCGGCCGCGCACGGCCAGCACGCTCACGTAGACGTTGGGGCCCCAGCTGCGCTCCACCGGCAGCTCGATCGTCGGGTCGCGCCCGCGCAGCGTCACCACGCGCGTGTGCAGCACGCCCTCGCGCTCCACGGCCAGCAGTGCGGTGGCCTCGCGAAAGGGCATGCGTACCTGCAGCCGGGCGGTCTCGCCGGGCTCGACGCGGCGCCGCTCGGGCAGCACGTCGATGCGGTCGTCGTCATCCTGCGCGAACCAGAGCTCGCCCTGCTGCGTGGCCCACACGCTGGCTGCGGCCTGCGCGACGTTGCCGGCCTGGTCACGGGCCGAGGCCACGAGCTGCACCTCGCCGGCCACATCCAGGCGCGAGCGGCACACCAGCAGCCCGCGATCGTCCGTGCGCCCGCTGCACAGCACGCCCAGGTCGCGCAGCTGCGTGCGGTTTTCCCAGGCGTAGAAGCCGCCCACGAGGCGCTTGCGCGTGCTCAGCACCTGCACCTGCCGGCCGCGCACCTCCACCGCCTGGCCGCGCAGCGGCCGGCCCTGCGTGTCCAGCGCCACGGCGCGGTATTCGGCCTCGGCGCGCGCGCCAGTCCAGGCGCGTGCATGCAGGCCGAGCACGACCGCGCTCGGCCATACCGGCACCCGAAGCGCCATCGACTGCACCTCGCCGTTGGGGTCGGCGAAGCTCACTTCGGCCAGCACCTCGCTGGCGCGGTCCACCGGCGGCAGGTTCTTCAGCACGATGCGCGCCGCACCGGCCGCGCCCGTGGTGGAGGAGAGCTTGTCGGCCACGAGCCGCCCGGCGGCCTCGCGCGCCGCGGCCTCGGGGTCGTACTCGTCTGCGGGGGCCACGCCCTCGCGCACCGCTACCGGCGGCTCGAAGCGGAAGTCTTCGTAGCCAGGGAAGGACAGGCTGCGCGGACGCAGCAGCGCGGTGGCCTTCAGCGGTGCGTTGGCCACGCCGCCGCCGCCCAGGTGGTTGAGCTGCACGTCCAGCGGCAGCTCCCGGGGCGCCACGAGCGTGGACTTGGCCGTACCCAGCCGGGCTTCCACCAGCGGCACGCGGAACTCCTCCACCCGAAAGCTGCCCGACACCCAGCTCAGCACCTGGGGACGCGCCGCGGTGGCCTCCGGCGGCTGGCCTGCGGCGCCATCGCGCGCGGCCGGCCCGGCTGCCGCTGGCGGCAACGTGCGCTCGAGCACCACGCGCCACACCCCAAGCCGCGCGCCGGCGGGCACCGGCCAGGTGGAGATGGCGCTGCGGCCGTCGGCCGGCCACTGCAGGGGCAGCACCGCTTCCTCGCCGCTGCCCTCGTGCACCAGGCGCACGCGCTCGGGAAGTTGCGCTGCGGGCAGCATCGCGAGCCCGCGCGCGGACTGGCGGCGCACGAAGTGCTTCATCGACACGGTCTCGCCGGCCCGCACCAGGGTGCGGTCGAAGACGGTGTGCGCGCCGGTATCGGGCTGGGCTTCGGCCGACACCGGCACGTTGAAGCGCCAGGGCTCGATGCCGCGGTCCCAGTCGGTGAAGGCAAAGCCCATGTCGGCCACGCCCTTGGTGTCGGTGTGGCGCGCGCTGACGAAGAAGGCCTCGCCCTGCGGGCAGGCAGCGCCTGCGGCGGCCAGCGGCTGGTCGACGCGTGCCAGACCCTGCGCGTCCGTGCGGCCCTGCCACAGGGGCTGGCCGCGGCAGTCGCTCACCGCCACCTGCGCACCGGCCACGGGGCGCCCGCGGTCGAGCGAGGTCACCCACACCAGGCTGTCCTCGCGCCCGCGCTTGACATGCACGCCCAGGTTCGTGACGAGCACGCCCGTGCGCACGTACATCGGGCGCCTGGTTTCCAGCAGCGCGGTCCCCAGGCGCGGCGACTCGATTTCCACCACGTGATAGCCCGGCCCGGGCAGCGGAATGCCCACCACTTCGAGCGGCCCTGCTTCAGGGGCGGCCCCGGGCAGGGCCAGGCGTGCAGCCTGCGCATCGGCGCCCAGCACCGACACCTCGCGCGTGTGCACGAGGCGGTCCACGCGGCGGCGCACCTTGCGCCCGCGTGTGTCCTCCTCCTCGCGCCATTCGGTCCACTGTTCGGGCGGCAGGCCGAGGTCGCGCGCACGCAGGCGGCTCTCGTGCATCTGGCGCAGCCGCGCGAACCACTGCACGATCTCGGCATCGGTGCGCACGGTGCGCACGCGCACCTGGCCAGCCGATGCGGCACGCGCGCCCGCAGCCGCGCCGCTGGCCGCCGCTGCAGCGGCCGCACCCTTGCCCGCACCCGCACCCGCATCCGCACCCGCACCGGGCCGCAGTTCAGCCTGCACGTGGCGAAGCGTCACCGGCAGCAGTGCGCCGGCTGGATCGGCCAGGCGCTCGACCACGCCGAACGGCGCGGCCGCGAACTTGGCCAGGGGCGGTGCGTCACCCGTGCGCACCTCCAGCGGAAAGCTCGAGGCGTTGGCCAGGCCGCGGCCGGTGTGGTCACGCAGCCCAGGGGGCAACGTGACGGTGTAGCGGGCGTTCTCGGCCAGCGGCGCAGCAAAGCTCACCTCGCCGAGCATGTCGCTCGTCTCGGTGCGCGCGATGTCGGGCGCACGCGGCGCGCCGGCCGTGGGTGCGACCGGCGTGAGCCGCACCTGTGCCGCCAGCGCGCGCGGCACCGGGGCGGAGAAGCGCACCGTCAGCGGCCGGATCGGCAGGCAGGGGGCCTGCGCACGCTCGCGCTCGCAGCTGAACTCGGCCGAGAAGGCCGGCCGGACGCGCCAGCCGAAGGCCTGCTCGGCGCGCGTGAGCACCCGCGGGTCGGCCTGTGACGCAATGCCGCGTCCCCAGACGAGCCGCACCTTGGTGGCGCCGGGCAGCGCCCGGGCGCAGGCCAGCACGACCGTACGCTCGGCCGTGCGGGTGCGACGTTGCGCCTTGAGCAGTGCCTCGCGCGCCTCTCCCGTGACCACGCGCACGGGGATGCGGTCACCCACGCCCTCGATCTCGCAGGCAGCGTGCGCGGCGATGCTGGCCGGCGTGGCCGCCCCAGTGAGCTGCAGCAGGAAGTGCTGGTCTTCCTCGATCTCGCTGCCCGGCCAGGGCAGCACCTGGGCCACCGCCGGGCCGCCGGTGGAAAAGCGCCCCGTGGTCGGGCCCTGCACGGCCTGTCCGCCGGGCGTCCAGTCAGGCTTGACGCGCACCTCGCAGCGCAGGCCCGGCGGCAATTCCTCGCGGAAGTCGTACACCCAGGTGCGGGCGTCCTCCCAGCGGCCGGCTCCGGCCGGGGTGGCAGGCTGGCAGCTGACGGCCGCGGGGTCGGGGCCGCGCGGGTCGCCCATCGGCACCACGGGCACATCGAACTGCAGGCGAACCTGCTGCGCCTGCGGCACCTCGCCGCGCGGAGCGATCTCCACGACACGGGCGG
>JBIIED010000249.1:0-5300 GCA_044237995.1 Rubrivivax sp. | reverse complement strand
CGGTGCACGAGGGCCTCGCCGTCCGTCTGAAGCGGCTGCGCCGCCACGCGATCGAGTTCGATGTGCGTCAGGGCCAAGCCCGGGTCGAGCACGGGCAGCGCACGGCGGCGCACGCCGGGCTGCGAGAGATCGACGAGCCAGACGCCCGTGCCGTGCACGATGACCAGCAGCTGTGCATCCACCGGGCCGATCGCCTGCGAAATGACACCTTCGCAGCATCCGCCTTCTTCGATGCGCAGGCCTTGCGGATGAAGCGCCGCGCAGCCGATGGCCTGCCCGCGCACGAGGGCGCCCAGCCAGTGCGCGCGCAGCGCGGCACCGGCGCCCTCCACCACCGCGCGCGTGGCCAGGTAGACGCTGCCGAGCGTGGGCACCGGCGCGCAGGCGCGGCCGATCACCTCGGCACAGGCCGCCTGCTCGAGCAGCGTGAGGCCCGCGCCGCCGTCGGCCTCGGGCACCGAGGCGCCGAGCACGCCCAGCTCCGCCAGCGCCTGCCACGTGGCCATGCTCGTGCGGCCCGCCTCGAGGCAGCCGCGCACCTCCTGCATCGGGCATGCCCGGTCGAGCGCACGCGCCAGCGCCTGGGCCATCGCGCGCACATCGTCGGAATACTCGAAGTTCATCTCGAACCCTCCCGGTCATGGCCCTGGCCGACGGGGCCAGCGCGGCGCTGCGCGCGCTCGGCGAAGAACCGCTGGCGAAGCAGGCGCGATGAGGGCGAGGCGAGCAGCTCCAGGAAAGCCGCATGCTCGAGTGCGAGAGCCTGCTCCAGCGGCAACCCCAGCCCCTGGGCCATCACCGCCAGGCACCGCGCCTGGGCCTCGGTGGTGGCCGCGTTCATGGCTTCCTGCCGCGCCGCGATGGCCTGCGCCGCGCGGGCGGGCTCCTCCAGGTGCCGCCTTTCCTGGCGCACGGGCCGCTTGGCCGGCACACGATGCGCCGCCGCGAGCACGGTCGCGTCGAGCTCGGCGGCGGGCACCACCTCGTCGACGAGCCCATGGCGCAGCGCCGTGGCCGCATCCCACTGCGCCCCGTCGAGCACGAGCTCCAGCGCCGCGGGCACGCCCACGAGACGCGGCAGCAGCTGCGTGCCGCCGAAGGTGGGCAGCAGCCCCAGGCCGACCTCGGGCATCGCAAAGCGTGCGTCGTGCGCGGCTACGCGCCAGTCGCAGGCATAGGCCATCACGACTCCACCGCCGAACACCGTGCCATGCAGCGCTGCCACCACCGGCTGCGGCGCGGCGGCGCAGGCATCCACGAAATCGAGCAGGCCCGGTGGTTCGAACCCCCGCTCGAGCTCCTGGAGGTCGGCTCCGGCGAAGAAGGTGCGCCCCGCACAGCGCAGCACGATCGCGCGCACGTCGGCGCGCGAGGCCTCGACCAGCGCTTGCAGCGCCGCCACGCGCAGCGGCCGGGACAGCGCGTTGACCTTGCCATTGGCGGCCGTGAGCACGCGCACGCCGTCCACGTCACGGGCGTGCACCAGCGGCGGCGCCTGCGCGGGCAGGACGCCGGGCAGGGCGGCAGACGAGATGGCGGCATGCGCACTCACAACCCCCGTCAACGCACCGTCATGCCGCGCCCCGTCACTTGAACGACCGTTTTGCAAATGGGGATAATGCCCCCCAAGGGAGGTAAGACATGGCCGGTGTGCGCGCGAAGGACCACGACGAGAAGCGGCAGCTCATCCTCGACCGCGCGGCCGAACTGTTCGCGCGGCAGGGCTTTCACAAGACCTCGATCGCGGAGATCTCCAAGGCCTGCAACGTGACTTCGAAGGCTTGGATCTACCACTACTTCCCGAACAAAGAGGAGGTGCTGTTCACGCTGCTGCGCGACTTCCTCGAGCTCACCACCGTGCGCGCCGGCGAGGCCGTGGCGCTGGCAGCCTCGCCGCGCGAGAAGCTGCGCGCGTTCGTCGGCGAGTCGCTGCTCATCTACGAGCAGTACCGCATCAACTACCCGATCCTGTTTGCCGAGATGGCCGTGCTGCCGCCGGAGCGGCAGAAGGAACTGCGCACCCTCGAGCGCGTATTCGCCAACCTGCTGCGCGACATCCTGCTCGCGCTGAACCCCGACATCGGCAAGCGGCGGCATCACCTGATGGCGCTCACGCTGATCGCCTTCGGCACCGTGAACTGGACCTACACCTGGTTCGACCCCAAGGGGCCGCTTCCCCTGTCCACGGTGGCCGACCTCACCACCGAGATGCTGTGCGGGGGGCTGCTGGCGATGTAGGGGCCCGGGGTCTGGCAAGGCGAGCGCTGGGGCGCAAGCTCGCTGCCGGCCCGGCCGTCGCCCCCATCATCACCAGACAGTGCCTGGAGCAGGCGTTCAAGCCAGGCAAAGGGGTCAGCCCTCCTCGCGTCGCTTGCGCCCGGAGCGCGGCGGGTAGCGCCACCAGGCGGCCGCAACCAGCGCGGCGAATGCGGTGTACAGCACGGCGAAGAGCACGAGCGGCGCGTCGAAGTAGATGAGGCGCTGTACCCAGTGCTGCAGGAACCCGACCTGGTACCCGCTGGCCGCCCCCGCTTGCTCGCGCAGCCAGACCTCCAGCACCGTCAACGGGCAATGCTGGCCGAGCCAGGCCTGCACCACGACGATGCCAATCGCCCCGGCGTGCACGAGCCGGAACGGCCAGCCGTTCACCCACCTCCAGCCCCTGGAGTTTCCCAGCGCAATCGCAAGCAGTCCTCCCATGACGAAGACAACCACCCCGAAGTGCACAAGCAGGACTGCGTCGGCAAGGAAAGAGTAGGGCACGGGGACCTCAAGCCTGGGACCACTGCGCAGCGGCCACGCTGCGCGCTCAGCGCTCCAGCGGCCCGCCGGCCAGCCACTGTGCGCCCCGGCGATAAAGATCCTCGACCGCATCGCCCCTGGCCATGGGCATGTCCAGCTTCACGCGGTAGCCGATGCCCGTCTGGATGTAGGCGAGGTGGCGGTAGCCCTCCGGCAAGGCGGCCAGGCGCTCGGCGTCCAGCCGCGGCACGGCCGCAGGGTCCAGCGGGTCGACGCGGTCCTTCTCGTAGATCGGCTGTCGGTGCAGCAACTTCCATTGGCCCTCGTGGCGCACCACGAAATCGTAGAAGCGCCCGGTGCACACGATGTCGCAGGGCACGCCCTCGACGAGGCCGCGCTGCGAGATCGTCATCTTGGTCTGGGCGATGGCGCGCTCGCCGGCCACGTCGATGGCCGAGCCGCCCAGGAAGTGCAGGATGCGCACGCCGCGCGAGAAGCCTTCGCGCGAGACCCGGATGAACTCGGCGTACGGGCCCTGGAACCAGGTGGCCATCATCACGCCCTCGGGATGCCACAGCGTGGCAAAGCGCTCCCAGTCGCCGGCGTCGCGCCACACGGCCCAGCGCTCGACCAGGCGGCGGATCAGCAGTTCGTCGTGAAGCGCGTCGCTCATCGCTTGATCCCTTCCTTCTCGAAAGACTCCGGCACCGCGAGCCGCAGGGCCAGTGAGTACAGCACGCCCAGGGGAGCCCAGGAACGGCCTGAGGGCTCCGTCAGAACACCAGCGCGACGGCAAACACGCCCACCATCACGAAGGCGAGCACCACCTTGGCGATCATCCCCAGCATCATGCCCAGCCACGTGGCGGTGCCGACCTTCAGCGCCTGGCCATGGTCGCGCCGGGCCAGGTACTCACCCACGGCCGCTCCCACCAGCGGCATGAAGAGCACACCCACCAGGCCCATGAACAGCCCCACCACCGTGCCCAGCGCGGCACCGATCAGGGCTTGCCTGCTGGCGCCGACCTTGCGGGCCCCCATCAGCCCGGCCACGTAGTCCAGCGCCCAGGCCAGCACGGCGAGCACGGTCACCAGCGTCAGCGTCAGCCAGCCCACGCGCGTGAAATCGTCGATCCACGCGCCCAGCAAGATGCCCGCCAGCACCAGCGCCGTGCCGGGCAGCGCCGGCAGCACGGTGCCGGCCAGGCCCACGAGGATGAGCGCTGCGCAGAGCAGCCAGAGCCAGATCGAGGCGTCCACGGGTCTCCTTCTTGGCAAGTCCGCTTCCGTTCCAGTGTCCTATATCGCTCTGGGCAAGGCATCGGACAGGAAGTCATAGACGGCCCGGATGCGCTTGCTGGTCCGGATCTCCTTGTGCACGGCCAGCCACACCGGCAGGGGCTCGATTCTCACCTTCGGCAGCACGACGTGCACCGCAGGATCGAGCCGAAGCTGGTGCTCGCTGACGAAGCCGATGCCCAAGCCGGCACGCACGGCCTGCCAGACGACGATCAGGTCGTCGCTGCGAAAGGCAAAGTCCTTGCGCTCGACGGGCAGACCCTGGGCGGCAAAGCCCCTGAGAGTGCCGTCATCACGGTCACCCCCGATGAGGTCATGCCCCAGCAGGTCGGGCGGATGACGAGGCACGCCGCGGCGCCTCAGGTAATCCTGATGAGCACAGGCCTTCAGCAAGACCTTGCCCACCCGCCGCGCAATGACGGTGGCCTGCTCGGGCTGCACCATGCGCACCGCGATATCCGCCTCTCGTCTCAACAGGTTGCTGATGGAGTTGCTGGCCACCAACTCCACCTGCACCTCCGGGAAGACCACACGCATCTGCGCGAGCAACGGGGGCAGCACGAAACACGCGATGGGTTGGCTGGCACTGATGCGCACCGTCCCCGAGGTCAAACGATCCGAGCCCGCGGCGTTGCGCGCCAGCTGATCGGCCCCGCTTTGCATCGCACGCGCCGAATCGGCCAGACGCAGCGCCGCTTCGGTCGGTATCAGGCCCCGCCCGGTTCGATCGAACAAGACGAGCCCCAGCTGCTTCTCGAGCTCTGCCACATGCCGCCCGATGGTGGGTTGGCTCGATTGCAGCTGGCGCGCCGCGCCAAGAAGGCTTCCCTGCTCGAGCACGGCAAGGAAGGAGCGAACCAGGGCCCAGTCGAACGCGATATTCATATATGCAATTCAGAGGTGCAAGGCTAGCCAATTGTGGGGATCGCGAAGCCTTTTCACAATGCCCAAGGCGCCCGCGCGGCGATGCCGCCTGCCCAGACATCCTCCCTCCACGGCGGCTTGGCTCGACAGCCTGCGACCCCTCAACCCCGACCCCTCGGAGCCGCACATGGCACAACACCCCCAGACCTCCAACGGCGACAGCTCGACATCCCGCCGTCTTCTCCTGGCCGCCGGCATCGTCCTGCTCGTGCAGGGCTTGAGCCTCTTTGCGCCCATGGCCGTCCTCGGCAGCGCGATCCAGTGGCCCGACAGCCTCGACTACCCGGCCTCGAAGATGCTGCCGCTGCTGCGCGAGCAGCTCGAGGCCGTGCGGCT
>JBIIED010000248.1:0-5306 GCA_044237995.1 Rubrivivax sp. | reverse complement strand
CATGCCCGCCCAGGCCCACGAGGTGCCCGATGCGCTCGTGAAGGCGCAGGGCATGCAGTCCATCACCAACCTCGTGGTGCAGCGCCGCTATGGCCCGGCCGGGCCGGTCATCGCGCTCAATGCCCACGGAGACGTGGTGCCCCCTGGCGAGGGCTGGACCCACGACCCCTACGGCGGCGAGATCGTCGAGGGCAAGCTCTACGGGCGCGCCGCAGCGGTGAGCAAGAGCGACTTCTCCTCGTTCGTGTTTGCCACCCGCGCGCTCGAGGCCGCAGGGCTGGAGCTGTCCGGCGGCATCGACCTGCTGTTCACCTACGACGAGGAGTTCGGCGGCGAACTCGGCCCGAAGTGGCTGCTCGACCACGGCCTCACGAAACCCGACCTCGAGATCGC
Organism: Rubrivivax sp.; assembly: GCA_044237995.1. Lineage (GTDB taxonomy): Bacteria > Pseudomonadota > Gammaproteobacteria > Burkholderiales > Burkholderiaceae_C > Rubrivivax. The sequence continues at coordinate 4,913 of JBIIED010000248.1, read as the reverse complement.
CGCGGGCTTCAGCTACCAGGTTGTCACCGCGCACAACGGCTGCCTGCAGATGGAGGTGACGGTGCACGGCAAGATGGGCCACGCGGCGGTGCCCGAGACGGCGGTGGATGCGCTGCAAGCCGCCACGCGTGCACTGGTGGCGCTCTACGAGGAGAACGGACGCCTGCAGCAGCACCTGAGCGCGGTCAAGGGCATCCGCCACGGCTACATCAACGTCGGCCAGATCCAGGGCGGCACCAACACCAACGTCGTGCCCGGCAAGGTGGTGCTCAAGATCGACCGCCGCATGATCCCGGAGGAGGATCCCGTGCAGGTCGAAGCGGCGCTGCGCGCGCTCATCGAGCAAGCGGTGGCGCAGGTGCCGGGCGCCAGCGTGGAGATCCGCCGTCTGCTGCTGGCCCACGCGATGAAGCCGCTTCCGGGCAACAAGCTCCTGGTCGACTCGCTCTGCGCGCACGCCACCGAACTCTTCGGCGAGCCGGTGGAGGCCTGGGGCACACCGCTGTACACGGATGCGCGCCTCTTCAGCGAGCGCGGCATCCCGGCCGTGATCTACGGCGCAGGGCCACGCACCGTGCTCGAATCCAACGCCAAGCGCGCCGACGAGCACATCGTGCTCGAAGACCTGCGCCGCGCCACCAAGGTGGTGGCGCGCACGCTGGCAGACCTGCTGCAGGCCTGAGGCCCGCCGGCCCGGGCCGCGCGGGCGGCTACAGCCGCATGTCCAGCGACAGGTTGATCTGCGGCTTGGTGTAGCGCTCCGAGCGCGTGTACTCGCCGCTGGCCAGGCGCGTCGTGGACACGCCGTTGGGCGGACCGAACTGCTGCACGCCCACGCTGGTGGCGGCGCGCAACGACATCGTCTGGCTCAGGAACATCTGCGCGAACAGATCGAGGCTTCGGGTACTCGAGCGCGAGACGAGCTGGTCCGGCGCCTGGCGGGTGTCGTACCCAGGAGACAGGCTCAGGCTGCCTCCGACCATCAGCGGCAGCCCGCTGATGCGCTGGTCGAAGCCCAGCGTGGCCGACCAGGGCTGCTGGCCGTCCAGGCGGTTGTCCGGCCCGGCCAGGGCCTCGACGCGGGAACGGTACAGGTTCACCGAAGCGCGCAGGTTCAGCGCCTTGGCCTGGCCGAGCAGCCCCGGCAGCAGGTCGGCGGCGCGGCCGCGCACCTCGAGCTCCACCCCGCTGGTGGTGGCGTCGGAGAAATTCAGCGGCTCGGTGACCCAGCGCGGCGCGGTCGCCCAGCTCACCGTGCGCAGCGTCGTGACGTTGCGCACCACGCCGCTCAAGCTGCGATGGAACATGCCCAGGCTGATCAGGCCGCCGTTGGCCAGGTACTTCTCGTAGGCGATGTCCAGGCCCGTGGCGAGCTCCGGCGCGAGCGCCGGGTTGCCGATGCGGTCGGGCGCAAGCGCCGTGTTGGTGACATTCGTGTTGGTGTAGGCCGCGTTGATCTGCGGCCGCGCCAGCAGCGTGGACAGCCCCGGCGCCTTGTAGCTGCGCGTGAGGCTCGCGCGGATCATGTCGCGGCCCTTGGGGTCGAACTTGTAGGTCAGGTGGGCCAGCGGCGAGAGCACGCCGCTCGTGTTGCTCACCGGGTTGGAGGCGGTCTTGCTCTCCGACTCGATGCGCTCGTGGCGCAGGCCGAGATACAGCTGCCACTGCGGCGAGATCTCCCACTCGTCCTGCACGTAGAAGGCCTGGCGGCGCACCTGCGCCTCGAAGGGCTGGCCCTCGAAGGCCGGCAGCAGCGCGTTGCCGGCGGCGTCGGTGGTGGTACGCCGTTCCTGGCGGTCGCGCAGCTCGAGGTCCCAGCCGGCGGTGATCGTGTGGGCGGAGCCCAGCAGCAGGCTGTACTTGCCGGCCTGCGTGATGGCGTCGTCCTGGTTGGCGCCCACCGAGCGCAGCTGCAGCGCGCCGGCGCGCAGGTTGCGCGAATCGAAGGTCGAGCGCGACTGCTGCACCCCGGCGCGCAGCTCGATGCGCTGGTCGTCGCGGAAACGGTTGGCCCAGGTCAGGTTGCCGCGTTGGTTCTCCCAGGTGCCGTTGCCCACAGAGTCGTCGTCGAGCACCGGGCTGCCGGAGAGGATGCGATTGGCGTAGTCGGTGCGGTTGTTCCAGTAGCCCTTCTGGAAGAAGCTGGCCACCGACAGCGTCTGCTCGTCGCTGAACTTGACGTTCACGCGGGGCGCCACGTTGTAGCCCCAGCCCCAGGACTGCCCCGTGCCCACCTGCTCGGCGCGCGCGGGCAGCCCATTGGTGCCCGCCATCTGGCGTTCGGTGGTGGTGCGGCCCTGGCGGTCCCACTCGAAGAGCGAAATCGGCAGCGACAGCGCAAAGGCCCCCTTGGACTCGCCGATCACGAGGTTCGCGTTGGCCATCGGCCGGTCCGTGCCGTCGGACAGGCCCAGGCGCAGGCTGCGCTGCGAGCGGCGCGGAGCATCCTTGAGGATGATGTTGATCGTGCCGGCCACGGCCTGCGTGCTCTGGTCGGCGGTGGGGGCACGCAGCACCTCGATGCGCTCGATCTGCGAGGGGCTGAGCTGGTCCAGGTTGAAGCCCTGAGGCGCCGGGTCGCCGTTGATCAGGATCTGCGTGTAGCCCGCACCCAGGCCTCGCATGCGCGGCCCGCCGGAGCCCACGTTGACGCCAGGCAGGCGGCGCAGCACGTCCAGCGCGTTGGTGTCGCCGAAGCGGTCGAGCTCGTCGCGGCCGTAGATCTGCTTGGCCACGCTGGCGGCGCGGCGCAGTTCGGTGGAGCCCTGTCGCGCGGCGATTTCCACGCGCTGCGTCACGCTCGGTTGCGGGCCCGAGGCGGGCTCGGCCGGGCCGCCGGGGCCGGCGTCCTGCGCCAGGCCCGTCAGCGGGGCGGCCAGCAGGGCCAGCGCCGCGGCCCGCGCCACCGCGCGGCGGGGCCCCGGCCAAGCGGCGCAAGGCACGGCAAGAGTGGGAGCCGTGCGCTCCGGCTGGGCGCGAAGCGGGAAGATGGCAATCGACACAGGAACTCCCGGTACACAGGCCTGCGTGGGCCGCAGGCAACCCAACATTTTGCCAGCAGCGTTCCGGCCGTGCTGGAAGCGGGCCACCCTTGGTGGCTCGGGGTGGCTCGGGGCGGCTCGTAGTGGGTCGCAGTGGCTCATGGCCGCCGCGCAGGGGCACCGAATCTCGGCTAGGCTGCACCCCATGGCTGAGCATTCACCCCCGCCGCCCAAGGGCCCGGGCGCCCTGTCCCATATCCGCGTGCTCGACCTCTCGCGCGTGCTCGCGGGCCCCTGGTGCACCCAGAACCTGGCCGACCTTGGCGCCGAGGTGATCAAGGTCGAGCGCCCGGGCCGCGGCGACGACACCCGCGCCTGGGGGCCGCCCTGGATCACCGATGGCCAGGGAGCCCGCACCAGCGACTCCACCTACTTCGCCAGCGCCAACCGCGGCAAGCGCTCGATCACGCTGGACATCGCGAGCCCCTGCGGGCAAGCCCTCGCGCGCGAACTGGCCGCGCACAGCGACGTGTTCATCGAGAACTACAAGGTCGGCGACCTCAAGCGCTACGGCCTGGACTACGAGAGCCTGCGCCAGCTCAACCCGAGGCTCGTCTACTGCTCCCTCACCGGCTACGGCCAGGACGGCCCGGACGCCCACAAGCCTGGCTACGACTTCGTCTTCCAGGCCCAGGGCGGCCTCATGAGCATCACCGGCGAGCGCGACGACCTGCCCGGCGGCGGGCCGCAGAAGGTGGGCGTGGCCGTCGTCGACATGATGACCGGCATGTACGCCTGCGTGGCCATCCTGGCCGCACTCGAGCACCGCCACATCAGCGGCCAGGGCCAGTACATCGACATCGCGCTGCTCGACGGCATCGTGGCCCTGGGTGCCAACCAGGTCACGGGGCATCTGGCCACCGGCAAGGTGCCGCACCGATACGGCAATGCGCACGCGAGCCTCGTGCCCTACCAGGTGTTTCGCACGGCCACCGAGGAGATCGTCGTGGCCGTGGGCAACGACGAACAGTGGCGGCGCTTCTGCGAAGCGATCGAGCGGCCCGACCTGCGCGACGACCCTCGCTGGGCACGCATGACGCTGCGTGTCACGGGCCGCGAGGAGCTTGTGCCCGAGCTCGCGCACACGCTGCTGCAGCGCCCGGCCATCGACTGGCTCGGGCGCATCGAGGCAGCGGGCGTGCCCTGCGGGCGCATCAACGACTACGCGCAGGTCTTCCAGGAGCCGCAGGTGCGCCATCGCGGCCTGCGCGTGGATGTGCCGCGCGACGACGGCGCGATGGTAGGCACCATCGCCAGCCCCTTGCGCCTGAGCGCCACCCCGCCGCGCTACGAGCGCGCGCCCCCGCGCCTGGGCGAGGCCACCGAGGAGGTGCTGCAGCGGGTGCTCGGCAAGAGCGACGAAGAGGTGCAGCGGCTGCGCAGCGACGGCGTGATCTGAGGGAGGCGGGCGGCTGGCTGTCTTCGGGCTGCGTCTGGCGTGCCCTGGCTACCGTCGGGCGCTAGCTCGGCTGCGACGCCAGCTCGTGCAACAGTTGCGCCGTGACCCGCGCGCCCTGAGGAACCGGCCGGTCCTGGGGAATGGCCACCATCCACGTAAGCCCGAGCTTGGCCAGCGGGGCGAGCCTGAGCGCGTGCCGCCCGGTCATCCCATCTGCCATCGACTCCACCGTGCTGCGCGGCAGCACCGTGTAGCCGTGCCCGTCGGCCACCAGGCTCAGCGCCAGCTGCGAGGAGCTCACTTCGAGCGCGGGCGGCGTATCCACCCGCAGCCGGCGCAGGATGCGGTCCACCACGGCGCGCAGGTTGTTGGGCGCGCGCAGCAGCACCAGCGGCAGCGTGCCCAGCGTGGCGGTGGGGACAGCGCGCCCCATGCTCAGCGCGCTGCTGCCCGGACCCACCAGGCAGATCCTG
>JBIIED010000247.1:0-5311 GCA_044237995.1 Rubrivivax sp. | reverse complement strand
CCGTGAGGAAGGGGTGGTTGCTCTGGACGCCGGTGTCGAGCACGGCCACGGCCCATCCGCTGCCGGTGCGCCCGCCGTTCCAGGCCGTGTTGGCGCCGATGAGGGGCGTGCTGCGCAGCAGGTGCGGTCGCGAGAGCTTGTCGGAGTAGATCTCCTTGACGAGCGGCGAGGCGCGCAGCCGGCCCAGCGCGGTGGAGTCGATCTCCATGGCCACGTAGGGCACGGTGTCGAACTGCACCTTGAACCGCGAGTTCGTGCCCATGAGCACCTGAAGCGCCACCGAAGACTGTGCGTCGCGGATCGTCTGGCGCTGCTGCAGCATCTGCGCTGCGGGCAGCAGGCGGTCGAGCGCGGCCGGAAGATTCAGCCCGACGATCACCCGAACCTTGCCGCGCAGTGAAGCCTGTTGAGCAAGCTGGTCGTGCTCCGGCTGCGAAACGGGTTGCGCCAGCGCGCAGGCTGCGCCTGCGGCCAGCCATCCGGCCAGGCAGAGGCGCGTGGCAGCGTGCCGAAGCAGGCGAGCCGATGGCAAGGTGGGCAGGCTGGACATGGGGCGTTCATCCTAGGCCCCCCGAATCGGGGGTGCACGGCTGCTGCCACACACGGGCGAGAACAATGTCACGGGGAGGGCGGTGGCGAATCGTCGTGGCCGCTGCATGGGGGCCCGTGACCTGTGGTCTGTGGCCCCAGGGCGGCCGCCACAGGCCGCCGGCCGGGCTCCCCGGGCCGGCCGATCCGGCGCACAATTCGGGGCATGGAACACGCCGCCACCCTCCCGACCCGCCCCTTCCACCTGGCCTTCCCCGTGCACGACCTGCAGGCCGCGCGGTCCTTCTACATCGGCCTGCTGGGCTGCCGCGAAGGGCGCAGCTCCCCCGAGTGGGTCGACTTCGACCTCTTCGGCCACCAGGTGGTGGCGCACCTTTCCCCCGAGGAGTGCAGCCTCGCCTCGACGAGCGCGGTGGATGGCGACGCCGTGCCGGTGCGCCACTTCGGCGTGGTGCTGCCGATGGACGAGTGGCAGGTGCTGGCCGACCGCCTCACCGCCGCGGGCACGCGCTTCATCATCGAGCCGCACGTGCGTTTCAAGGGGCTGGCGGGCGAGCAGGCCACCTTCTTCTTCCTCGACCCCTCGGGCAACGCGCTGGAGTTCAAGGCCTTCGCCGACCTCGGCCAGCTGTTTGCCAAGCAATGACGTGAACATCGTCATCCTGGGCGCGGGGCGCGTGGGCGAGAGCGTCGCCGAGAGCCTGGTGTCCGAGCGCAACGACATCACGGTGGTCGACACCGACCCGCAGCGCCTGGGCGCCCTGCAGGAGCGGCTGGACCTGCGCACCGTGGCCGGCAACGGCGTGCTGCCCTCCGTGATGCGCGAGGCGGGCGTGGCCGACGCCGAGCTCTTCATCGCCTGCGCGCCGATGGACGAGACCAACCTGGTGGCCTGCAAGGTGGCGCACGACATCTTCCAGGTGCCCACCACGATCGCGCGGCTGCGCTCGGCCGAGTACCAGGACGACCCCGGGCTCCTCGAAAACAGCGGCTTTGCCGTGAGCCACGTGATCTGCCCCGAGGAGAGCGTCACGCGCTACGTGCGCAAGCTCATCGAATACCCCGAGGCGCTGCAGGTGCTGGAGTTCGGGCACGGTCTGGTGAGCCTGATCGCGGTACGCGCCGAGTCCGGCGGGGCGCTCGTGGGCCGCAGCCTGGCCGACATTCCCTCGCTGATGCAGGGGCGTGACGTGCGCATCGTCGCAATCTACCGCCAGGACCAGGCGCTCACCGAGCTCGCTGGCGTCACCCGCATCCACCCGGGAGACGAGGTCTTCGTGCTGGCTGCGACGCAAGACATCCGCGCCGTGCTCGGCGCGCTGCACAAGGTGGACCGCCCTGTGCGCCGCGTCATGGTGGCCGGTGGCGGCAAGGTCGGGTTGCGGCTGGTGCGCCAGATCCACGATGAGCTGCAGGTCAAGGTCATCGAGACCGACCGCCGGCGCTGCGACTACCTGGCGACCCAGCTGCCTTCGCAGGTGCTGGTGCTCAACGGCGACTCCACCGACGAGGCGCTGATGGGGCAGGAGAACGTGCAGGACATGGACCTGTTCGTGGCGCTGACCAGCGACGACGAGGACAACATCCTGGCCAGCCTGCTGGCCAAGCGGCTCGGGGCGCGGCGCGTGCTGGCCCTCATCAACCGCAAGGCCTATGTCGACATCGTGCAGGGCACGCAGATCGACATCGCGGTGTCGCCCAGCCAGGCTGTGATCGGCGAGCTGCTCGCGCACGTGCGCCGTGGCGACATCGAGGCCGTGCACTCGTTGCGCCGCGGTGCGGCCGAGGCGCTGGAGGGCGTGGTGCGCGGCGACCGCAAGACGAGCCGCATGGCTGGCCGCCGCGTCGACGAGCTCGGGCTGCCTGCGGGCGCACAGCTCGGCGCGATCGTGCGCGGGCTGCACCGCCCGGATGGCTCGGAGGCCCCTGACGAGACCGCAGCTCAGGTCATCATCCCGCACCACGACACGGTCATCCAGAGCCTGGATCACGTCGTCATCTTCGTGCCGCGCAAGAGCATGGTGCGCGAGGTGGAGCGGCTGTTCCAGGTCAGCGCGACCTTCCTCTTCTGAAGCTGCGCCGGCACCGATCGCTGCGCCTTCGTCCGCCCCACCCCCCGCTCCACCCGCAGCATCGCCATGGGTCCGCTTGCCGTCGTCGCGCTCATCGGCCGGATGGTGCTGCTGTTTGCGCTGCTGATGCTCGTGCCCCTGGCCTTCGCGCTGGCTGGCCCCGATCCCGCCCAGGACGCCTTCCTCACTGCGGCGGCGGTCACGGTGCTGTGCGGGGCGCTGATGAGCGTGGCCACGCGGCGCTTTCGGCGCGAGCTGCGCCCGCGCGACGGCTTCCTGCTGGTCGGGCTCACGTGGCTCGTGCTGCCGGCCTTCGGCGCGCTGCCCCTGCTGCTGGCGCTGCCCGGGTTGAGCCTGACGGACGCCTACTTCGAGGCGATGTCGGCCTTCACCGCCACCGGCGCCACGGTGCTCACGGGGCTGGATGCGATGCCGCTTTCGGTCAACGTGTGGCGCTGCTTCATGATGTTCGTGGGCGGCCTGGGGATCATCGTGCTGGCGGTGGCGATCCTGCCGATGCTGGGCGTGGGCGGCAGCCAGCTCTTCAAGGCCGAGATCACCGGCCCCATGAAGGACCAGAAGCTCACGCCGCGCATCGCCGACACGGCGCGCATGATCTGGATGACCTACGTCGGGCTCGGCCTGGCCTGCATGCTGGCCTACCGCTGGGCCGGCATGAGCTGGATCGATGCCTTCCTGCACATGTGCACCACGGTGAGCCTGGGCGGCTTCTCCTCGCACGACCTGAGCTTCGGATACTGGAACTCCCCGCTCATCGAGGCCGTGGCCATCGTCTTCATGGTGCTGGCCGGGGTGAACCTCGTGCTCTACGTGTTGGTCTGGCAGCGCCGTTCGCTCGCGCCGCTGCTGCGCAACGTGGAGGTGCTCGCCTTCTACGGGGTGCTGGCGGGCAGCATCGCGCTCATCACCATCTTTCTCATGGCCCAGGGCGCCTACGAGGACTGGCTGCAGGCGCTGCGGCACACGGCCTTTCACGTGGTCTCGGTGGCCACGACGACGGGCTTTGCCTCGCACGACTACGCGCAGTGGCCCCTCTTTGCCCCGATGCTGATGATCCTGCTGGGGTGCCTGGCCACTTGCGCGGGCTCTACCGGCGGGGGCATCAAGATGGTGCGGTTGCTGATCCTGCTGGCGCAGGCGCGGCGCGAGATGGCCCGCATCCTGCACCCGCGTGCCGTCAACCCGGTCGTGCTCGGCGGCCGCCCGATTCCGGATACGACGATCCAGGCCGTGCTCGCCTTCATGATCACCTATGGCGCCACCATCGTCGTGCTGACGATGGTGCTGCTGTTCAGCGGGATGGAGCCCATCACCGCCTTCACGGCGGTGGTGGCCTGCGTCAACAACATCGGCCCGGGGCTCGGCGATGTCGGGCCGGCGGTCAATTACGCCGGCCTCACGCACTTCCAGACCTGGGTGTGCACCTTCGCGATGCTCCTCGGGCGGCTTGAGCTGCTGTCGCTGCTGGTGCTCTTCACACGCCGCTTCTGGCAGCCCTGAGGCCTGGAGCGACCCCTAGAATCGGGCGCAGGAGACCCGCGATGTCGACCCTCACGTCCAAGCTCAACCCGCGCGGCGAGGAATTCAAGGCCAACGCCGCCTGGATGCGGGCGCAGGTCGGGGATCTGAAGGACACGCTTGCGCGCATTGCCCAGGGCGGAGGCGAGCAGTCGCGCGCCCGTCACGTGGCGCGCGGCAAGCTGTTGCCGCGCGAGCGCGTGGAGATGCTGCTCGACCCGGATGCACCCTTCCTGGAGATCGGGGCGATGGCGGCCTGGCGCATGTACCCCGAGCGCGACGGCAGCGATGCTGCGCCCTGCGCGGGCATGGTCGCGGGTGTCGGGCGGGTGAGCGGGGTCGAGTGCATGGTGGTGTGCAACGACGCCACCGTCAAGGGCGGCACCTACTACCCGATGACGGTGAAGAAGCACCTGCGCGCGCAGGAGATCGCGCAGCAGAACCGGCTGCCGTGCATCTACCTCGTCGACTCGGGCGGCGCGAACCTGCCCAACCAGGACGAGGTCTTTCCCGACCGCGAGCACTTCGGGCGCATCTTCTACAACCAGGCCAACATGAGCGCGCAGGGCATCCCGCAGATCGCGGTGGTGATGGGCTCGTGCACGGCCGGCGGCGCGTACGTGCCGGCGATGAGCGACGAGACCATCATCGTGCGCAACCAGGGCACGATCTTCCTGGGCGGCCCGCCGCTGGTGAAGGCGGCCATCGGCGAGGTGGTGAGTGCCGAGGACCTCGGCGGCGGGGATGTCCACACCCGGCTCTCGGGCGTGGCCGACCACCTGGCCGACAACGACCTGCACGCGCTGCAGATCGCGCGCGCGGTGGTGGCCAACCTGAACTGGCGCAAGGAGCCGCAGCTGCTGCTGCAGCCCCCGCGCGCGCCGCTCTTCGACGCCGGCGACCTCTACGGCATCATCCCCACCGACGCGCGCAAGCCCTACGACGTGCGCGAGATCATCGCCCGCATCGTCGACGGCAGCGACTTCGACGAGTTCAAGGCGCGCTACGGCAGCACCCTCGTCACGGGATTCGCCCACATCGAGGGCATGCCGGTGGGCATCGTGGCCAACAACGGCGTGCTCTTCAGCGAGTCGGCCATGAAGGGCGCGCACTTCATCGAGCTGTGCTGCCAGCGCCGCGTGCCGCTCGTG
>JBIIED010000246.1:0-5373 GCA_044237995.1 Rubrivivax sp. | reverse complement strand
CCGTTTTCCTTGGCGAGGTGGAACTCGAAGTAGCTCTTCTCGAAGGCGTCGCGCGCTTCGCGCAGCGGCCGGTCGAGCTCGAAGCTCTGGCGCGGCGAAAGCCCCATCGCAACCGGAACGGGGGCACCAGACGGCTCGGCTGCCGTGCCAGGCGGACGGGCCGCTCCGGCCGGGCCGGCCTCGACCCGGCCATCGCCCGCCCCGGCTGGCCGCCCGGCCGCCACGCCCGGGCGCACCAGGGCCTGGTCAACGGCGCGCAGCAGCTTCTGCAGCGTGATGGGCTTTTCGAGGAAGGCCACCGCGCCGAAGCGCGTAGCCTCCACGGCGGTGTCGATCGTGCCGTGCCCGCTCATCATGATCACCGGCATCGTCAGGAGGCCCCCGCCGGCCCACTCCTTGAGCAGCGTGATGCCGTCGACGTCGGGCATCCAGATGTCCAGCAGGACCAGGTCGGGCCGCATGCGGTCGCGCGCCAGGCGCGCCTGGGCCGCGTTCTCGGCCAGCTCGATGGTGTGGCCTTCGTCGGTCAGGATCTCGGAAAGCAGGGCACGGATGCCGAGCTCATCGTCCACAACAAGGATGGTTGCCATAGGGGAGAGCGAGCAAGGGGTTGCGGGGCTGGCCTCATGCTCGCCGCGTGACGGAACCGTCGTCGGGAGGCTGCAAGGATGAAAATGATAGCGAAACCCTCGCACCGCTCACCGGTGCCAGGGCGTCGCCGGCGGCTTGCAGGTTGGACAGGCGGATGCGCGCGCCGTGTTCGTCGGCGATCTTCTTGACCACCGCCAGGCCCAGACCGGTGCCGCGCGGCTTGGTGGTCACGTAGGGCTCGAAGGCGCGCTTGAGCACGTGCTCGGCAAAGCCCGGGCCGTTGTCGGTGACCACGAGCCGGACCACCCGGCTGCCCGGCCCGGCCTGCCCGGTCGGCACCTCGCTGGACAGCGTGATCACGGTCACCTGGCCATCGGGGCGCGCCGAGACGGCGTCCAGTGCGTTTTGCACCAGGTTGTGCACGACCTGACGCAACTGCGTGGCATCGCCCATCACCTGCGGCAGCTTCGCGTCGAGCCGCGCACGCAGCCGCCCCTGCTCCTGCTCCTGGCCGTAGAGTCCGAGCACCTCGGCCACCGTGTCGTTGAGCGACAGCGGAGCGAGCTGGGCCGAGGGCAGTCGCGCGAAGTCCCGGAACTCGTTGACCAGCGCCTTCATCGCCTCGACCTGCGCGACGATGGTGCCGACGCTGCGAACCAGCAGCGCCCGGTCGCCCTCCTCCAGGCGGCTCTCGAGCTTGTGCTGCAGCCGCTCGGCCGAGAGCTGGATGGGCGTGAGCGGGTTCTTGATCTCGTGGGCCAGGCGCCGCGCCACCTCGGCCCAGGCCTGCGCGCGCTGCGCCGAGACGACCTCCGTGATGTCGTCGAAAACGAGCAGGCGCATCTGGCCCGGCATCGCCACGCCACGCGCCAGCAGCGTCACGGCATCAGGACGCCCTTCCTGGAGCACGAAGGCATCCTGCCAGGGCTGGCCGGAGCCCTCCTCCGCCCCGCCCAGCAGGCCCTCGAAGCGCCGCGTCACGGCCTGCGCCATCTCCGTCAGCTCGGGCACCTCCTGCAGGCCGCGCCCGACGTAGGCCTGCAGGGGCTGGCGCAGGATGCGCGTGGCGCCGGGGTTGACGGTCTCGATGCGCCCCTGGTGGTCGAGCACGATCACGCCGGGCGTGAGGTTGTCCAGGATGGTCTGCAGCCTCGTACGCGCGCTCTCGAGCTGCGCCAGGCTGCCCTGCGCCTGGGCACGGGCCTCGGCCACCTGCTGGGTCATGGCGGCGAAGGAGCGGGTCAGGCCGCCGAGCTCGTCTTCGGACTTGAAGACCGGGCGCGAGCTCAGGTTGCCCGACGCCACCTCGCGCACCCCATCGGCCAGCATCAGGAGCGGGCGCACGATCTGGTTGCCCAGCACCACGGCCAGCAAGATCGCGCCGAACACAGTGAGCACGAGCGCCAGGGTGAGCGTGCCGATGTACAGGCGCCGCAGCGCCTCGCGCGCCAGCGCGCGCTGCTGGTACTCGCTGTAGGCGGCCTGCACCTTCAGCGCATTGGCCACCAGCGGGCGCGGCAGCGGGTACACCGCGAACAGCAGCCGCTGTTCGGCGCCCGGCGCCGCGAAGCCGCCTGCGGGGACCACCACGAGCGAGCGCACGCGCGGGCCCAGGCCGCCGTCGTCCTCCAGGCCCTCGATCTGGCCGGCCTGGCCGGCGCTGCGCGCCTGGCGCAGCAAGGTGGCGCCGGGCCGCTCGGGCACGACGGTTCGGGAGGCACCCGAGGCCACCAGCAGCACCTGGCCGCTCCCGTCCACGAGGGCAAGCTCCCTGACCCCGATGCGCTCGCGCTCGCGCTCGAGGTCCACCGCGGTGATGGCGCGCGTCTCCAGGCTCAGCCGCCCCGCAGCCGATGCGGTGCCGTCCAGGGCCTGGGCCTGCAGCGACTCGAGCGTGCCCTTGCCCAGCGAAAGACCCGCGTCCAGGGCCGAGGCGAGCTGCTCATCGAACCAGCTCTCGATGCTGCGCGCGGCGAACTGGTAGCTCACGGTATAGATCACGATCCCCGGCAGCACCCCCACCAGGGCGAAGATGCCGGCCAGGCGCAGCAGCAGGCGGCTGCCGAAGCGGCCGGCGCGCAGCCGCAGGAGGAGCCGGCCGATGGTCAGCACCAGCACGATGGCCAGCAGCAGCGCGAGTCCGAAGTTGAGCCAGAACAGCCACGCCAGCTCGCGCTCGTACAGGCTCGGCGCGCTGCCGCTGAAGGACAGCACGAAGGCGACCACCAGGACGCTGCCCAGGGCGGCGAGCATCCCGACCCTCCAGCCCCAGCGCAGGCGGATGCGCACGGTCACTCCAGGCGCAGCGTGCGATCGATGCGCAGCGTCCAGTCGCCCTGAGAGGTCAGCCCGATCTGCATCGGGCCGGGCAACTGGGTCGTGTCGAGCCGGAAGGAGAACTCCACGTAGTGCCGGGCGTCGGCATCGAGCGCCGCGAGTTCGGCCAGCCGCCAGCCCGACAGGCGCGACAACGCTCCCAGCGCCTCCGGGAGGGTCGGGTAGCTCTGCACGATGGCACCGATCCCCACGCGCCAGCTCGCGGTCAGGGGCTGGTAGGCGAGCCGCCAGGTGCGCGAGGCCCGGGCGACGCGCTCGTCACGCCAGTACCAGCGGCTTCTGAACACCTGCGCCTCGGCCACGAAGTACACGGGGATGCCGCGCTCCAGCGCCTCCTGCAGGCCCCTGGACAGCTGCAGCCGGGCGTTGAGGTCCAGCGTCAGCCAGCCTTCCTGGCGCTGCAGCTCGAGCGACACCAGATCCACGCCCTGGCTGGCCGCCGGCACCGGCGCCAGCGCCACTGCTGCCGCGGCCGCGGCGGCCCTCAGGTGCCAGGCGAGGAATCGACGGCGGTGCATCGGCCGGCCTGGGCGCATCGCAGTCAGGGGTCCTTGTGGAGCAGGGCGTAGAAGAAACCGTCGGCGCCCGCGGTCGCAGGCTGTCCTGCGGACGGTGTCCCCGCATTGTCGGGCAGCCCAGGCAGGTGGCCCGGCGAGGCGGGGTCGAGCGTGGCATCGGCACCTTCCGGGCGTTGCAAAAACGCGTCGACGCGCTGCGCGCCCTCGATGCGAAAGACCGAGCAGGTGGCGTACAGCAGCCGCCCGCCCGGGGCCAGCAGCGGCCACAGCGCCTGCAGCAGCCGGTCCTGCTCGCGCGCAAGCGCGGGCAGGTCGGTGGCGCGGCGCAGCCAGCGGATGTCGGGGTGGCGCCGGGAGACGCCTGAGCCGCTGCAGGGTGCATCCAGCAGGATCGCGTCGAAGGGCCGGCCATCCCACCAGGCGCCCGGGTCGCCCGCATCGGCGGCCAGGCAGCGCGCGCGCAGGCCCAGCCGCTGCAGCGTCTCCTGCACGCGCACGAGCCGGGCCGGATCGCGATCGAGCGCCCACACCTCGAGGTCGGCGAGCTCGAGCAGGTGGGCCGTCTTGCCCCCAGGGGCCGCGCAGGCGTCGAGCACACGCGCGCCTGCAGGCAGCCGTGCACGACCCGGGGGCGCCACGAGCAGCGGCGCGGCACGCTGGGCCGCGGCGTCCTGCACCGACACATCCCCTTCGGCGAAGCCGGGCAGTTCCTGGACGGCGCACGGCGCGTCCAGAACGACTGCCTGCCCGCCCAGCGCCGGATCGTCGAGCAGGCGGCCGCCCCGCCCCGACGACTCCAGGCGCTGCAGCCACTGCGCCGCGCTCAGGCGCCGGGCGTGCACGCGCAGCGTCATGGGCGGATGCTCCTGCGCCGCGGCGAGGATGTCTGGCCACTGGGCAGGCCAGTCGGCCTGCAGGCGCTCGATCCACCAGGCCGGGTGGTTCCAGCGCCCCTGCGGCTCCCGCGTGGCGGCCAGCACGATCTGCGCCTGCTCGCGCAGGAAGCGCCTGAGCACGGCGTTGACGAAGCCGGCTGAGCCGGGGGTGCGCACGCGCGCGGCACGCACGGCCTGATCGACCAGGGTGTGCTCGGGGTAGCTGCGCTCGGCCTGCGGCCAGGCCAGCGCCAGCGCCGAGGTGAGCAGGGCATCGACCCAGGGTGCCGGCGCGCGCGGGGCCAGGGCACACCGCGCGGCGTACGCCGCACCCCAGCCGCGCAGCACGGCAAAGGCCAGCGCCTGGGTGCCGGCGCGCCGCTGCGCCGGCACGGCCGACAAGGCGTCGGTCAGGGAGCGGCCGGCCCGGACGGCGGCCACCGCATCGGCGGTGCACACGAGCAACTCCGACAGCGCTGCAGAGGCGTACACTGGGCCCACACGACGCAGTCTAGAGCACGGGGCGCGCGGCGGCCGGAGGAGGCTGCACGGCCGCGCCGGCGCGGACCGCCTTGAAGGCGGCTCGACAGGCCACATCTTCCGTTGCTGCGTTTTCATGGGGGCCACCCGTCCGGGATCCCCTGCGCCCGCCCCCGGAGGTTGTTCATGGCTGCCAATTCCCCGTCGTCGCTCGACGCTCCCGCCCGGATCTTCCGCACCGAGGAGGAGCTCGCCGCGCTGCCGGCCTCCGAGCGCATCCGTTACCGGCTCGTGACGGCCGACCGGCGCTTCCATGCCAACGACAACATCGCCGACTTCATCCACGAGGGCGAGCTCGAGCAGCTCAAGGCCGAGGTCCAGGCCAAGCTGCAGGACGTGCTGCGCGCCCTCGTGATCGACACCGACAGCGACCACAACACCCAGGAAACGGCCAAGCGGGTGGCCAAGATGTACATCGATGAGGTCTTCCGTGGGCGCTACCGCCAGATGCCCTCGCTCACCGAGTTTCCGAACGCCGAGCGTCTGAGCGAGCTGCTGATCGTCGGACCGAT
>JBIIED010000245.1:0-5407 GCA_044237995.1 Rubrivivax sp. | reverse complement strand
GTAGCCGCGCAGCAGCCGGTAGCGCGCGTCGCGCGCATCGCGCGTGAGGCGGATCACGCGTGCCATGGGCACGCCCACGAGCGCCAGCGCGTGGCCGGCCAGCATCAGCGAGCCCTCGATGGCCTCGGGCACCACCTCGGTGGCGCCGGCGGCGCGCAGCCGGTCGATGTCGGTGTCGTCCACGGTGCGTACCACCACCGGCACCTTCGGGGCGTGCTCGCGCACCAGGCCCAGGATCTTCAGCGCCGAGGGCGTGTCGTGATAGCTCACCACCACCGCGCTGGCGCGCGCCAGGCCTGCGGCCATCAGGCTTTGCAGCCGCGCCGCGTCCCCGAACACCACGCTCTGCCCGGCGGCTGCGGCCTGGCGCACGCGGTCGGGGTCGAGGTCGAGCGCCATGTAGGGGATGCGCTCCTTGTCCAGCAGCCGCGCCAGGCTCTGGCCGCTGCGGCCGTAGCCGCAGATGATCACGTGCGCCTCGTTGGCCATCGAGCGCTTGGCGATCGAGGTGAGAGCCACCGACTGCAGCATCCAGTCGCTGGCCGACAGGCGGTTGACGATGCGGTCGCTGTACATCACGAGGAAGGGCGCGGCCAGCATCGACAGCACCATGCTCGCCAGCACCGGGCTCACCCACTCGGGGGCGATGAGCTGCCGCTCGGCCCCCAGCGTGAGCAGCACGAAGCCGAACTCGCCGGCCTGCGCGAGATACAGCCCCGTGCGCAGCGCCACGCCCGGCGTGGCCCGGAACATGCGGGCAAGCGCTGCGATCAGCGCGAACTTGGCCAGCACCGGGCCGGTGGTCAGCAGCAGCACCAGGACCCAGTTCTCGAGCACCGGGCGCCAGTCGAGCTTCATGCCGATGGTGATGAAGAACAGGCCCAGCAGCACGTCGTGGAAGGGCCGGATGTCGGTCTCCACCTGGTGCTTGTATTCGGTCTCGGCCACGAGCATGCCCGCCACGAAGGCCCCCAGGGCCAGCGACAGCCCCGCATGCTCGGTCACCCACGCCAGCCCCAGCGTGACCAGCAGCAGGTTGAGCATGAAGAGCTCCTCGCTCTTGCGCCGCGCCACGAGCGTGAGCCACCAGCGCATCGCGCGCTGCCCGCCTGCCAGGAGCAGCGCGAGCAGCACGGCCGCCTTGAGCAGCGCCCAGCCCAGCGAGGCGGCGAGCTCCCCGCCGCTGGCGCCAAGCGCCGGGATGATCACGAGCAGCGGCACCACCGCGAGATCCTGGAAGAGCAGGATGCCCAGCACGCGCCGGCCGTGCTCGCTCTCGAGCTCGAGCCGCTCGCTCATGAGCTTGACGACGATGGCCGTGCTCGACATCGCGATCGCGCCGCCGAGCACCACCGCACCCTGCCAGCCGAGCTCCCAGGGCCGCGCCGCGAAGGAGAAGGCCCACAGCAGCAGGAAGTGCCCGACGATGGCGCCCAGGATCGTCAGGCCCACCTGTGACAGCCCCAGCCCGAAGACGAGCGTGCGCATGCTGCGCAGCTTGGGCAGGTTGAACTCCAGCCCGATCACGAACATCAGGAAGACGACCCCGAACTCGGCCAGGTAGCGCACGCCGGCGCTGTCTTGCGCCAGCGCCAGCGCGTTGGGGCCGATCACGACCCCCACTACCAGGTAGCCGAGCATGGGCGGCAGCTTCAGCGAGCGGCACACCACCACGCCCGCCACGGCCGCGACGAGGTAGAGCAAGACGAGTTCGAGGGTGGTGGCCATGGTGCCTAGAATCGCCCCGATCCTAGACCAGCGCCCTGGCGGGCGTGCGCTCCGTGCCAGACCACCCCCAAATCCTCCAAGCTTCCCAAGGTGCAACCGAAGGCGCCGCGCCTGCGGCCCCCTCGGCCTTCTCGCCCGGCCGTGCGCTGGAGCTCGCCGCGCGCACCTTCGAGATCGAGGCGCGCGCGCTGCTGGGGCTGTCGGCCCGGCAAGGCGAGGGCTTCACGCAGGCGGTGCAGGCCATGCTCGCGTGCCGGGGCCGCACGGTGGTGATGGGCATGGGCAAGAGCGGGCACGTCGGGCGAAAGATCGCCGCCACGCTCGCCTCCACCGGCACGCCAGCCTTCTTCGTGCACCCGGCCGAGGCCAGCCATGGCGACCTCGGAATGGTCACGCCCGGCGACGTGGTGCTGGCCATCAGCAACTCAGGCGAGAGCGACGAGCTCGCCGCGATCCTGCCGGCCGTGCGCCGCCTGGGCGTGACGCTCGTGGCGATGACGGGCAAGGCCGACTCCACGCTCGCCCGCCACGCCGACATCGTGGTGTCCAGCGCGGTGGACCAGGAGGCCTGCCCGCTCAACCTCGCGCCCACGGCGAGCACCACGGCGCAGATGGCCCTGGGCGACGCGCTCGCGGTGGCGCTGCTGGATGCGCGGGGCTTTGCCGCGGCCGACTTCGCGCGTTCGCACCCCGGGGGCAGCCTCGGGCGCAAGCTGCTCATGCACGTGCGCGACCTGATGCGCCACGGCACGGCGGTGCCGGTGGTCGGGCCCGATGCGCTGCTGCCGCAGATGCTGCGCGAGATGAGCGCCAGGGGCCTGGGCTTTGCGGCGGTGGTGGACGATGCGCGCCAGGTGCTGGGCATCTTCACCGACGGCGACCTGCGCCGGCTCATCGAGCGCGGGGCCGAGCTGCTGACGCTGCGCGCGGCCGACGTGATGCATCCGCGCCCCAAGCTCGTGCGCGAGGATGCGCTGGCCGTGGACGCCGCCGGCCTCATGGAGCAGCACCGCATCACGAGCGTGATCGTGGTGGACGCGCAAGGCGCCATCGTGGGCGCGCTCAACAGCAACGACCTGATGCGTGCGAAGGTGATATGAGCGAAGGCGCGCTGAGCCCGCAGCTGAGTTTTGCGCCCGAACTGCTGCTGCGCGCGCAGGGGCGCGGCGCGGGCATGCGCGCGGCCATCTTCGACGTGGACGGCGTGCTCACCGACGGACGCATCTACATCGGCGAGCACGGCGAGACGGTGAAGGCCTTCAGCACGCTGGACGGCCATGGACTCAAGATGCTCAAGCTCGCCGGCATCGAGCCGGTCGTCATCACCGGGCGCGACTCGCCGGCCGTGCGCCGGCGCATGGCCGATCTGGGCCTGGTGCACGCGGCGTTCGGCGCGCAGGACAAGCTCGCTGCGGCCGAGGCGGTGCTGCGCGCGCTGTCACTGCAATGGGCCGAAGTGGCCGCCATCGGCGACGACTGGCCCGACCTGCCGCTGCTCGTGCGCGCCGGCCTGGCGTGCGCGCCGCCGCACGCGCACCTGGAGGTGCGTGCGGTGGCCCACCACGTCACCGCGGCCGCGGGCGGGCACGGCGCTGCGCGCGAGTTTTGCGACCTGCTGCTCGTGGCGGCGGGGCGCTACGCGGCGCTGCTGGCCGAGCAGGTGGGCACGCTGGATGCGCGCTGAGGCCCAGGGAGCACTGCGATGAGCCAGCGCGGCATCGAACTCGAACTGCCGGACCTGCCGGAGGTGCCCATCCGCCTCGGAGCGCCCGAGCCGGGCCCGGCTCGGGCGCGCGTGCCGCTGATGCAGCGCCTGCGCGAGGGGCTGGGCGGTGCGCTGCCGCTGCTGCTCATGGGGCTGCTGGCGCTGGGTACCTGGTGGCTCGTCAAGAACTCGCCGCGGCCGCTGGCGCCGCGCGAGGCGGCCGCGCCGCGCGCCGAGCCGGACTACGCGATGCAGGAGTTCCTCGTGCGGCGCTTCGATGCACAGGGCGAGCAGAAGGTGCGCGTGCAGGGCCGCGAGATGCGCCACTACGAGTCGCCCGAGCGCGTGGAGATCGACCAGGCGCGCGTGCTCGTGCGCGCAACCGACGGGCGCGAGGCGTTGCTCACGGCGCGGCGCGCCGTCTCCGACCCGCGCGGCGAGCGCGTGCAACTCCTGGGCGAGGCCGTCGTGACGAGCCGCGCGGCCGACGGCCAGCCGCTTCGCATCGCCAGCGAGAGCCTGGAGCTCGACGGGCCCAGGCAGCGTCTGAGCAGCCGCCAGGCGGTGCAGGTCGAGTCGGGCGCCAGCACGATGCGAGCGGCCGGCATGGACTACGACCACCTGCGGCGCCACCTCGCCCTGGCCGGCCCGATCCGGGCCGTGTACATGCCCGAGGCCGCGCGATGAGCGCGCCGGCGCCGCTGGTCTTCATCACCGGCGCATCCAGCGGCATCGGCCTGGCCCTGGCCGCGCAGGCGGTGCGCCAGGGCTGGCGCGTGGCGCTCGTGGCCCGGCGCCTGGAGCGGCTCGAGCAGTGGGCGCGCGACGCCGGCCTGCCCCCCGCCCGGTGCTGGGTGGGCGCCGCCGACGTGACCGACGCGGACGCGCTGGCCGCCGCGGCGCGCGCCTGCATCGACGCAATGGGGTTGCCCGACAGGGTCGTGGCCAATGCCGGCATCAGCATCGGCATGGACACCGCCGAGCGCGAGGACCTGGACGTGATGCGCGACACGCTGGCCACCAACACGGTGGGCATGGCCGCCACTTTCCATCCCTTCCTGGCAGCGATGCGCGCGCGCGGAAGCGGCACGCTCGTGGGGGTGGCCAGCGTGGCGGCCGCGCGCGGCCTGCCCGGCC
Organism: Rubrivivax sp.; assembly: GCA_044237995.1. GTDB lineage: Bacteria > Pseudomonadota > Gammaproteobacteria > Burkholderiales > Burkholderiaceae_C > Rubrivivax. The sequence goes on along the minus strand of JBIIED010000245.1, from coordinate 837 downwards.
ACGGTGCCTACAGCGCGAGCAAGGCGGCCGCCGTGGCCTACTGCGAGAGCCTGCGCAGCGAGTGTGCCCCGCACGGGGTGCGGGTGGTGACGCTGCTGCCGGGTTTCGTGGCCACGCCGCTGACGGCTCGCAACCGCTACCCGATGCCCTTCCTGATGTCTGCCGAAGCCTTTGCCGAGCGCGCCTGGCGAGCGATCGGCTCGGGGCGTTCGCGCATCGTCATCCCGTGGCAGATGGGGCTGGTGGCGTGGTTGCTGCCGAAGCTTCCCGACCGCCTCTTCGACCGCCTCTTTGCCCGTCGCGCGCGCAAGCCCCGGCGCGAGGCCCCTCCCACATGATCGACGTCGTTGTCTTCTTCTTCCTGCTGGGCATCGTCGCCAGGCTCGTCAAGAGCGACCTGCGCCTGCCCGAGGCGCTCTACGAGACGCTGTCGATCTACCTGCTGCTGGCCATCGGCCTGAAGGGCGGCATCGAACTCAGCCGCCAGCCGCTGGCCGTGCTCGCGCCGCAGGTGGCGGCCTGCCTGGCGCTGGGCCTGGCCATCCCGTTCCTGCTGTTTCCGCTGCTGCGGCTGGCGCGCCTGGCCAGCGCCGACGCCGCGTCGCTGGCGGCCCACTACGGCTCGGTGAGCGTGGTGACCTTCGCGGTGGCCACGACCGCCCTGACGCGCGCGGGCATCGACTACGAGCCCCACGCCGCGCTGTGGGTGGCCGTGATGGAGGCCCCGGGCCTGGTGGCCGGGATCCTGCTGGCACGCCTGGGCGCCTCGCGCGAGGCGGCGGGTGCGGCCGGCCGCGAGCCCCGCGGCCCGCTGCGCGGGGGCCGCGGGGCGCTGCT
>JBIIED010000244.1:0-5498 GCA_044237995.1 Rubrivivax sp. | reverse complement strand
ACCACAGCACCGCGAACAGCAGCACGGCCGAGAACTTGATGCGCTCGGCAAAGGCCCCGACGATCAGCGCCGTGGTGATCGCGGCGAAGGTGCCCTGGAAGGCCACGAACGTGAGCTCGGGGATGTACACGCCCTTGCTGAAGGTGGCCGCCACCGATTCGGGTGTGACGCCCTTGAGGAAGAGCTTGTCGAGCGTGCCGAAGAACGGGTTGCCTGCGGTGAAGGCCATCGAGTAGCCGTACACGACCCACAGCACCGAGATCAGCGCAAAGATCATGAACACCTGCATCAGCACCGACAGCATGTTCTTGCTGCGTACGAGGCCGCCATAGAACAGGGCCAGGCCCGGGATCGTCATCAGGATGACGAGCACGGTGGCCACCATCATGAACGCGGTGTCGCCCTTGTTGGGCACGGGGGTGGAAGCGGCAGGCGCAGGCGCTGCCGAGGAGGCGGCGGCAGCAGCCGGGGCCGCTTCCGATGCGGCGGCAGCCGCGGGGGCGGCAGCGGAGGCCGCGGGGGCGGCCTGCGCGAAGACGGCGCTGCTTGCGCCCAGGAGGCCCAGGGCTGCCAGGCCGAGGGCAAGGGAGGCGATGAGTTTCTTCATGGGGATACCTTGGCGTGGGTGGGTGTCGCGCTCAAAGCGCGTCCTTGCCGATCTCTCCGGTGCGGATGCGCACCACCTGCTCGAGCGTGGAGACGAAGATCTTTCCGTCGCCGATCTTGCCGGTGCGCGCCGAGCCCTCGATGGCCTCGATGACGCGCTCGACGAGCGCGTCGTCCACAGCGGCCTCGATCTTCACCTTGGGCAGGAAGTCGACCACGTACTCCGCGCCGCGGTACAGCTCGGTGTGGCCCTTTTGCCGGCCGAAGCCCTTGACTTCGGTCACGGTGATGCCCTGCACGCCGATGGCGCTCAGGGCCTCGCGCACCTCGTCGAGCTTGAAGGGCTTGACGATCGCGGTCACCATCTTCATGGGATGCCTCCTGGAAATTGGGGTGGTCAGAAGTTGTACTTGGCGCCCAGCACGATCGAGGCCTTGCCCAGATCCTTGCCGCCAGCGCCGGTGTAGGCCTTGGTGTCGGTGTCGACGAGCGCGGCGCTCCACACCACGCCACCGACGTCCTTGCTCAGGGTGATCGAGTAGTCGGTGTAGGAGAAGGCCCCGCTGTTCTTGACCGTCTGGCGCCCGATGTGCGGCGTGACCGTGATGCCGCCGACCTCGAAGGTGCCGCTGATGTCCAGGTAGCCGCTGCCCTTGCTGCCGGCAAAGCCGAAGAGGTTGCTGGTGCTGTGCGAGTACTTGGCCGTGACCGAGCCCAGCGTGAGTGCGCCGTACACCTCGGTGGTGTTGGCCGAGGGCTTCAGCGCGTTGCTGGGGTACTGGTAGGTGAGCACGCCCAGGTCGAGAACGGTGCCCTTGGCGAGTTCGAACTTGTAGCCGCCGTAGATGTCGATCTCGACGTCGGCCTTGCCACCGCCGTCCTTGATCCACTGGATCGTCGAGCCCCAGGCGCCCACGTAGAAGGAGCCGGCCGAGTAGTCGAAGCCGCCCTGCAGCGCGGGCTTCAGGCGGGTCTGGGAGATGCCACGGTAGCGGTAATCCGTCACCGCGCCGACGTTGAAGGCAAGCGAGGAGTCCGCGGCCAGGGCGGGGGTGGCCAGTGTCGAGGCCGCGACGGCGGCGGTGGCCAGCAGGGTGAGGGGAAGGTTGCGCATGTTCGGAGGTCCTTGTTCGGTAGCGGGGGCGGGCGCGTACCAGGCGCCCGGCGGGCAGGGATCGACGTCCCGTCACGGGGTTCTGCACGATCCATGCCATGCCCGGCCGCCCCCGCCCAACCCCCGCCGCCCGCCGCCCGCCGCCGGCCAGGGCAGCCGGAAGCGCGCTCCGCCGCAACGTTCTCCCGGCCCATCTGCAGCCAGCCCGGGGCGGCCGCGCGCCCGCCCGGTGCGGCAGGTGCGGACCCTCCAGCCACCCCCAATTGGACGCCCCATTCGGGTGCGCACCAAATAGGTGCTTTTACGGGCGCCGACGATCCGGCACGCTTGGCGGACGCCCTGGAGCCCCGGGGCAAACGCAAGAGGAGGCATGCATGACCCTGGCCGTCGTGAGGAGCCGGGCGCTGGACGGCCTGTCGGCGCGCGAGGTACGCGTGGAGGTGCACCTGGCCAACGGGCTGCCGGGCTTCGCGCTGGTCGGGCTGGCCGACACGGAGGTCAAGGAGTCGCGCGAGAGGGTGCGCGCAGCACTGGCCGAGACGGGCTTTGCCTTCCCGCACAACCGGCGCATCACCGTGAGCCTGGCGCCGGCAGACCTGCCCAAGGAATCGGGCCGCTTCGACCTGCCCATCGCACTGGGCATCCTGGCGGCCAGCGAACGGATCGACCCGGCGCGGCTCGAGGCCTTCGAGTTCGCCGGCGAGCTGTCACTCGCCGGCGAGCTGCGCCCGGTGCGCGGCGCGCTGGCCCTGGCGCTGGCGGCGCGGCGGGAGGGCGCACCTCGGGCGCTGGTGCTGCCCTGGGAAAGCGCCCAGGAAGCCGCCCGCGTGCCGGGTGTGGACGTGCGCGCAGCGCGCGACCTGCCGCAGGTGGTGCAGGCGCTGCAGCGGGTGGGCAGCGAGGGCAGCGAGGGCAGCGAGGGCGGCGCAGGCGGCGCAGGCGGTACGGGCGGCACGCGCGGCACGGGCCCCGCAGCCGAGCTGCCGCGCGCGCAGCCGGCCCCGGCCCGCCGGGCCGTCGCCGCGGGCGCGGCCGTGGACCTGCAAGACGTGCGCGGCCAAGCCGGCGCACGCCGCGCGCTCGAGATCGCAGCGGCCGGCGCGCACCCGCTGCTGCTCGTGGGCCCGCCGGGCACCGGCAAGTCGATGCTGGCGCAGCGCTTGCCGGCCATCCTGCCCCCGATGCCCGCCGAGGAGGCGCTGGAGAGCGCCGCGCTGCACGGGCTGAGCCGGCCGGGCGCCGAGCCACTGGCCCCGGGCTGCCGCCCGGTGCGGGCCCCGCACCACACGGCCAGCGCCGTGGCGCTCGTGGGCGGCGGCAGCCCGCCCCTGCCCGGCGAGGTCTCGCTGGCGCATGGCGGGGTGCTCTTCCTCGACGAACTGCCCGAGTTCCCCCGCGCCGCGCTCGAGGCTCTGCGCGAGCCATTGGAGACCGGGCGCGTCACGCTCTCGCGCGCGGGCCGCCAGGCGCACTACCCGGCCCGCTTCCTTCTCGTGGCGGCGATGAACCCGTGCCCGTGCGGCTGGCTCGGCGCAGCAGCGGCCACCGGCCGCGCCTGCCGTTGCACGCCCGATGCAGTGGCGCGCTACCAGGGCCGGCTGTCCGGGCCGATGCTCGACCGCATCGACTTGCTGGTGGAGGTGCCGGCGCAACGGCCCGAGGTGCTGCTTGCGGCGGGCCCGCGCGAATCCTCGGCCGAGGTCGCCACTCGCGTGGCGGCTGCACGCGAGCGGATGCTGGCGCGCCAGGGCGGGCCCAACGGCGCGCTCGATGCCGCGAGCCTGGCCGCATCGATGAGCCTGGAGCCGGCGGCACGAAGCTTCCTGCAGGCGGCCGCGGAGCGCCTGGGCTGGTCGGGCCGCGCCCTGCACCGCGTGCTCAAGGTGGCGCAGACGGTGGCCGACCTGGGCGGCGAGGCCACAGTGCAGCTGGCGCACGTGGCCGAGGCGGTGCAGTGGCGCCGGGCGCTCGGGAGTTGAGCGACAGTGCGCTCGGCGCTCAGAGCACCGGCGCCAGCGCCTTGCGCGCCAGCGCCTCGTCCATCCCCGTGCGCTGCGCCCAGTCGGCGAGCTGATCCTGCCCGATGCGCCCGACATTGAAGTAGGTGGCCTCGGGGTGTGCGAGGTAGAAGCCGCTCACGCTGGCCGCCGGGGTCATGGCCAGGCTCCCGGTGAGCCCCATGCCGATCTCGTGGGCCTTGAGCACGTCGAACATCTCGCGCTTGACGCTGTGGTCGGGGCAGGCGGGGTAGCCCGGCGCCGGGCGGATGCCGCGGTAGCCCTCCGCGATCAGCTGCTCGTTGGTCAGCCGCTCCTCGGGCGCGTAGCCCCAGAACTCGGTGCGCACGCGCTGATGCAGCCGCTCGGCAAAGGCCTCGGCCAGGCGGTCGGCAAGTGCCTTGAAGAGGATGGCCGAGTAGTCGTCGTGCTCGGTGATGAACTGCTGCTCGCGCGCCTCCACCCCCAGGCCTGCCGTGACGGCAAACATTCCGATCCAGTCCGCCTTGACGCCACGCGGGGCGATGAAGTCCGCCAGGCTCCTGTTGGGCCGGCGAACGCCCTCCACCACCGGGCGTTCGCTTTGCATGCGCAGCGGCGACCAGCGCATCAGCACCTGCTGGCGCGCCTCGTCGGCATAGATCTCGATCGTGTCGTCGTCCACCGTGTTGGCCGGCAGCAGCGCCAACACGCCACTGGCCTGCAGCCAGCGCCCGGTGATCAGCCGCTGCAGCATGTGCTGGCCGTCGGCAAACACGCGGCGTGCCTCCTGCCCCACCACGGCGTCGTCGAGGATGGCCGGGTAGGGGCCGGCCAGGTCCCAGGTCTGGAAGAAGGGGCCCCAGTCGATGCACGCGGCGATCTCGGCGAGGTCGACGTGGCGCAGCACGCGCCGCCCGGTGAAGGTCGGGCGCGGCGGGTCGTAGGCAGCCCAGTCCAAGGCCGTGCGGTTGGCCCGTGCGGCAGCCAGCGTCACGATCGGCGTGACCTTCTTGCCTGCGTGCGCTCGCCGCACGCGCTCGTACTCGGCGTCGAGCTCGGCCACGTAGCCGGCCGAGCGCTCGGGGCTCAGGAGCTCGGTGCACACGCCCACGCTGCGCGAGGCATCGGGCACGTAGACCACGGGGCCCTCGTAGTGCGGCGCGATCTTCACGGCCGTGTGCACACGGCTCGTCGTGGCCCCGCCGATGAGCAGAGGCGTGCGCCGGGCGCGGAAGTACTCGTCGCGCTGCATCTCGGCAGCCACGTGCTGCATCTCCTCCAGGCTCGGCGTGATGAGCCCGGACAGCCCGATGAGGTCAGCGCCTTCGGCCTTGGCGCGCTCCAGGATGTCCTGGCACGCGACCATCACGCCCATGTTGACGACCTCGAAGTTGTTGCACTGGAGCACGACCGTGACGATGTTCTTGCCGATGTCGTGCACGTCGCCCTTGACGGTGGCGATCACGACCTTGCCCTTGGCACGCACCGTCCCACCCGCATCGGCCAGCGCCTGCTTCTCGGCCTCGATGTAGGGCAGCAGGTGCGCCACCGCCTGCTTCATCACGCGCGCGCTCTTGACCACCTGGGGCAGGAACATCTTGCCCGCCCCGAAGAGGTCTCCCACCACGTTCATGCCCGCCATCAGCGGGCCCTCGATGACGTGCAGCGGCCGCCCGCCGCGCGCGTGCACGGCCTGCCAGGCCTGCTCGGTGTCTTCCTCGATGAACTCGGTGATGCCGTGCACGAGCGAGTGCGTGAGCCGCTCCTCCACGGTGCCGGCGCGCCAGGCCAGGCGCGCG
>JBIIED010000027.1:0-19154 GCA_044237995.1 Rubrivivax sp. | reverse complement strand
TCGGGGTTGATCGCGTGCAGCCGACCCTGCGCGTCGGGCTTGATCCAGGCGATGTCGTCGCCGATGGTCGTCACCTCCCAGCCGGCAAAGCCCTCGGGCGGCACGAGCATGGCGAAGTTCGTCTTGCCGCAGGCGCTCGGGAAGGCTGCGGCCACGTGGTACTTGCGGCCCTCGGGCGAGGTCACGCCCAGCACCAGCATGTGCTCGGCCAGCCACCCCTGCTCGTGCCCCATCTTGGAGGCGATGCGCAGCGCGAAGCACTTCTTGCCCAGCAGCGCGTTGCCGCCGTAGCCCGAGCCGTAGCTCCAGATCTCGCGCGACTCGGGGTAGTGCACGATGTACTTGGTCGGGTTGCAGGGCCAGGGCACGTCGGCCTGGCCGGCGGCCAGCGGCGCGCCCACGGTGTGCACGCAAGGCACGAAGAAGCCGTCGTCGCCCAGCACGTCCAGCGCGCCGCGGCCCATGCGCGTCATGGTGCGCATGCTCACGACCACGTAGGGGCTGTCGGTGAGCTCCACGCCGATGTGCGAGATGTGCGAGCCCAGCGGCCCCATCGAGAAGGGCACCACGTACATCGTGCGCCCGCGCATGGCGCCACGAAAGAGCGCGCCCTCGCCCGTCTGCAGCTGCGCGCGCATCTCCGCCGGGGCCATCCAGTTGTTGGTGGGCCCGGCCTCCTCGCGCTCCTCGGTGCAGATGAAGGTGCGGTCTTCCACCCGGGCCACGTCGCTCGGGTCGCTCCAGGCCAGGAAGCTGCCCGGGCGCCTGGCCGGGTTGAGCGGGCGCATGGTGCCCCCGGCCACGAGCTGCGCGCACAGCGCTTCGTACTCGGCCTGGGAGCCATCGCACCAGTGGATGGCCTCGGGCTGGGTGAGGGCGGCGATCTCGGCCACCCAATCGAGCAGCCGGGTGTGCTTGACATGGGCGGGCGCGTTCAGGGGCACGCCAGCCATCGCGGGGTGGTTCATGGTGGTCGGGTCCGGAAGGAGTTGCGGGGATGTTTCAGGCCAGACCCCGACTGCGCGGCTGCGCATGCGCAGGGACTCGCCTCAAAATCCTCCTGGTACCGGCGCTGGAGATGGCCCCGAAGCGACGCCAGCGCGGAGGGTCCGTCCGACGAAACCTCCCTGTAACCCGCGGACCCGGGGCCGGATTATGCGCATCCCGGGACACCCGCGCCGGCACTGGCATCCCGGCCCGAGTCTTGCTCCAATGCCGGCACGGCGCCGCCCGGCGCCCCCTGCCGCCCACCACGAGACCCCGATGGAAACCCTGCGCATCCTGCAAGCCCTGTTCACGGCCTACATCGGCCTGTTCGCCGCCTCGGTCGTGCTCAACAACATCACCGACTACGGCACAAACCACAACTTCGTGCGCCACGTGATGAGCATGGACACGATCTTCCCGGACTGCCGCCTGACGAACCGGCGCATCACCTCGCCGGTGCTGCACCACGCGGCCTACGTGTTCATCATCGTGCTGGAGGCCGCGGTTGCGCTGCTGTGCCTGTGGGGAGCGTGGACGATGTGGGGCGCGCGCGGCCTGGACGTAGCGGGCTTCCAGGCCGCCAAGGCGCTGGCGCTGGCGGGCCTGGGGCTGGGCTTCACGGTCTGGTTCGCGATCTTCGTGATCGGCGCGGGCCAGTGGTGGTGCGCCTGGCAGTCCAAGGAGTACAGCGGGCAGGACGCGACCTTTCGCTACTACATGGCCATCGGCGTGGTGTTCGCCATCGTGATGCAGCCGGCCTGAGGGGCCGTCTGCACCGAAGCACCCGGGTCCCCCCGCCATGCCGCCCATGCACGTCAGCAGCGTCAACGTCGGCCGCGTCGAGTCGCGGCTCTTCGAGGGGCGGCGCGTGCGCACGGCCATCGGCAAGCGGCCGGTGGCGGCCCGCGTGGCCGTCGGGCGGCTGGGCCTGGCGGGCGACGAGCAGGCCCAGATCCGCCTGCACGGCGGCCTCTCCAAGGCCGTCTACGCCTACCCGGCCCTGCACTACCCCTTCTGGCAGACGGTGCGGGCCCAGGCCCGCACGGCGCTGTGGGACGACGCGCTGCCGGCCGGCGCGATGGGCGAGAACCTCACGCTCACGGGCCTGGACGAGACGATGCTGTGGATCGGCGACCGGCTCGTGCTGCCTGGCTGCGTGCTCGCGGTGAGCGAGCCCCGCATGCCCTGCTTCAAGTTCGGCGCCGCCATGGGATTTGCGCAGGCTGTCAGGCTGATGGCGCAAAGCGGCTTTTGCGGCGCCTATCTGGCCGTGATCGAGGAGGGCGACGTGGGCGCGGGCGACCCCGTCACGCTGCAGCCGGGCCCGCGGGAGGTGAACCTGCGCGAGCTGTTCAAGGCGCGGCTGGGGCGCTGAAGGGCGCCGGCGGGTAGTCGGTGTAGCCCACCTCGCCTCCACCGTAGAAGGTCGCGCGGTCGGCCTGCACCAGGGGCAGCCCTTCGCGCAGGCGGCGCCCGAGGTCGGGGTTGCCGATGAAGGGCTTGCCGAAGGCCACGAGGTCGGCGTGCCCGCTGGCCACGGCCTGGCGCGCCATGGCCCCGTCGTAGCCGTTGTTGACCATCCACGTGCGCGCCCCGCACGCCGCGCGCAGCCGCTCGTAGTCGAAGGGAGCAATGTCGCGCGCGCCACCCGTCTGGCCTTCGATCACGTGCAGGTAGGCAAGCTCGAGCGCGGCGATGCGCTCGACCGCGCGGCCGTACAGGGCCTGCGGGTGGCTGTCCTGGCCGGCGTCGTTGCCCGGGTTCACGGGCGACAGCCGCACGCCGGTGCGTCCGGCTCCCACGGCCGCGGCCACCGCGTGCACCACCTCGGCGAAGAAGCGGGTGCGGTTTTCGATCGAGCCGCCCCAGTCGTCGTCGCGGTCGTTGATGCTGTCGCGCAGGAACTGGTCGATCAGGTAGCCGTTGGCCGCGTGCACCTCCACGCCGTCGAAGCCCGCATCCATCGCGCAGCGCGCGGCGTGCGCGTAGGCCGCGACGATGCCTGCGATCTCCGGGGCGCGCAGCGCGCGCGGCGCCGAGCACGGCACGAAGGCCCCGCGCACCCAGGTCTTGCTCTGCGCGGCGCGCGCGGTGGAAGACACCGGCGCGGCGCCGCCGGGCTGCACGTCCACGTGCGAGATGCGCCCGACATGCCACAGCTGGCACACGATGCGCCCGCCGCGCGCGTGCACGGCCGCGGTCACGGGGCGCCACGCGGCCACCTGCTCGGCACTGTGGATGCCGGGCGTGTCGCCATAGCCCTGGCCCTCGGGGCAGACCTGGGTGGCCTCGCTGACGATGAGCCCGGCGCCGGTGGCCGGATCGGCGCGCTGCGCGTAGTAGGTGGCCATGAGCGGCTGCGGCACGCAGCCAGGGGCGCGGTTGCGCGTGAGCGGGGCCATGACGATGCGCGTGGCGACGTCGATGTCGCCCACGCGCAGGGGATCGAAGAGGGAGGCATTCATGCCTGGCAGCTTAGCGGCTGCGCGCGGCGTATGCCGTGGCGCCGGTCAGCGGCGCATGCAGTGGCGCCGGTCAGCGGCGCGTGCAGCGGCGCCGGTCAGCCGCGCGTGAGCGGCCCGAGCAGCTCCAGCACCCGCTCCTCCCAGAGGCTGAAGGCCGAGTGCCGGCCCGGGTGCTGCTCGGGCTCGGCCGAGGTGCCGCCCATGGCGTAGACCACGCCGCCGCCGCCCTCGGGGTCGAAGAGGAAGCCCGAGAGCAGCCCCCAGGCCATGCCCAGGTGGCCCGCGCCGGCCAGGCCGCCAGGCACTTCGAAGAAGCGCTGCATCCCCAGGCCCCACTGCCGGAACAGGCCGCTCAGGGAGTCGCCGTTGGCCCGGCCGGGCCGGTCGTCGTGGCGCCACTGCGGCTCGAGCATCGTGCGCAGCGTCTCCTGCCGCAGGATGCGCACGCCGTCGAGCGCGCCGCCTGCCAGCAGCGCGCGCATGAGCCGCCCCAGGCCCGGCACGCTCACCCGCATGGCGCCCTGCGGCCCGAACAGCGCCGCGTTGCGCCCGGGCGCGTAGCCCTCAAGCGGCCACATCGGCGCGGTGCGCACGCCCGTGCGGTCCGGGCCCTGCGGCACCCAGCGGCCCTCGGCGTCGCGCCGGTAGAGCGTGGCAAGGTCGCCCTCCTGCCCCGGCGCCAGGTCACGTGCAGGCAGGAAGCCGCCGGCGATCCCCAGCGGGCCGAGCACGCTGGCGCGCACCTGCTCGTCGAAGCAGCGCCCGGTGAGCCGTTCCACCACCGTGCCGAGCACCACCTGGTTGGTGTTGGCGTACTGGAACCAGCCAGCGCCGGGCCCGCGCTCGGGCTCGCTCGCCCACCAGGCCTGCGCCTGGGATCCCGTGAGCACGTCCTGGAGCGCCTGGCCCGGGGCCACGGGCAGCAGGTCGTCGGGGTCGCGCAGCGAGGAGGTGTGGCTCATGAGCATGCGCGCCGTGACGGGAGCGTTCGGGTGCGCGGGGTGGCGCAGCGCAAAGCCCAGCACCTCGCTCACGTCGGCGTCCAGCGCCAGATGCCCGGCCTCCACGAGCTGCATCACGGCGATGGCCGTCACGAGCTTGGAGACCGAGGCGATGCGGTAGAGCGTGCGGCCGTCGGCCGGCAGGCGCTGCTCGACGCTGCGCCAACCAAAGTGCGCCTCGTGCACGACGGCGCCGCGGCGGATGGCCAGCACCGACAGGCTCGCCAGCGGCCGGTGACGATCCGCCACGAGCGCGCCAAGCGCCTCGTCGATGGCCCCGGGGTCCATCCAGGCATCGGCAGCGGGGGGCCGGGGCGGTGTCGGGGCAGGCGGGTGCTTCATGTGGCGCGGCAGGCAGGCGCAAAAGTGTAGGCGGGTGCAGGCCGACGGGCGCGCGCGTTCGCCTACATTCCCGGCCATGCTTGCCTATCGCCACGCCTTCCACGCCGGCAACCACGGCGACGTGCTCAAGCACGCCGTGCTCGTGCACCTGCTCGAGTACATGAACCTCAAGGAGAAGGGCTGGCGCTTCGTCGACACGCACGCCGGTGCGGGCGAGTACGCGCTGGGCAGCGTGCTGGCGCGCAAGAAGGCCGAGTTCGCGCAGGGCGTGTCGCGGCTGTGGGGCCGCCCCGACGCGCCGCCGCTCGTGGCGCGCTACCTGGCTCACCTGGCCGAGTTCAACCGCTCGGGGTCGCTGCGCAGCTACCCGGGCTCGCCCACCCTCGCGCACGCCCTGCAGCGGCGGCAGGACGACCTGCGCCTGTTCGAGCTTCACCCCAGCGACGTGCGCACACTGGCCGTGCGCCTGGGCCGCAGCCCGGGCGTGGAGGTGGGGCACGCCGACGGCTTCGAGGCGCTCAAGGCCGCGCTGCCCCCGCCCACGCGCCGCGCCCTCGTGCTGATCGACCCGAGCTACGAGCTCGAGCGCGACTACGCGCGCGTGGTGGCGACCATGCGCGAGGCGCTCACGCGCTTTGCCGAGGGCGTGTACATGGTCTGGTACCCGCAGGTCGGGCGCGTGGCCGCGCGCGAGCTGCCCCGGCGGCTGCAGGCCTTTGCGCCCAAGGGCTGGCTGCACGCGCGGCTCACGGTGCAGCAGCCCGACGCGCGGGGCTTCGGCATGGCCGGCAGCGGCGTCTTCCTGTTCAACCCGCCGCACACGCTGCACGCGGCGCTTGCGCAGGCGCTGCCGTGGCTGCACGAGAACCTCAAGCAGTTCGACGGCGGCAGCTGGCTGCTCGACCAGCGCGCGGCGTGAACTTCGCCTGAGCCCGCTGCGCGCTCATGCCCGCAGCTGCAGCACCTGCCCGAAGGGCGGTCGAGGCGGCACGGGATAGGCTCCCACGGCCGGCACGGCCCACAGCACGGGGCAGCGAGGACGCCCGCGCGCCGGCCCGTCGAGGTCGGTGAGCACGACGATCAGGTCGGGCCGGTGCCGCCCGGCCTCTTCGAGCAGCGGCGTGAAGTCGGTGCCGCCGCCGCCTCGGGCGGGCAGCTTGCCGAACTCGCCGCGGCCGGGCTCGAAGTGGCGCACGGCGCGCACCGCGTCGTCGCCCACCACCAGCGTCCAGGGCGCCTGCAGGCGCCGCGTGAGCGACACGATCTCGCGCGCAAAGCGCGCCAGCAGCGCCTCGTCGACGGAGCCCGACACATCGGCCACCACCACGAGCCGCGGCACGCGGCGCGAGGCGGTGATGCCCGGCTCCCAGGGCAGTCGCCCCTGGCCGCCCGCACCGGCGCGGCCACGGTTGGCCAGCCACGCGCGGCTCGGGCGCGACCAGTTCAGCGCCACGCGGCGCGACAGCGCCCGCCCGAGGTGCGCGCGCAGCACGTGCTCCCACGGCGTGCGCGTGCGCGGGAGGTCGGCCAGCAGCACGCGCACCAGGGCCTGCGCGCCGTCGTCGGCCTGGCCGCGCAGCAGCCGCTCGCACCAGTCACGCGCGAGCTGCGCCTCCTCCTGCGGGCGCGGTGTGTGCTCGCCTGGGCCGGGCTCCAGCAGGTCGGCCGCCTGCCCCTGGCCGAGCCGGCGCAGCCGCGCGGCGCGCTTGCCGTCGCGCCCCTGCGCATCGCGGTCGTCGCAGGCGGCGTAGAGCCGCTCCACGTCCCAACGCGCGAGCGCCGCCTCCTCGGGTTCGGTGCGCTCGAGCACCTGGTCCAGCAGCGTGGGCAGGTCGGCCACGCCCGAGGGCCGCTCGAGCCAGCGCAGGTGGGCCAGCGCGCTTTGCACCACGGCGTCGGCGCACAGGTTCCACAGCTGCGCGTCCACCTGACCCACGCGCGCGCGCAGCGCCTGGCGCCGCGGCAGGTGGCGCAGCGCCACGTGCAGCACCGCATGCGCCACCCAGCCGGCCTGCTCGCGCAGCGGCAACGCGGCAAACGCCGGCGCATAAAAGAGCGTGCGGCCGTCGGTGGTGACGGCCGCAGCCTGCTGCGGCTCGTCGCAAGCGGCGCTCGCGGCAGGGGAGCCTTCGCCCGCGCACGGGGACGGGGACGGGTCTTCGGCCAGGTCGCGGTGCGCGGCCCACAGGGCCAGCGCGCCACTGCCCGGCGCGTGCTCGACCAGGTGCTGCACCGCGCGCACGCCGCGGTGCTCGAGTTGGGCCGGGCCGGCGTTCGTCATGGATGGGCAGGGGCGCTGTCGGCTGTCCGGGCGCAGCAGGCTCGCCGCGGGTCACGCGCCGCGCAGCGCCTGCACGTGCGCCCGGTAGACGGGGCTCTCCAGGATCGCGCGCTCCAGGCCGCTGGCCAGCGCGCGCTGCGCGAGCAGCTCCACGGCCAGCGTGCGCACCTCGCGCAGGGGCAGCGGCTGGCCGGCCCGGATGTCGTCGAGCTGCCCGAGGATGGCCAGCGCGCGCGCCATCGCGGCGTCCGAGGTGGCCGCTCCCAGCAGCCCGTAGACCAGTCCGTACAGGCCCTCGAGCGTGCGCGGCAGCAGCGCCGCGGTGGCCACGCCCGGCTCGGCCGCCAGCAGCGCAAGCACGTCGGCGCCGGCTTGCAGCTCGCGCAGCACCCCGAAGAACTCGGCCGCGTTGGCCGCGCCGATGCGCCCGCGCACCAGCACCTGCCGGGCCTCCTCGGAAAGCGGCGAGCGCAGCACCCGGGAGACGTCCTCCCAGCCGCGCGGGCTCGCGCCCACGAGGTGCTCGCCCTCGAGCTGCGCGGCCGTGTCGTCCAGCCGGTCCGGGCGCACCTTCAGGTAGGCCATCACCTCGGGCGCGAGGCCACGCTCCAGGGCGTAGGCGAGGAAGGCCTCCACCGAGGCCTGCACGTGCAGGTGGAACATGCGGTCGGCCAGCGCCGTGCCCATGTCGTGGCTGACCGCGCCGTGGAAGCTCGCGTTGCCCGCGGCCACCACCATCCAGCCCTCGGGCAGCCGGTAGTTGCCTGCGCGCCGGTCCAGGATGAGCGAGTAGGCCGAGACCTGCAGCCGCGGGTCGGCGGCGGTGAGCTCGTCCAGGAACAGGATGCCCGCGGGCTCGTCGGGGCCGGGCAGGAACTCCGGCGGGAACCACACCGTGCGGCCCTGGCGCTCGTCGGCGTAGATCGCGCCGCGGATGTCCACCGGCTCGAGCGTGGTCAGGCGCAGGTCCGTGAGCGGCACGCCGTGGTGTGCGGCCACCTGGTGCACGATCGAGCTCTTGCCCACGCCGCGGCTGCCCCACAGCATCGTGGCGCGCGTGCGCAGCGCCGGGTGCGCGAACTGCTCGAGCAGCGCGGCCTTGGCGGCGGTGATGGATACCGGCGGGACGTTCACGTGCGCTCCTCAAGCAGGGGTTGCACCGGTACCGGCTCCGGCACCGGCCAGGCATCGTCGGCCAGGCGCGCCGGCCAGCGCGGCAGCGCGATGCGCGGCATCTCGCGGCGCACGAAGAACAGGCCCATCAGCAGCGGCGGCGCGACGTTGGCCAGCAGCGCCAGCACCGAGCTGCCCCCGCGCTGGCGCGCCCACAGGGCCACGGCCACGATCCCCAGGCCCACGAGCCAGGGCGTCAGGCCGCGCCCGACCACGGCCCAGCGAGCAGCACGGTGGCGTGCGTGGTACCGCGCCGGGGGTTCGGCCAGGGTGGCTGCCACGTGCGCCAGGGCGCGCGTGAAGTGTGCGCGCGCTTCGCGGCTGCGCCTGGGTTCTTCTCCGCGCACCGTCACCTGCGCAACCCAGCCCCGGCTGAGCTCGGTCAGCGGCTCCCAAGCGCGGCCGAGCACGGCCAGCAGGTCCTGCGGCAGGCGCCGCGCCACCGGTGGGGGGCTCGAGGGGCTCGAGGGGCACGAGGGGCTCGAGGAGATCGCGGAACTGTTTGCACCCGTGGCGGAGCGTGCCGCGGCGAGAGCTCCCGCGGCGCCCGGCGTGCCGGCGGCGCCCACCGGGCGCAGCAGCTCGATCTCGGCCGGATAGCCGCCGACTCCCGACAGGCTCATGCGCAGCGTGAGGCCGCCCACCTGCGCCTGCGCCGCCTTGAGCACCAGCGCGGGCTCGGCGCGCCCGCCGGGCTCTCCTCGCAGCGCCAGCCGCTGCGTGAGCGCGCCCAGGGCGGCGCCGCCTGAGCCCGCAGGGGCCAGGACGAAGAGCCGACCCGGCGGCACGCCCAGCATCGCCTCGAGCAGCGCGGCCACCCCGGCCGGCGACCCATCCGGACAGCGTCCCTCCAGGCGCGCGGCAGGCCCCTGCGGCCAGGCCAGCTCGCGCCACAGGGCCAGCTCGCCGGGCTCGCAAGCGTCGAGCCCCCAGCACTCCGTGAGCGGCTGCGCAGCCAGCTGCGGCGGCAGCTCCGGCAGGCCCTGCGGCGCGACGGCGCGCGCGCGAAAGGCCACGCGGCGGGCCGCCCGGTCGCTGGCGGCGAGGTCCGGCGCCAGGCCCGCGTGCACGAAAGGCTCGACGAGCGCCAGGATCTCGTGGTGCGTGAGCGGCGCCAGGCCCGGGGAGGCGGCCGCAAAGGAGTGGGGCGAGCCGGTCGAGCCAGACGAACCAGGTGAGGCAGCTGCGGGCACGCGCACGGCGGTGGGCGTCATCTCCTCAAGCCTATCGCCTCACCCGATGCCACGCGCGCGGTCGGCGTGAAAACGCGCGCGCCACGGGGTGAACTGGCCCGAATCCAGCGCCTGGCGCACCTCGTCCATCAGGTTCACGTAGTAGTGCAGGTTGTGGATGCTTGCCAGCATCGGCCCGAGCATCTCCCCGCAGCGGTCCAGGTGGTGCAGGTAGGCGCGGCTGAAGCCGCCCGACACGCGCCCCTGCGCGTCGGTGTGGCCGGCGCAGGTGTAGCAGCTGCAGCTCTCGTCGATCGGCCGCAGGTCGGCCTTGTGGCGGGCGTTGCGGATCTTGAGGTCGCCAAAGCGCGTGAAGAGGTGGCCGTTTCTCGCATTGCGGGTGGGCATCACGCAGTCGAACATGTCCACACCCTGCGCCACGCCCTCCACCAGGTCCTCGGGCGTGCCCACGCCCATCAGGTAGCGCGGCTTGTGCGCCGGCAGCCGGTGCGGGGTGTGGGCCAGGATGCGCAGCATCTCGGCCTTGGGCTCGCCCACGCTCACGCCGCCCACGGCGTAGCCGGGCAGCTCGAGCTCCACGAGCCGCGCGAGCGACTCCTCGCGCAGATGCTCGAACATGCCGCCTTGCACGATGCCAAAGAGCGCGTTGCGGTTGGCCAGCCGCTCGAACTCGTCGCGGCTGCGCCGTGCCCAGCGCAGCGAGAGCTCCATCGAGGCGCGCGCCTGCGCCTCGGTGGTGAGCGTGCCCTTCGTCTCGTAGGGCGTGCACTCGTCGAACTGCATGACGATGTCCGAATCGAGCACCGTCTGGATCTGCATGCTCACCTCGGGCGTGAGGAAGAGCCGGTCGCCGTTGACGGGCGAGGCGAAGGCCACGCCCTCCTCGGAGATCTTCCTCATCTCCCCGAGCGACCAGACCTGAAAGCCCCCCGAATCGGTGAGGATCGGCGCGTCCCAGCCCTCGAAGCGGTGCAGCCCGCCGAAGGCACGCATCACGTCGAGCCCCGGGCGCATCCACAGGTGGAAGGTGTTGCCCAGGATGATCTGCGCGCCCATCTCCTGCAGCGAGCGCGGCATCACGCCCTTGACGGTGCCGTAGGTGCCCACGGGCATGAAGATGGGGGTCTGCACCACGCCGTGGTTCAGGGTGAGGCGGCCGCGGCGCGCGTGGCCTTCGGTGCCGAGGAGTTCAAAGCGGAGCATGGGCGCGATTGTCGCGGCCCCGGCTCAGCGGATGCGGCAGGTGTCGGTGGCCAGCTTGTAGGCGGCCACGAAGGGCGTGAACAGCCCGTGCGTGCCGCCAGGGGGCAGGCAATCGGGCTTGACGGTGCGCGCCACCGATTCGGCCAGTCGCTCGCTGCCGCTCACCGGAGCGTCGCCGGCCGTCTGCCCGGCGGCCTCGGCCATCTGCTGCACGCTGCTGCGGCTGGCGCGGCTGGCCTCGCGCACGACGCTGCGGTCCAGCCGCAGCGGCGCGCTGGCCGTGCGGGCCGGTGCCACAGCGGCCACTGCGGCGGCGGCGGAGTTCGTGTCGGGCGAACTTGCCGCCGGGGCGGGGCTGCCCGCGTTGGCACCGGCCAGCGGACCCACGGCGGGCGCGACAGGCTCAGCGGGCTCGCGGCGCGCCGCCTGCGGATCCGGCCCGGCCGCGGCACCCGCCGCAGCGGGCGTGGCCGGCACGGGCGCTGCGCTGGCAGACGGCCTGACCGCACCGGCAGCCGGCGAGCGGGCGGGTGGGGTCGGGGCAGCTGGCGCTGCCCCGAAGGCAGCAAGCGGGCGCGCGTACACCAGCATCTGGCCAGCGGGCGTGGCCCGCCGCAGGCCAGAGGGGCCAGGGAGCAGGAAGGCCGCCAGCATCGCCAGCGTCACGGCAGCGGCCAGCAGCGCGCTGGTGGCGCGCGGCCAGGCGGGGTTGATCGGCATCAAATGCGAATGATTCTCATTTGCTATACTGCGTTCCTCATCTTCATCTGTCTGCCCTGCCCGCCATGAATCGCCTGCTCAACCGCCTCGCTCCCGCGCTCCTGGCTCTGACTGCCTGGCTGGCCGGAAGTTCTGTTGCCGCGCAACCGGTCACGCTCAACGTCTACTCGGCGCGCCACTACGCGAGCGACGAGGTGCTGTACCAGGGCTTCACGCAGGCCACCGGCATCCGCGTGCAGCGCGTGGAGTCCGACGACGCGGGCATCCTGGCGCGGCTCAAGACCGAGGGCAGCGCCTCCCCGGCCGACGTCGTGCTGCTCGTGGACGCCTCGCGGCTGTGGCGGGCCGAGGCCGACGGGCTCTTCCTGCCGCTGAAGTCCGCCGCGCTGGACGCCGCCATCCCCGCCGCTTCGCGCGCCCGGCCCGACGCCCAGGGCCGCACCGCCTGGTGGGGCTTGTCCACCCGCGCGCGCATCGTCGTCTACGACAAGGCGCGCATCAAGCCCGAGGACGTGGACCGCTACGAGAAGCTCGCCGACCCGCGCCTCAAGGGCCAGCTGTGCATGCGCTCGGGCTCGCACCCCTACAACCTGAGCCTCTTCGGCGCGATGGTCGAGCACCTGGGCGAGCCGGCCACCGAGGCCTGGCTCAAGGGCCTGGCGGCCAACCTGGCACGCGCGCCCAAGGGCGGCGACACCGACCAGATCCGCGCCGTGTTCGCCCGCGAGTGTGCGGTGGCGCTCACCAACAGCTACTACCTCGCGCGCCTGATGCGCTCAACCATGCCGGAGGCCCAGGCCATCGTCGCCCGCCTGGGTGTGATGTTTCCGAACCAGGCCGACCGCGGCACGCACGTGAACATCGCCGGCGGCGCGGTGGCGCGCCACGCGAAAAACGTGCCGGCTGCCGTGCGCTTTCTCGAGTACCTGGCCAGCCCGGCCGCCCAGGCGCACTTCGCCGACGGCAACAACGAGTGGCCGATCGTGAGCGGCGTGGCCTTCGACAACCCGGCGCTCAAGGCCATGACGGGGGGCAGCTTCAAGGCCGAGAGCCTGCCCGCGCACCGTGTGGGCATGAACCAGGTCAAGGTGCAGCAGATGCTCGACCGCGTGGGCTTGCCCTGAGCCGGCCCTGAGCCAGCCCGCCTCAGCCGGGACCGCTGCGCGACAGCAGCATCGAGTCGCCGTAGCTGAAGAAGCGGTAGCGCTCGGCCACCGCGTGGCGGTACAGGGCCATCACGTGCGCGTGGCCGGCCAGGGCGCTCACGAGCATCATCAGGGTGCTGCGCGGCAGGTGGAAGTTCGTCACGAGGCGGTCCACCACCCGGAAGGGAAAGCCCGGCGTGATGAAGATGTCGGTGTCGCCCGTGGCCGCTCGCAGCTCCCCGCCCTGCGCGGCCGACTCCAGCGCGCGCACGCTCGTCGTGCCCACCGCCACCACGCGGCCGCCTGCGCGGCGTGTCTCGTGCACGGCCTGCACGGTCTCCTCGCCCACCTCGTACCACTCGCTGTGCATGCGGTGCTCGGCGATGCGCTCGCTGCGCAGGGGCTGGAAGGTGCCCGCCCCGACGTGCAGCGTCACGCGCGCCTGGCGCACGCCGCGCGACTGCAGCGCCGCGAGCACCGCCTCATCGAAGTGCAGCGCCGCCGTGGGCGCAGCCACCGCGCCGGGCCGCGCGGCAAACACCGTCTGGTAGCGCCGCTCGTCCTCGGCGTCGTCGGCGTGCGTGATGTAGGGCGGCAGCGGCACGTGGCCAAAGGCCTCGAGCAAGGCCAGCGGCTCGGCGGGGAAGGCCAGGTGGAAGAGGCTGCCGTCGGGCCCTGCGCGGCCCAGCACCTGTGCCTCAAAGCCCGCGGATGCGGGCGCGCCCGGGCCCTGAGGCTCGCCCGCGCGAGCACCGAAATGGATCACGCTTGCCGGCCGCGGCGACTTGCTCGCGCGCAGGTGCGCCCACACCGCGTGCGGGCGGCCCGGCTCGGGCGGCAGCACGCGCTCGACGAGCGCCTCCACCGCGCCGCCGCTTTCCTTGTGGCCGAACAGCCGCGCCTTGATCACGCGCGTGTCGTTGAAGACGAGCAGGTCGCCGGGCTCCACGAGCGAGGGCAGGTCGCGAAAGACCCGGTCCGTCGGGGTCGCCGTGGTGCCGTCGAGCAGCCGCGAGGCGCTGCGCTGTGGCGCGGGGTGCTGCGCGATGAGCTCGGCAGGCAGCTCGAAGTCGAAGTCGGCGGCGGTGTAGGTGTGGCCGGAGTCGGTCGGGGCGAGGGTGGAGGAGGTGGCGGAGGTGGTTGTCATGGCGAGCAGGCTGTACCGGCCTGCGCAGGGTCAGTGGGAGCAGGCGAGAATTCTTCCATGTCCCCACCCCCTGCGCACGAGGGCGCCCGCAAGCCCGCATCGGCGCCGCAGCGCGCGATGCACAAGCTCGGGCTGGTGCGCGACATCGATCTGGCGCTGCACCTGCCGCTGCGCTACGAGGACGAGACGGTGCTGCAGCCCATCGCCGCGCTGCGCGAGGGCCAGACCGGGCAGGCCGAAGGCGTGGTGCAGGAGTGCCGCGTGGAGTTCCGCCCGCGCCGCCAGCTCGTGGCGCGGCTGCACGACGGCAGCGGTGAGCTCGTGCTGCGATACCTGCACTTCTACCCCTCGCACCAGAAAGCGCTGGCCGCCGGGCAGCGCGTGCGCGTGCGCGGCGAGGTGCGCGGGGGCTTTCTCGGGCGCGAGATGGTGCACGCGGCCTTCAAGGCCGTGGAGCCGGGCACACCGCTGCCCGCCAGCCTCACGCCCGTCTACCCCACGAGCGCGCAGCTGCCCCAGGCCTACCTGCGCAAGGCCATCGCCTCGGCGCTCCTGCGCGCGCCGCTGCACGAGCTGCTGCCCGCAGAGGTCGTGCCCGCGGGGCTGCCGAGCCTGCAGCAGGCCGTGCAGCTGCTGCACCAGCCCCCGCCGAGCACGCCGGCGGCCGCGCTGGAGGACCGCTCGCACCCGGCCTGGCAGCGCCTGAAATTCGAGGAGCTGCTCGCACAGCAGCTCGCACAGGCCCGCAGCGTGGCCGAGCGCGCGCGGCTGCGTGCGCCCGCGCTGGCCACGTCCTCGCGCCCCGACAGCCTGCACGCGCGGCTGCTGGCCACGCTGCCCTTTGCGCTCACGCCCGCGCAGTCACGCGTGTGCCGCGAGATCGACGGCGACCTCGCGCGCGCGCAGCCGATGCACCGGCTGCTGCAAGGCGACGTGGGCTCGGGCAAGACGGTGGTGGCGGCGCTGGCGGCCGCGCGCGCGGTGGACGCGGGCTGGCAGGCCGCCCTCATGGCGCCCACCGAGATCCTGGCCGAGCAGCACTTTCGCAAGCTCGTGCAGTGGCTCGAGCCGCTGGGCGTGGGGATCGCCTGGCTCAGCGGCAGCCGCAAGGGCCGCACGCGCGCGGCTCAGCTCGAGCAGGTGGCCAGCGGCCAGGCAGCCCTCGTCGTGGGCACGCACGCGGTGATCCAGGACGACGTGGCCTTCGCCCGGCTGGGGCTGGCCATCGTCGACGAGCAGCACCGCTTCGGGGTCGCGCAGCGGCTGCAGCTGCGCGCCAAGCTGGGCTCGAGCGAGGCGGCCGGGCAAGCCGATGCGGCCCAAGGCGCCGCACAGACCGAAGGCGCCGAGGCTTCGCCCTACGAGCCGCACCTGCTGATGATGAGCGCCACGCCGATCCCGCGCACGCTGGCGATGACCTACTACGCAGACCTGGACGTGAGCACCCTCGACGAGCTGCCCCCCGGGCGCAGCCCCGTGCTCACGCGGCTCTTCGCCGACGCGCGCCGCGCCGACGTGGTCGCGCGCATCGGCGAGGAGGTGGCGCGCGGCCGGCAGGTCTACTGGGTGTGCCCGCTCGTGGAGGAGTCCGAGCACCTGGACCTGCAAAACGCCACCGCCACGCACGCCGAGCTCAGCACCGCGCTGCCCGGCACGATGGTGGGGCTGCTGCACGGGCGCATGGCCAGTGCCGAGAAGGCCGCCGTGATGTCGCTGTTTGCCGGCGGCCAGATGGCCGTGCTCGTGGCCACCACCGTCATCGAGGTGGGGGTGGACGTGCCCAACGCGAGCCTGATGGTGATCGAGCACGCCGAGCGCTTCGGCCTGGCGCAGCTGCACCAGCTGCGCGGCCGCGTGGGCCGCGGCAGCGTGGCCAGCGTGTGCGTGCTGCTGTACACGGCCCCGCTGTCGGACACCGCCAAGGCGCGATTGAAGGCCATGGCCGAGACGAACGACGGCTTCGAGATCGCGCGGCGCGACCTCGACATCCGCGGCCCAGGCGAGTTCCTCGGCGCGCGCCAGAGTGGAGAAGCGCTGCTGCGCTTTGCCGACCTGCAGGCCGACTCACAGCTGCTGCAGCACGCCCGTCAGGTGGCGCCGAGGCTGCAGGCCCGCGAGCCCGAGCTGGCCCAGGCGCACGTGGCGCGCTGGCTGGCCAGCCGCGCGGAGTTCCTCAAGGCCTGAACACCCGTGGCACCCGTGGCACCCGTGGCACCCGTGGCACCCGCGGCGCGGGCGCCTCGGTTCAGCTGCGCGGTGCCAGCATCTGGGGGGCCGCGAGGAACAGCCCCCACAGCCGCACCGCCGGGGCCATCGGATCGGGCTTGCCGGCCGCCTCGAGCTGCCGGGCCAGCGCCTGCACGGTGCTGCGCGCATCGTCGCGACGACCCGCGCCGAGCTGCGCGATGGCCAGGTTCAGCCGCGCCTCGCTCTCGCGCCGCAGCCCGCCCTTGGCCACGCCCTGCTCGAGCAGCTCGAGCCCCGGGCGCACGCGCTCCGGTGGCGAGCCCACCGGCACGGAGGCCACCATCGCCCAGCCCAGGTCGGCCAGCCGCGTGCCGTCGCTGGCCTGGCGTGCCGCGGCCTCGCTGGCGGCGCGGTCACGCTCGTCGCTGGCCAGGGCACGCTGCACCTGCTCGCGCACTCGCGCCAGGTCCTCGGCGCGGTTGCCGGGCAGCACGCCCGCCTTCTGCGCCTCCTCCAGCACCGCCGCAGCCTCGCCCGGGTAGCCGATGCGCAGCGCGCGCTCGGCCATCTCCAGCGCCAGGGCAGGCGAACTGATCGAATTGGCCACACGCAGCAGCCGGTACAGCGCCACGAGCGTGCGCTCGGTGAGCTCGGGCGTCTGCGAGGCACCGGCAGCGAGCTCGGCGAAGTACTCCGGGCGCGGATAGGCGCGCGCCAGGGCCTCCAGCGTCGAGCCCGCCTCGGCCGGCTCGTTGCGGCGCTGCAGCGCCCACAGCACGCGCCAGTGCGACTCGGGCATGCCCGCGCCCGTGCGCTCGGCGTTCTCGCGCCGGGCCTTCCAGCCTTGCAGCGCGCCGCGCTCGTCGCCGCTGAAGCGCAAGCCCTCCAGCCGCATGATCTGCACCGAGTCGTCCCGGCCGCCCTTGTCGGCGTAGCGCTGCGACCAGCTCAGCACGCGCGCGTAGTCCTTGTCGCGCAGCGCCAGGTCGACCAGGTTCTTCATCAGCTCGAGCTCGTCGGCAGCCGGCACCTCGCCCGTGGCGAAGGCCGCCTCCAGCGCGCGCGCGCTCACACCGAAGCGCCCCTGGCGCAGCGCGATGGCCGCACGCATGCGCTCCAGCGAATGACGCTCCCACGCACTCAGGCTCGGCAGCGCGTCGGCCGCCTCCAGGCGCGCCGCGGCGGCGTCGAACTTCTCCTCCTGGAACAGGGTGCGCGCGGCGTCGATGAGGTCGCCAAGCTCCTTGCGCACCGCGCGCACGCCCGTGGCGGGGGCCGGGGCGGCAGCCGTGGCAGCCTGTGCCGGTGCGGGTGCCGGAGCCGTGCCCTGCGCACGGGCGGCGCCGCTTGCAGCCAGGGCCAGGACAGCCAGCGCCAGCACGCCCAGCGGCGCAGCGCGGGTGGTGCGCAAACGCGCCAGGGCAGGAAGGATCGGTTCGGACATGTTCGGCAACCTCGGTGCGGCCGGGGTGATCGGAGCCGGCGCGGGCGCGAGCATAACGGGCTGCGGCCCGTGCCGCGCCTGGCCGTACCGCGCCGCGCGTGCGCTGGTCCACAATTCCGGCATGACCCTCACCGAGTTGCGCTACGTCGTGGCGGTGGCGCGCGAGCGCCACTTCGGACGCGCCGCGGAAGCCTGCTTCGTCTCGCAGCCCACGCTGAGCGTGGCCGTCAAGAAGCTCGAGGAGGAGCTCGACGTGAAGATCTTCGAGCGCGGCGGCAACGAGATCAGCGTCACGCCCCTGGGCGAGGCGATCGTGCGCCAGGCCCAGCAGGTCATCGAGCAGGCCGCGGCCATCCGGGAGATCGCCAAGAGCGGCAAGGACCCGCTGTCCGGGCCGCTCAAGCTCGGCATCATCTACACGATCGGCCCGTACCTGCTGCCCGAGCTCGTGCGCCACGCCATCGAGCGCACGCCGCAGATGCCGCTGATGCTGCAGGAGAACTTCACGGTCAAGCTCCTGGAGATGCTGCGCACGGGCGAGCTCGACTGCGCGATCATGGCCGAGCCCTTTCCCGACGCGGGGCTGGCCGTGGCACCCCTTTACGACGAGCCCTTCATGGTGGCGGTGCCGCGCGCGCACGCGCTGGCGCGGCGCAAGCAGGTGAGCTCCGAGGAGCTCAAGCGCGAGACGATGCTGCTGCTGGGCACCGGGCACTGCTTTCGCGACCAGGTGCTCGAGGTGTGCCCGGAGTTCGCGCGTTTTTCCAGCGACGCCGACGGCATCAGGAAGAGCTTCGAGGGCAGCTCGCTGGAGACCATCAAGCACATGGTGGCCTCGGGCATGGGCGTGACGGTGGTGCCGCAGCTGTCGGTGCCGCGCGGCGCGCACCCGCACGTGGCCTACCTGAAGTTCACGCCGCCCGTGCCCACGCGACGCGTGGTGCTGGCCTGGCGGCGCAGCTTCACGCGCTACGAGGCGATCGCCGAGCTGCGCAACGCCGTCTACGCCTGCGAGCTGCCGGGCGTGAAGCGCCTGACCTGAGCGATGGAGGGGCGCGCCGAACCGCACGTCGGCTTGCGCCTGGCGCCGCTGGAGGCGCCGGCCGACGTCGAGGCCTGCGTGGCCCTGATGCGCGCGAGCGACCCGTGGCTGCGGCTGGGCATCGGCGCAGACGCCTGCCGCCGCACGATCACGCACCCCGGCCGCGAGGCCTACGCCGCCTGGCAGGGTGAGGCGCTCGTGGGCTTCGTCGTTCTCGCCTTCCAGGGGCCCTTGAGCGGCTACGTGCAGCTGCTGGGCGTGGCCGCGGCCGCGCGCGGGCAGGGCGTGGGCCGCGCGCTCATGGCGCTGGCCGAGCGCATCGCCTTCGCGCGCGGGCCCAACCTCTTCCTGTGCGTGTCGGACTTCAACACGGGCGCCAGGCGCTTCTATGCGCACCTGGGCTTCCAGGAGGTGGGGCGGCTGGCGGACTTCCTCGTGCAGGGCGAGGACGAGTGGCTGCTGCGCAAGACGCGCGGGCCGCTCCTGGGCAGTCGATAATCGAAGGTTTCCCCCTCGCCGCGCACCCTGCCGCGCAGCGCCTCCCATGACCGCCGCCATCCCGCAGCAGGTGCAGCGCCGCCGCACCTTCGCCATCATCAGCCACCCCGACGCGGGCAAGACCACGCTGACGGAAAAGCTGCTGCTGTTCTCCGGCGCGATCCAGATCGCCGGCTCGGTCAAGGCGCGCAAGGCCTCCCGCCACGCCACCAGCGACTGGATGGAGATCGAGAAGCAGCGCGGCATCTCGGTGGCCTCCTCCGTCATGCAGATGGAGTACCGCGACTGCGTCATCAACCTGCTGGACACCCCGGGCCACCAGGACT
>JBIIED010000243.1:0-5522 GCA_044237995.1 Rubrivivax sp. | reverse complement strand
TACCTGTACCGCAAGTACGGCCGCCACCGCGCGGCGCTGGCCGGCGTGGTGGTGTGCTACCGGCCGCGCTCGGCGCTGCGCGACGTGGGGCGGGCCCTGGGCCTGGATCTGCCGCGCATCGACGCCGTGTCACGCGTGCTGCACGGCTTCGACGGCCGCACGGTGGATGCCGACAAGCTGCGCGAGCACGGCTTCGATCCCGAGGCCCACACGACCCGGCTGTGGGTGGCGCTCACGCAGCAGCTCGTGGGCTTCCCGCGCCACCTCGGCCAGCACCCGGGCGGCTTCGTGATCGCACGCGAGACGCTGGCGCAGATCGTGCCGGTGGAAAACGCCGCGATGGAAGGGCGCAGCGTCATCCAGTGGGACAAGGACGACCTGGACGCGCTCGGCCTCATCAAGGTGGACATCCTGGCGCTTGGCATGCTCAGCGCGATCCGCCGTGCGCTGCAGGCCGTCGGCCACAAGCTCGGCACGCCCGCGCTGCGCATGCAGGACATCCCCGCCGAGGATCCGGCCGTCTACGCGATGCTCTCGCGCGGCGACAGCGTGGGCGTGTTCCAGGTGGAAAGCCGCGCCCAGATGAGCATGCTGCCGCGCCTGCAGCCGCGCACCTTCTACGACCTCGTCATCGAGGTCGCGATCGTGCGCCCGGGCCCGATCCAGGGCGGCATGGTGCACCCCTACCTGCGCCGGCGCAGTGGGCAGGAGCCCGTCACCTACCCGAGCCAGGAGGTGCGCCAGGCGCTGGAGCGCACGCTCGGGGTGCCGATCTTCCAGGAGCAGGTGATGCAGTTGGCCATCCTGGCGGCCGACTTCACGCCCGGCGAGGCCGATCAGCTGCGCCGCGCGATGGCGGCCTGGAAGCGCCGCGGGGGCCTCGGGCCCTTCCACGAGCGGCTCGTGGGCCGGATGGTGGAGAAGGGCTACGCGCGCGACTACGCCGAGGCGATCTTTCGCCAGATCGAGGGCTTCGGTGAGTACGGCTTCCCGGAGAGCCACGCCGCGAGCTTTGCGCTGCTGGTCTACGCGAGCGCGTGGCTCAAGTGCCACCACCCCGAGGCTTTCCTCGCGGCCTTGCTCGACAGCCAGCCGATGGGCTTCTACGCCCCGGCGCAGCTCGTGCGCGACGCGCGCGCGCACGGCGTGCAGGTGCGGCCGGTGGACGTGCACCTCAGCGGCTGGGAGACCACGCTCGAGGCACCCGGCTCACCCGCTGCGCCGGCCGGCGCAGCCGCCTCACCGGCCGGTGCGCCCTTCTCGGAGGCGATCGGCTCCGTCCCGCCCGGCCTGCACCCCGTGCGCCTGGGCCTGAACCGCATCGCCGGCCTGCCCGAGGCGGCGGCGCGGCGCATCGTGGCGGAGCGGCCCTTCGACAGCGTGGAAGACCTCGCCCGCCGCGCCGGGCTGGACGCGCAGGCGCTGCGCCTGCTGGCCCAGGCCGGTGCGCTCACGGGCCTGGCCGGGCACCGCCACGAGGCGGCCTGGGCCGTGGCGGGGGTGGACACGCGCGCCAGCGCACTGCTGCGCAGCACCCGCACGCACGAGGAGGCCGCCGCGCTCCCCGCCCCGGCCGTGGTGGAGGAGACGCTGGCCGACTACCGCGCCATCGGCCTGACGCTGGGCACGCACCCGTTGGGGCTGCTGCGCGGGCAGCTGCAGGCCTGGCGCGTGCAGACGGCCGCCGCGCTGAGACAGGCCCGCCACGGCCAGCTCGCCCGCGCCAGCGGCCTCGTCACGCATCGCCAGCGCCCCGAGACGGCCAAGGGAGTCGTCTTCGTGACGCTGGAGGACGACACGGGCAGCGTCAACGTGATCGTCTGGCCCGACCTCGCGCGCGCGCAGCGCCGCGAACTGCTGGGCAGCCGGCTGCTCACCGTCTTTGGCGTGTGGCAGCGGCAGGGCGAGGTGCGCCACCTGGTGGCCAGGCGGCTGCTGGACCACAGCACGCTGCTGCAGGGTCTGGCCGGGCGCAGCCGCGATTTCCGCTGAGGGGCCCGCCGATGGCTGCCGGCCGCAGGCCAGGGGTGCGGCAGCGGTGGTGCCCCGCGTCCTGCGCGAAAGCCCCGCAAACGCCACAATCCGGCGCACTTCCTCCCCGCTTCCTCCCCGTTTCCTCCCCGCTTCACCCCCACCCGCCTCACCCCCGCCCATGCTCTTCCTGCTGTCTCCTGCCAAGACGCTCGACTACGACACCCCGGTGCCCGCCGCGATCGCCCGCCGCGCCACCGACCCGCTCTTCACCGCGCAGGCCGCCGAGCTGATCGAGGTGTTGCGGCGCAAGGGGCCGGCTGAAGTGGCCGCCCTCATGGAGCTCTCCGATGCGCTCGCCGCGCTGAACGTGGCGCGCTATGCCGCCTGGGAGCCCGAGGCGACGCCTGCCAACAGCAAGCCCGCCGTGCTCGCCTTCGCCGGCGATGTCTACGAGGGGCTGGACGCCAACACGCTCAAGGCTGCCGACCTGGCCTGGGCGCAGGATCACGTGGTGATCCTGTCGGGCCTGTACGGGGCGCTGCGCGCGCTCGATCGCCTGCAGCCCTATCGCCTGGAGATGGGCACGGCGCTGGCCAACGCCCGCGGGGGCGATCTGTACGCCTTCTGGGGAGACCGGGTGGCCCACCACCTCAACGAGCGGCTGGCCGGGCAGCGCGCGCCGGTGGTCGTGAACCTCGCCTCGCAGGAGTACTCGAAGGTGGCGCTGCGCCGGGCGCTGCAGGCCCGCGTGGTGGACTGCCAGTTCGAGGACTGGAAGGGCGACCGCTACAAGGTGATCAGCTTCTACGCCAAGCGCGCGCGCGGGCTGATGTGCCGCTGGGCGATTGCCCACCGCGCCCGCAAGCCGGCTGATCTGGAGGGCTTCGATGCGGAGGGCTACGCGCTCGACCGCGCGGCCAGCACCGCCGACCGGCTCGTGTTCCGCCGCCTGACCCCGCAGTAGGCCTGTGCCACGGCACGGGCTTGTCGCACAATTATTGGCATGAACACGGCTGTCCAGACCATCACCCCCGAACTGCGCCGCTGGATCGTGGCCCAGGCCGAGGCGGGCTGCCAGCCCGAGGAGGTGGTGCAGGCGATGGTGGCCAGCGGCTGGCACGAGGACGTGGCCATCCAGGCGCTGGAGCAGACGCTGCGCAGCCGCCTGGAGGAAGTTCGCCAGGCGCAGAGCGCCCCCGCTGCCGCCGTGCCCGAGCCCTCGGTGGGCGAGGGCGCCACGATCATCGAGATCGATGGCCATGCCGTGGACGTGGTGATGACCCTCAGGCAACCGCGGGTGGTCGTCTTCGGCAACCTGCTCACGGCCGCGGAGTGTGACGAGCTGATGGCGCTGGCCCGCCCGCGCCTGGAGCGCTCCGAGACGGTGGACACCTCCACCGGCGGCAGCGAGGTCAACGCCGCGCGCACGAGCGACGGCATGTTCTTCGAGCGCGGCGAGCACCTGTTGATCACGCGACTGGAGCGGCGCATCGCGGGGCTGCTGAACTGGCCGGTGGAGTACGGCGAGGGGTTGCAGATCCTGCGCTACCGGCCTGGCGCCCGCTACGAGCCGCACTACGACTACTTCGATCCCGAGAAGGCCGGCACCCCGCGCATCCTGGAGCGCGGCGGCCAGCGCGTGGGTACGCTCGTGATGTACCTGAACACGCCCGCGCGCGGCGGCTCCACGACCTTCCCCGATGCAGGTCTGGAGGTGGCGCCGGTGCGTGGCAGCGCGGTGTTCTTCAGCTACGACCGGCCGCACCCGTCCACGCGCACGCTGCATGGCGGCGCGCCGGTGCTCGCCGGCGAGAAGTGGGTGGCCACGAAGTGGCTGCGCGAAGGTGTGTTCCGGTAGGAAGCAGCAAGAAGGGCGAGAAGAAGAAGGCGGCCAAGAGGGGGCCCCCGCCAACGGCTGAAGCGCCTGGCGCGCGCCAGCGGCCTCGGGCCCGAAGTCCCGGGCCCCTCCTCGGCGCCTCAGGCCTCCAGCGTCACGCCGTGCCCCGGCACGGCCACCTTCCAGCCCAGTTCGTCCTGGATCCGCACACGCAGGGCGTCGCTGGCCTGCGGGTCGCCGTGCACCACCCAGGTCTGCCGTGGCGCGCGGCGGATGCCGCGCATCCAGGCCATGAGGCCGTCGCTGTCGGCGTGCCCGGAGAAGCCCTCGAGGTGGCTCACGCGCGCGCGCACCGGAACGTACTCGCCGTGGATCTTCACCTCGGTGGCGCCGGCCACGAGCGCCGCACCGCGGCTGCCCCCCACCTGGAAGCCGGCGAAGACGATCTCGTGCCGGGGGTCGGGCGCCATGGCCTTGAGGTGGTGCAGCACGCGCCCGCCGGTGGCCATGCCGCTGGCCGAGATGATCACGCAGGGGTAGCGGTGGCGCGCCAGGCGCACCGACTCCGGCGCCCCGGCCACCACGTGCACGCCTTGCAGCAGCTCGGCGATCTCCTCGCGCGGCACGCGCAGCAGGTCGCGGTGGCGGCTGTACAGGGCCGTGGCCTCGATGGCCATCGGGCTGTCCAGGAAGATCGGCAGCGTGTGCGGAATGCGGCCCTCGCGGCGCAGGCGCTGCAGCACCAGCAGCAGTGCCTGCGCACGCCCGACGGCAAAGCTCGGCATCAGCACCGAGCCCCCGCGCCCGATCGCATGCGTGATGACCTCGGCCAGCCGTGATGGCGCATCCTCCTGCGCGTGCCAGCGGTTGCCGTAGGTGGATTCGCACAGCAGCACGTCGGCGCGGGTGAGCTTGACCGGCGCGGGCATCATGAGGTCGTCGCTGCGCCCTACGTCGCCTGAATAGCCGAGCACCTCGCGCCCGCGCGCCAGCGTGACGGCGCACGCGCCCAGCAGGTGGCCCACGGGGGTGAGCTGCACCTGCAGCTCGCCCACCTTCAGGGCCTCGCCCGGTCGCAGCGGCACCATGCGCGAGATGGCGCGCTCGGCATCGGCTCGCGTGTAAAGGGGCAGGGCCTTCTCGTGGCGCGAGTAGCGGTAGCGGTTGGCGCGCCGCGCGTCCTCCTCCTGCAGGTGCGCTGCATCCAGCAGCAGCACGCGTGCCAGATCCACCGTGGCGGGGCTGGCGTAGATGGGCCCGCGGAAGGCGCCCCGGGCGAGCACCGGCAGCCAGCCGCAGTGGTCGAGGTGCGCGTGGCTGAGCACGACGGCGTCCACCCCGTGCAGCTCCGGCGGCACGGGCGCCCAGTTGCGCTCACGGAAGGTCTTGTAGCCCTGGAACATGCCGCAGTCCAGCAGCACCCGCGTGCCGCCCCAGTCCACGAGGTGGCGCGAGCCGGTGACGGTGTCGGCCGCGCCAAGGAAGGAGATGCGCATCGTCATGCGTCGATCATGCACGGGTTGGCCCGCCCCGCGAAGGGCCTTGCGAGCTTGGCGTTGGCCTGGCTCAGCCCCGGCAGCCTGACCGGGCCGGCTACAGGCCTGGCGCGCCGTCCTGGTGCTCCGTCCTGCGGCCGCCGACCGACGGTTCCGGTCGGGCGGGTGCAGGCTGGTACGCTTCCGGATTCGCCCGCGTCCTGCCTTCCAGCCAT
>JBIIED010000242.1:0-5536 GCA_044237995.1 Rubrivivax sp. | reverse complement strand
ACTTCATCCACAAGCCCGTCAACAAGGATGTGCTCCGTGCACGGGTGCGCCTGCACCTCACGCTCGAGCAGCAGCGGCGCGCCGTGCGCGAGAACGAGGAGCGCATGCGGCTGGCTGCCCAGGCCGCGCACTTCGGCGTGCTCGACCACGACCTCGCGCGCGGCACAGCCTTCTGGTCGATCGAGACGCGCCGCATCTTCGGCCTGGCACCCGACCACCCCGCCACACCACCGGGCGAGGTCCCTCCGGTTGTACACCCGGAGGACGCCTCCCTCGTGCGCGAGGCCTTCGAGCGCGCCGTCGATCCGGCCGGCAGCGGCGAACTCGAGAGCAAGCACCGCGTCATCCGCCCCGACGGCACCCAGCGTTGGGTGCAATGCAGCGGCCGCACCCAGTTCGAGGGCGAGGGCGAAAGCCGGCGCGCCGTGCGCATGCACGGCGTGTTCCTGGACGTCACCGCACAGGAGCAGGCGCGCCAGCAGATCGACTTCCTGGCCTTCCACGACCCGCTCACGAGCCTGCCCAACCGCGTGCTCGGCCTGGAGCGGCTGCAGCAGGCCATCGGTGCGGCTTCGCGCCACCAGACCCAGCTCGCACTGCTCTACCTGGACCTGGACAAGTTCAAGTACGTCAACGACACCCATGGCCATGCCCTGGGCGACCTGCTCCTCAAGAGCGTGGCCCGGCGGCTGAATGGCTGCCTGCGCGCCGAGGACTCCCTGTGCCGCCTCTCGGGCGACGAGTTCATGATCGTGCTGCCCAACGTGAAGAGCGCCAACCAGGTCGCCAACGCCTGCGAGCGCATCCTGGCGCGCCACCTCGAGCCCTTCGATCTGGACGGCATCCAGGTGGTCACGTCGTTCTGCGTCGGGGCCGTGATCTACCCGCAGGACGGCGCCAGTGGCGAGACGCTCATGCGCAACGCCGACATGGCGCTGTACGAGGCCAAGAAGACGGGGCCGAGCAGCTTCCGGTTCTTCGAGCCGCAGATGAACGCCAACCTCGTGCAGTACGTCAAGACACGCGAGGCGCTGGCGCTGGCGATCGAGCGC
This sequence comes from Rubrivivax sp., assembly GCA_044237995.1. GTDB lineage: Bacteria > Pseudomonadota > Gammaproteobacteria > Burkholderiales > Burkholderiaceae_C > Rubrivivax. Next base: position 4,484 of record JBIIED010000242.1, on the reverse strand, counting down.
GAGGAGTTCGAGCTGCACTATCAGCCGCAGGTCAGACTGTCGGACAACCAGGTCGTGGGGGTGGAGGCACTGATCCGCTGGCGCCGGCCCGGCCACGGCCTGCTGCCTCCGGTGTCCTTCATCGCGGCCGCCGAGGAGACGGGCCTGATCGTTCCCATCGGGCGCTGGGTGCTTCACGAGGCCTGCCGGCAGGCGGCGCGCTGGCACACCTCGGGATTGCCGCGGCTGTCCGTGGCGGTCAACCTCTCGGCCATGCAGTTCCGCCAGGGCCTCGTCGAGGCCGACGTTCGCGCCGCGCTCGACGCCACGGGGCTCGACCCGGGCCTGCTCGAGCTCGAGCTCACCGAGTCCATCCTGCTGCAAAGCGACGACATGGTGATGTCGCTGCTCAAGCGCTGGAAGCAGCAGGGCATCCGGCTGACGATCGACGACTTCGGCACCGGCTACTCGAGCCTGGCCTACCTCAAGCGCCTGGCGGTGGACAAGCTCAAGATCGACCGCTCCTTCATCACCAATCTTCGCCACGACGACCAGGATCGGGCCATCGTGGAGGCGATGCTGCAGATCGCGCGCAGCCTGAGGCTGACGACCGTGGCCGAGGGCATCGAGGAGGCGGATGTGGCTCAACGCCTGCGCACGATGGGCTGCGACGAGGTGCAGGGTTACCTGTACGCGCGGCCCCAGCCCGCCGAAGTGTTCGAGCAGTGGCGGCGCGTCTACGAGGGTTCCTCTGCAACCGCCCCGGAGCAGCTGCCGCTGCCCTCACCTTCAGGAGCCTGAACATGTCCGTGTCACGCCTTCGCATCGCCCTGCCGCTGGCGGCGGCGCTGAGCGTCCTGGGCCCGGCCGGTCAGCCGGCCCACGCGCAGAGCGCGGCCACCGTCTACCGCTTCTCGCCCGTGAACCAGTGGGACATCGCCAAGACGGCTGCCTACTGGAACCCGATCATGCAATACGTGGAGAGCAAGAGCGGCGTGCGGCTCGAGCTCAAGATCGGCCGCACCTCGGCCGACACCACGAGCTACGTCCTCGCGCGTGAGGTCGAGTTCGTGTTTTCCAACCACCTCTTCTCGCCCGAGCGCGACCAGCTTGGCTGGAAGGTCTTCGGTCGCCGCAACGTGCCGCAGATCTACGGCCAGATCGCCGTGCCGGCCGACTCGCCCGTCCAGCGGCTCGAGGAGCTCGACGGCAAGACGGTGGTCTTCGCCGGGCCCGAGGCCTTCATTGGCTACAAGGTCACCTATGGCCAGCTGCTGGCGCGCGGCATCAACGTGAAGGTGGAGTTCGGCGGCAACCAGAACGCCGCCTTCGCGCAGATGTTTGCCGGCCGCGCCCAGGCCACCGGCAGCAACTCGATGCTGGTCGAAGGCTACGCCAACCGCGAAAACAAGAAGTTCCGCGTCCTGTGGACCTCCGAGGGCTACCACGACCTGGCACTCATGGCCTCGAACAAGGTACCCGACGCGCACGTGCGCGCGGTGGCCAAGGCCTTCGTCGAGATGCACCAGGATCCCGTGGGCCGCGACATCCTGCGGCGCGCCTCCGAGACGGTGGGGCTGAGCGATCAGGCCTACTTCGTCCCCGCGTCCGACGCCGACTACGCCTCGTACAGGCGCTTCTACCAGAAGGCGCCGCCCGCGCTGCGCTGAGATACCGATGCGACTGCGCCGCTTCCCGCTGAGGCTGCCGCAGTCGCTGGTGGGGCGCGTCTTCGCGCTGTACGCCGTCACGCTGCTGCTGTTCGTGAGCCTGGGGCTGGGCATCTTCTACCGCTTCAACTTCGAGCAGACGCTGGAGGAGGCGCAGCAGGCCGCGCTGATGCTCAACCAGCTCACCGGCCAGATCGTCACCGAGAGCGCAGTCATCGGCGACTTCGACACGATCCAGCGCACGCTGGACAAGACCGTCTCGCGCTCGCCCTTTGCGACCGCCACCTTCATCGACACCAACGGCGCGGTGCTGCGCGCACGTGCCAATGCACCCTCTGCCGTGCCGCCGCCCGAGTGGCTGCGCGTGCGCGTGGCGGCGCACCTGTCGGATGTGAACCAGGTCATCACCGCCGGCGGGCGCGACTACGGCGTGCTGCGCCTGAGCTTCGACACCGAGCGCTTCACCAACGATCTGTGGCGCCTCGTGCAGTCGGCGCTCGTGCTGTCGGTGGCTGCGCTCGTGGGCGGCATGCTGCTGATCCTGTACCCGCTGAAGAAGTGGCTGGGTACCCTGGATCGCGCGCTGCTGGTCGGGCGCAGCGAGCAGCCCGAGCGCTCCCCAGCGATCGAGCCTCTCATCGAGGGGATGCCGCTGGAGTTCCGGCCGATGGTGCAGACGCTCAACGAGACGGCCGCGAGCCTGCGCGGCGAACTGCAGGCCCGCGAGCGTGCGCTCGTGTCGCTGCGCCAGGTGCTGGCAGGCCTGCGGGCGCAGGCCCCCGACGGGGCAGTACCCGAAGGAGCGGAGGACGTCGCACAGCTGTCGGCCACGGTCGGACGCCTCGTGGCCGAGCGCGAGACGAGCCGCAAGGCCCTGGAGCGCGCGCTCGATGCCGCCGAGGAGGCCAACCGCGTCAAGAGCGAGTTCCTGGCCAACATGAGCCACGAGATCCGCACGCCCATCAACGGCATCATCGGCATGACCGACCTCGCGCTGGAGACACCCCTGACAGAGGAACAGCGCGAGTTCCTCACCATCGCGCGCACCTCGGCCAACGCGCTCATGGCCGTGATCAACGACATCCTGGACTTCTCCCGCATCGAGTCCGGGCGCTTGCAGATCGAGCGCGTCCCCTACGACCCCGCCTCCATCGCGCAGGAAGCCTGTGGCGTCGTTCGGGCACTCGCCCAGGCCAAGCAGCTCCCGGTGTCCTACCGCGTCCAGGGCGAGCTGCCAGTGGCCCTCACGGGAGACCCCACGCGCGTGCGCCAGGTTCTGCTGAACCTTTTGAGCAACGCGGTGAAGTTCACCGAGAAGGGCCGCGTGGACCTCGTGCTCGGGTGCGATGCGGTGGGCAGCGAACAACCTCTGCTGCATCTGGCCGTGAAGGACACCGGCATCGGCATTTCTCCCGCGATGCACGAGCACATCTTCGAGGCCTTCGTGCAGGAGGACGCCTCCACCACGCGGCGCTATGGCGGCTCCGGCCTGGGGCTGAGCATCAGCAAGCGCCTGGTCGAGCTCATGGGCGGGCGCATCTGGGTGGAGAGCCTGCCCGGGCTGGGCAGCGTGTTCCACGTGACGCTGCCGCTCCTGGAGCCCCAGTGGTCGCAGGCGGTCGTCGAGGCCCCGCCCGATGGCCAGACGAGCGGGCCGATGCCGCTGGCGGAGGTGGCCGACAACGCCCCGCGTGTCCTGCTGGTGGAGGACAACCCGGCCAACCAGAAGCTCATGACCTGGCTGCTCGAGCGCCAGGGCTACCGCGTCGTCCTGGCTGTGGACGGCTCCCAGGCGGTGCAGGTTTTCGGGCAGCAGGCCTTCCAGGCCGTGCTGATGGACGTGCAGATGCCCGTGATGAGCGGCCTGGAGGCCGCGCGGCTGATGCGCGAGGCGGAGCGCACGCGCGGGTCGGCACGCACCCCGATCATCGCCGTCACGGCCAACGCCATCCTCGGCAGCCGCGACGACTGCCTGCTGGCCGGGATGGACGACTGGCTCGCCAAGCCCTTCAGCGCCGCTCAGCTGCGCGAGAAGGTCGAGGCCTGGGTGGCATCTGCCTCCACCGCGGCCCCGTAGCCCCCGCCGCCGGGCGTCTCGATCACGAACACGTCGCCGGCCGCCATCTCGACGCTGCCGATGTGGCGCAGCCGCTCCACCCGCCCGTCCGCACGCTCCACCCGGTTGGCGCCACAGGCCCCGGGCTCGCCACCGGCCATGCCAAAGGCCGGCACCTCGCGCCCGTTGGACAGGATGGAGGCCGTCATCGGCTCGAGGAAGCGCACGCGCCGCACACCGCCGTCGCCCCCGCGCCAGCGCCCGGCGCCACCGGATCCGGCGCGGATCTCGTAGGTCTCCAGCCGCACCGGGAAGCGGAACTCGAGCACCTCCGGGTCGGTCAGGCGCGAGTTGGTCATGTGGGTCTGCACCACGCTCGTGCCGGCGAAGCCGCCCGTGACATGGCCCGAGGCATCCAGCCGGGCCCCTGCACCGCTGCCACCGGAGATCGTCTCGTAGTACTGGTAGCGGTCGTTGCCGAAGGTGAAGTTGTTCATCGTGCACTGCGAGGCCGCCATCAGCCCGAGTGCGCCGTACAGGGCGTTGGTCACGCACATCGAGGTCTCGACGTTGCCGGCCACCACCGCCGCAGGCGGATTCGGGTTGAGCATGCACCCTTCGGGCACGATCACCTGCAGCGGCTTGAGGCACCCGGCGTTGAGGGGGATGTCGTCCTCCACGAGGGTGCGAAAGACGTACAGCACCGCAGCCATCGTCACCGCCTTGGGGGCGTTGAAGTTGTTGGGCAGCTGCGCGCTCGTGCCCGTGAAGTCGATGGT
>JBIIED010000241.1:0-5539 GCA_044237995.1 Rubrivivax sp. | reverse complement strand
CGCGTGATGGCGTCCACGCCGGAGCCTGTGGCATTGGGCAGGATGAAGCGCACGGTGCGCTCCTGGGCGGCAGCGGGCCGCCCGGCGAGGGCGCCCCAGGTGCCCGCCGAGGCGCCCAGGGCGAGAGCCAGGAGGCGGCGGCGGTCGAAGGCATTCGTGCGCATGGTGCGGGTCTCCTTGGGGGGTGGTTGCGTGGAAGGATGGATTGCAAGGGAAGGTGGAAGGGGCGACGGCCAACGGCTTGCACTGTGCGGCAGCGGCTCGGCCGTCCTGGCTCAGGACACCAGCCCCTCCTGCCTGAACCTCTGGATCTCCGCCTCGGCGTAACCGAGGCCCTGCAGCAGCGCCGTCGTGTGTTCACCCAGGCGCGGCGGGTCGTGCCGCACGCCCAGGCGCGCACCGTCGAGCGTGACCGGCAACAGCGTCGTCTTCACGACCTGCCCGGCCTTCGAGCCCTCGGGCAGCACGATGTCGGCCAGGCCACCCGTGGCGCGCAGGTGCGGGTCGTCGTAGAGGTCCTGCGGCCGGCGGATGGGGGCAAAGGGCAGGCCGGCGCCCTCGAAGAGCTCCGCCAGCTCGGCCGCGCTGCGCGTGGCCAGGCGCTCTCGCAGGGTGGCCAGCAGCGCCGCGCGTGCGCGCACACGGTCGTTGTTGGTGGCCAGGCCCGGATCGGCCTTGAGGTCGGGCAGGCCGAGCACGTCGCAGAAGACCAGCCACTGGGCATCGCTCACGGCAGCCAGGAAGATCTGCTCGCCGTCGCGCACGGTGAACACGTCGTACACGGCCCAGGGGCTGTCGCGCGCGGGCATGGGCTGGGGGTGGCGGCCCGTCACGGCGTACTGCAGCATGTGCTGGCCCATGAGGAACACGTTGTTCTCGAACAGGGCCGACTGCACCTCCATCCCGCGGCCGGTGATCCCGCGCTGGATCAGCGCCCCGAGCACCCCGATGGCGCCGAAGAGGCCGCCCATGATGTCGTTGACGCTGGTGCCCGCACGCAGCGGATCGCCCGGGCGGCCGGTCATGTACGCCAGCCCGCCCATCATCTGCACCACCTCGTCGAGGGCCGGGCGCTGGTCGTAGGGGCCGGGCAGGAAGCCCTTGAGGCTGACGTAGACGAGGCGCTCGTGGCCGGCGGACAGGCTCGGGTAGTCGAGCCCGTACTTGGCCAATGCCCCGGGCTTGAAGTTCTCGGCCACCACGTCGGCGCTGCGGGCCAGGCGCCGCGCGATGTCGGCGCCCTCGGCCCGCTTCAGGTCGATGCCGATGCTGAGCTTGTTGCGGTTGAAGAGGGGGAAGAAGCCCGCGCCTGCCCCGAGCAGGCGCCGCGTGCCCTCGCCTTCGAGCGGCTCGACCTTGATCACCTCGGCGCCGAGATCGGCCAGCACCATCCCGCAGGTCGGGCCCATCACCATGTGCGTGAACTCGACCACGCGCAGACCGGTCAGTGGCTGTGGGGGTGCGGGCGCAGATGCAGATGCAGATGCAGATTCGGGCGCGGGCTCCGTGGCGGGATCGGCGGCGTTCACGGCGGGCAAGGATAGCCCAGGGTGCGCGCAGGCGGCTGCCCGGCCGCTCACCCCTTGCCCGCAAGAACCCCGAGACGGTCAGGCGGCCAGGAAGGGCCGCCCCATCAGCGCCTGGACGAAGGTGGCGGCCACGAATGCGGCATAGGCCAGCCCCACGGCGCGCACGGGCATCAGGGTATCGCGCCCGAACAGGCGCGCGCAGCCCAGCGCAGCCAGTGGCACCACGTGCATCGCGTGGGTGGCAAAGAAGTGGGACACGCGCAAGTCGCCGCCATCACGCGCCCAGCCCATCAGGGCAAGGCCGCCGGCGTCGCTGCCGGCGCCACCCACCCAATGGCTGCCCATGGAGGAGAGGGTGCCGGCCGTCACGAGCGTGAGCGGCAGCGTCAGGCCCAGGCCCCAGACCAGCCCCGCGCGCACAGCCGGTGACAGCAGGCTGCCCCGGTTGCGCTGGATCGCGACGGCCAGCGTGGCACTGGCCGAGGTGAGCAGGATGGCAGCCAGCCCCATGAAGCCGTAGATCGCGCCCATCAGCGGCGTGGAGCGGTTGTAGTGCGAGCCAGTGGCCAGTGCCGCGGCGCCCACGATCCAGATCAACTCGAGCACCACCGCCACCACCACCGCACGCTCGTGCCAGCGCCACCACGGCCGGCTCGTGAACTCCGGCGCGGCAAAGCGCGCAAACCAGGCCAGCGTGAGGAGGTACACGACGAGCGCGACGTGGAACTTGATGGGCTTGATCCACACGTTGATGCCCTGGAAGACCCGCGCATCGAGCATGAGCGCCCCGAACAGCGGCACCACCGCCAGCGCCAGCACGATGGCCAGTGGCGTGTAGCGCGGTGAGTCGGCCGCCAGCCGCGCCATCGAGAAGCCGCCCCGCCTCGGAGCAGCCGGGGCCGGGCCGGGCATGGCAGGTGCGAGCCCTGCGCCTGCTGCGGCGGGCGTGGCGGGCGTGGCGGCTGCGGGCTTTGCGCCCGAGCGGTGCGCGGCGCGCAGGCACTGGAACAGCAGGTAGCCCGCCGGCCCGAAGAGGAAGGTGGCCAGCAGGCAAGGCAGCACGAGCCCGTGCGAGATGCCCTCGCGCCGCGCCGTGCGCACCGCCCACGCGCCCAGCAGGAGGTCGAAGGCGAGGTAGTGCACCCAGCCGGCGAGCAGCAGCCAGCGGCTCTGGAAGAGTTGCTCCACCGACTTCAGGCTGTCGAAGCCGCCCTGGCCCGAACTCCAGTGCGCCAGCACGATGGCGGCGTAGCCGGCCGACAGCACGAGCGGCACCGCGGCGCCTGCGAAGAGCCCGAGCGCACGCGGCGCAAGCGGGCTCAAGGCCAGTGCAATCCAGCCCGCCAGGGCGATCGGGTTGGCGATCTGGAACAACGAGTCGGGGCTCATGGGGGTCACTCCTGGCGCAGCGGCGTCTTGACAGTGTCAACATTATGGCTTGAATCTTTACACTGTCAACCTTAATCTTGACATCGTCAGGTCTCCCGCCCAAGAATGCCGGCATGGACCCCAGCCGCCCACCGCCCGGTGATGCACCTGGTGATGCGCCCAGTGATGCGCCCGCCCCGCGCCCCTACCACCACGGCGACCTCGCCGCCACGCTGCTCGACGCTGGCGAGGCCGAACTCGTCGAGAAGGGCATCGAGGGTTTCTCGCTGCGCGGCGTGGCCAAGCGCGCCGGCGTGAGCCACGCCGCGCCGGCCCACCACTTCCGCGACGCCGACGGCCTGCTCACGGCCCTGGCCGCGCGCGGCTTCGAGCGCTTTGCCGCCCGCCAGGAAGACTTCCGGCGCCAGGCGCGGCCCGAGCCGCGCGAGCAGCTCGTCGCCTCCGGCCTGGGCTACGTGGCCTTTGCCCTGGAGAGCCCGGCGCTCTTTCGGCTGATGTTCGGCTCGCGCCGCCCGGACTTCCAAAGCGAGCAGCTCGGCCTGGCCGCCCGAGCCTCCTTCGACGACCTCGTGCACCACGTCGCGCAGGTGAGCGGCAACCGCGCCTCCCCGATGAAGAACCGCTCCGCACTGCAGGACGTGGCCACCGCCTGGGGCCTCGCGCACGGCCTGGCGGACCTGCTGGCAGCCGGCCGGATGCCGAGCCTGGGCGGCCTGCCGCCACGGGCTCGCGAGCGCACGATCGCCTCGATCCTCAGGCGCTCCCTGCCTTGAGCCGGCGAGCCGTGCGCCGGGGTGCGGCCGGCGTGGCCACGGCCCCCGGCAGCGGCAGCCGCACCTCGGCCTTCACCTCCTTGAGCACGATCGAGGAGCGCACGTGCGTGATGCCCGGCAGGCGAAACAGCGTGTCATGCAGGAAGCGCTCATAGGCGCGGATGTCGGGCACGAGCACCGTCATGAGGTAGTCGGACTCGCCCGTGGTGCTGCGGCACTCGACGATGGCGGGGCAGGCTGCCACGGCGTGCTCGAAGCGGCGCACGGTCTCCTCGCTGTGCTGCGCCAGGTTGCAGGCCACGATGACGCGCAGGCCCAGCCCCACGCGCTCGGGGTCGACCACCACCGTGTGGCCGCGGATCACGCCGGCGGCCTTCATCTCCTGGATGCGCTTCCACACGGGGCTCGGCGAGCGCCCCACCCGCTCGGCGATCTGCTGCAGCGTCTGGCTGGCGTCGCGCATGAGCTCGGCCAGGATGGCCCGGCCGAGCGGGTCGAGATGAAATTCCTCGCTGGATGACATTTGATGAAAGTTCCTGCTCCAATCAGGCTGGAATCTAGCGTGGATTGGCAGAACTTTCCCCTTCAAGGCGCATAAGCTGGCTTCAGGAGACTGCACCGACATGGCCTCGCCCCTGCCTTCCCTCGCACCACCGACTGCGCTCGTGCGCCCCGGCGCACAACTGGCCGACGCACTGTGGGCCGCCTCGGGCACGGTCTACCTGACCGGCACCCAGGCCTTGCTGCGCACGCTGCTGATGCAGCGCGCGCTCGACGCGAAACGGGGGCTGGACACCAAGGGCTTCCTCAGCGGCTACCGTGGCTCCCCGCTGGGCGCGGTGGACCAGGCCGTCTGGCGTGCAGGCGCAGGCCTGGCCGAGCACGGCATCCGGTTCCTGCCCGCCGTCAACGAGGAGCTCGCCGCCACGGCCGTGCTCGGCACGCAGCGCGTGCAGGCCGATCCGGCACGCACGGCCGAGGGCGTCTTTGCGATGTGGTACGGCAAGGGCCCGGGGGTGGACCGCGCGGGCGACGCCATCAAGCACGGCAACGCCTTCGGCAGTTCGCCCGCCGGCGGGGTGCTCGTCGTGGCCGGTGACGACCACGGCTGCGTGTCCTCCTCCATGCCGCACCAGAGCGAGCTCGCCTTCCAAGCCTGGCACATGCCGGTGGTCTCGCCCGCCAGTGTGGCCGAGGTGATCGAGTTCGGGCTGTATGGCTGGGCGCTGTCGCGCTACAGCGGCAACTGGGTCGGGCTCACCGCGCTGTCCGAAGTGATCGAGAGCGCCTGCACGGTAGACCTCGACGCACTGGCGGCACGCACGGCCGCCTGGCAGGACGCCGCTTCGGTGCGCGCCGCCACCGGCCACGAGCCGCCGCCCGACGGGCTGCACATGCGCTGGCCGGACCTCCCTTCCCTGCGCATCGAGTCGCGGCTGCACGACAAGCTCGCAGCCGTGGCCGCCTTCTCCCGCGTGAACCGGATCGACCACTTCGTCGTGCCGGCTGCGCAGGCGCACGCGGGCATCGTCACCGCAGGCAAGGCCCACCTGGACTTCCTGGAGGTGCTGCGGCGGCTGGAGATTCCGCTGCAGGCGCTGGAGGCCGCAGGGGTGCGCGTCTACAAGGTGGGGCTGACCTTTCCGGTGGAGACCACGCGGCTGCTGGCCTTCGCGCAGGGCCTGGAGCGCGTGCTCGTGATCGAGGAGAAGGCGCCGGTGGTGGAGCAGCAGCTCAAGGCGCTGCTCTTCCACGCCCCCGCCGGGCAGCGCCCGGCGGTGTGGGGCAAGACCACGCCCGAGGGCGCGCCGTTCCTGTCGGCACTGGGCGAGCTGCGCCCCTCGCGCC
>JBIIED010000240.1:0-5584 GCA_044237995.1 Rubrivivax sp. | reverse complement strand
GGCGTAGGCCAGGCGCCCTCGGCCGTGCCAGCGCTCGATCTGCGCCCGGCACACACGCTCGGCCACGGCCGGATCGGCCGCATCGCACAGGGCAGCCGGGGCATGCCGATCCATCAGCACCTTGCCCGCCACCAGGCGCATGCCACGCACGCTCGCCTCCTCGAAGAGCGCATCCAGCGACACGGCGTGCACGGTGGGGAACACGCAGGCGCTGGTCGTGCCCACGGCCAGCAGCGCATCCAGGAAGGTGCCGCTCATGCGGGCCGCGTGTGCAGGATCGGCCATGCGCTGCTCGGCCGGGAAGGTGTGCGTGTGCAGCCAGTCCAGAAGCTGGGTGCCCCAGGCGCCGATGACGTCAAGCTGCGCGCTGTGCACGTGGGTGTCGATGAAGCCCGGCAGCACGAGACAGCCGGCGTGGTCGATGCGAGGCCAGCCCTCGGGCGGGTCGTGCGGCTGCACGGCAGCGATGCGCCCGTGCTCGACCAGCACCCAGTGCGCAGGCCGCCAGCGCACGGAGGGACAGGCCGGGTCGTCCAGCGCGGGCTCGGCGGTGAAGTCGAGGAGGTCGCCGCGCAGGGCAAAGCGTTCAGGCGGGTGCGCGGGCTTGGGCGCGCCAGTGGACGCCGCCGTGGACGCAGCCGTGGACGCAGCCGTGTGCACGAGGGTGTGCCCGCTCATGTCGCTACGCCCTGCGCGAGCTCGCGCGCCACGTCGCGCACCTGCTCGCGCAGCCAGCGCAGCGCCGGGGCCTGGTGCGTGCGCGCGTGCCAGAGCTGGTAGTAGGCCATCGGCGGAAACTCCACCGGGCACGGCACGATCCGCAGGCCCTGGCCGGCGGCCACGCGGGTGCAGAACTGGCGCCCGGTGGTCAGCACGAGCTGCGTGCGCGCCACCATCCCCGGAATCAGCCCGAAATGCGCCGCGCGCACGGCGATGCGGCGCGCGAGGCCGATGCTTTGCAGGTGCTCGTCGATCACGCCGGGAAAGGAGGCGTGCAGCGCGCTCGGGGCCACGTGGGCGCAGGCGAGGTAGCGCTCGCGCGTCCAGGCGCGGGGCTGGCGCGCGGCGGGATGATCGGCCGCCACCAGGCACACCACCTCATCGGTGATGAGCCGCCCCAGATGCAGCTCGGCCGGCGGATGCAGCCAGTTGCCCACGACGAGGTCGACCTCGCCGAGCTCGAGCTTGCGGCGAAAGTCCAGGTCGGCCGACAGCGGCACCATCTCCACGACCAGGCCCGGGGCCTCGCGCTGCAGCCGCGCCACGACCGTGGGCAGGAACCAGGGGTCGAGGTAGTCGCTGGTGGCGATGCGCACCGTGAGCGTGCTGCCCGCCGGCTCGAAGGGCGCGCGGCGCTGGCGCGGCGAGAACAGCCGCTCCGCCTCGGCCAGCAGCCGCTGCGCCGGCTCGAGCATGGCCAGCGCCGCGGGCGTCGGAACGAGCCCGCGCCCGGCGCGCACCAGCAGCGGATCGCCCGTGAGCGCACGCAGCCGCCTGAGCTGGGCACTCACCAGGGGCTGCGAGGCCTGCAGCTTGAGCGCCGCGCGCGAGACGCTGCGTTCGGCAATCACGGTGTGGAGCACCCGGACGAGGCGAAGGTCGACATGGGCCGCGATCGTCGGGGACGGAGCCGGTTTTGTCATACGCACTGGATTATGTTGTTATATGCTGTTTACGTATACCAATTGACCCCTTGCGCGCTACCCTGGTAAGACCGGTCGTACGTCCCGAGGTGTCGCGCCTTGCCCGCACGTGCCTTGCGCGGCCGGGGAGCCCGCCACGGTTCGCCCGACCGCCCGCACACCTCCGATGAGCCCATCCGACTCGCCCGCCCCCCCTTCCGGCCCAACTGGCCCCTCCGGCCCACCGGGTCCACCCGGGCCGGCCTGCGCGGCCGACACCTCCGACGCCCCGCAGCGGCCGATCCGCTTCCTTCACCGCGGCGCGCTGCAGTCGGTGGCCGATGCACCCGTCACGCGCAGCGTGCTCGACTGGCTGCGCGAGGACGCACGCTGCACGGGCACAAAGGAAGGCTGTGCCGAGGGCGATTGCGGGGCCTGCACGGTCATCGTGGCCGAGCTTGCCGAGGACGCACCTGCCTCGGCGCGGGCAACGGTCGCCGGCCCGCTGAGCCTGCGCCCGGTCAACTCCTGCATCCGCTTCCTGCCCACGCTGGACGGCAAGGCGCTGCTGACGGTGGAAGACCTCGGCGGGCCCGGCGCGCTGCACCCCGTGCAGCAGGCCATGGTCGAGTGCCATGGCTCGCAGTGCGGCTTTTGCACACCGGGCTTCGTGATGTCGCTGGCGGCCACCTACGAGCGCCACTGCGCAGCCGGCACGCGCCCCACGCGCGGGCAGCTCGCCGACGACCTCGCCGGCAACCTGTGCCGCTGCACCGGCTACCGCCCGATCCTGGAGGCCGGGCAGCGCATGTTCGAGGTACCGGTCAGGCGCCTGGACGTGCAGGCGCTGGCCGACCAACTGCGGGCCCTGAAAGCGGGCCCGGCGGCCTCGGCCCTGCACCACGCCGCGCCCAACGCGGCGCAAGGCGGGCGCATCGACCACTTCCACGCCCCGCGCACGGCCGATGAGCTGGCCGCGCTGCGCCTGGCCGACCCTGGCGCGCGCCTGCTGGCCGGCTCCACCGACATCGGCCTGTGGGTGACCAAGCAGTTCCGCGACCTGGGCAACCTCATCTACCTGGGCGACGTGAGCGAGCTGCGGCACGTGCAGTGGCGCGAGGGCACGCTGCACATCGGCGCGGCCGCACCACTGGAAGATGCCTGGCAGGCCATCGCCGCCCGCTGGCCCACGCTGGCCGAGGTGGGCCTGCGCTTTGCCGGGCCGCCCGTGCGGCATGCCGGCACGCTCGTGGGCAACCTCGCCAACGGCTCGCCCATCGGCGACAGTGCGCCGATCCTGATGGCGCTGGGCGCGCGACTCGTGCTGCGCCGCGGCGCGGTGCGCCGCACCCTCGCGCTGGAGGATTTCTACGTCGACTACATGCGCAACCGCCTGGAAGCAGGCGAGTTCGTCGAGGCCGCCGAGGTGCCGGACACACCGCCCGGACCTCCCGCAGCCCCCGCAACTCCCATCTCACCCGATGCGACGGGCGACAAGACGCACGTGCGCGGCTGGAAGATCAGCAAGCGCTTCGACTGCGACATCTCGGCGTTGTGCGCGGGCCTGTACCTGCGCCTGGACGGCGCCGAGCGCGTCGTGGACGTGCGGCTGGCCTTCGGTGGCATGGCCGCCACCGTGCGCCGTGCCCATGGCGCCGAGGCGGCGCTTCGGGGCCAGCCCTGGAGCGAGGCAGCGCTGCGCGCCTCGCAGGCTGCGCTCGAGGCAGACTTCACGCCGCTGACCGACCTTCGCGCCAGCGCCGGCTACCGTCGCCAGGCCGCGCGCGGGCTGCTGGAACGGCTGTGGCTCGAAACCCGCGGGGCATCGCCCCTGCCGCCCGCGCTCACCTCGGTCTTCGCGCGCGAGGGGGCACCGTGAACCGTCCGCACGAACCCGCGGCGCCGCAGTCGCCCGCTCTCGGGCCGGCTGCCAACACGGCTGATGCAGCGGCCAGCCCGGCAGGCGAGGTGGGCATCTCCCGCCCCCACGAGTCGGCAGCGCTGCACGTGAGCGGCCAGGCCGCCTACACCGACGACACCCCCGAACTCGCCGGCACGCTGCACGCCGCGCTCGGGCTGTCGCCCGTGGCGCACGGGTGGCTGCGGGCGGTGGACGTCGCCGGGCTGCGCGCGCTGCCAGGCGTGGTGGACGTGCTCACGGCCGCCGACATCCCCGGCACCAACGACTGCGGGCCGATCGTGCACGACGACCCGGTGCTCGCGCCCATCGTCCAAGGCGAGCCCTGCGGCAGCGTGCAGTACCTCGGGCAACCCCTCTTCGTGGTGGTGGCCGCCACGCGTGAACAGGCCCGGCGCGCCGCCGCACGCGCGAAAGACTTCGTGCGCATCGATGCGCTGCCTGCCGTCTTCGACGTGCGCGAGGCCCACGCCCAGGGGCTGCACCTGGGCGCGCCACTGCGCCTGACCCGCGAGCAGTCGCCAGGGGCCACGCGCCAGGCCATCGACACCGCCCCGCACCGGCTCGCCGGCCGCTTCTCGCTCGGCGGGCAGGAGCAGTTCTACCTGGAGGGTCACATCTCCTACGCCCAGCCCGGCGAGGACGGCGCGATGCGCGTGCTGTGCTCCACCCAGCACCCCAGCGAGATGCAGCACGTGGTGGCGCACGTGCTCGCGCAGCCCGCGCACCGCGTGCAGGTGGAGTGCCGCCGCATGGGCGGCGGCTTCGGCGGCAAGGAGTCGCAGTCGGCCGTCTTTGCCGCCTCGGCGGCACTGGCCGCCGCGCGCTTGCGCCGCCCCGTCAAGCTGCGCGTGGACCGCGACGACGACTTCCTCGTCACCGGCCGGCGCCACGGCTTCGAATTCGACTACGAGGCGGGCTTCGACGAGGCCGGCCGCGTGCTCGGCGTGCAGGTGACGATGCTGTGCCAGGCCGGCTGGTCCACCGATCTCTCGCCGCCCGTGCTCACGCGCGCCATCTGCCACTTCGACAACGCCTACTGGCTGCCCAACGTGGCCATGGAAGGCTGGCTCGTGCGCACGAACACGCAGAGCAACACGGCCTTTCGCGGCTTCGGCGGGCCGCAGGGGGCGCTGGCCATCGAGGTGATCGTCGACGAGATCGCACGTGCCCTGGGCCGTGATCCGCTGGCGGTGCGGCAGGCCAACTACTACGCCGAATCACCGACAGAACACCAGCCCGATGCGGTCGTCCAGGCCACGCCCTACGGGCAGCCCGTGCGCGACAACATCATCCACGCCCTCACCGCGCGCCTGGTGCAAGACAGCCGCTACGCGGCGCGCCGCGCGGAAGTGGCACGCTTCAACGCCTCGAGCACCGTGCTCAAGCGCGGCCTGGCCCTCACGCCGGTGAAGTTCGGCATCTCGTTCAACGTCACGCACTTCAACCAGGCCGGCGCGCTCGTGCACGTCTACACCGACGGCTCGGTGCTCGTGAACCACGGCGGCACCGAGATGGGCCAGGGCCTGAACACGAAGGTGGCGCAGGTGGTGGCGCACGAGCTCGGGCTCGGGCTCTCGCGCGTGCGCTGCACCGCCACCGACACGAGCAAGGTCGCCAACACCTCGGCCACCGCGGCCTCCACGGGCACGGACCTCAACGGCAAGGCCGCGCAGGATGCGGCGCGGCGCATCCGCGAGCGGCTCGCCGCCTTCTGGGTGGGAACGCTCACGCAGTCGGGTGCCGGCGCAGCGGCGAGCACAGGCGCATCCGGGGAGCCCCAGGCCGCGACGCACCGAGCCGAGGCGGTCCGCTTCGAGGGTGGTCATCTGCGCGTGGGCACGCATGAAGCGCGCTTCGAGGACATCGTCGCCCTGGCCTACCTGGCCCGCGTGCAGCTGTGGAGCGACGGCTTCTACGCCACCCCCGGCCTGCACTGGGACCGCGCCACCCTCACCGGCCACCCCTTCTACTACTTCGCCTACGGCGCAGCCCTGACCGAGGTGGTGGTGGACACGCTCACCGGCGAGAGCCGCGTGCTGCG
>JBIIED010000239.1:0-5613 GCA_044237995.1 Rubrivivax sp. | reverse complement strand
GCGCTGGCCGACAAGGAGACGGTCGACGGGCTGGCCCTGATGGGGCTGGAGGCCAAGTCCTCCACGCCGGCGGAGCTGGCCGCGCTGCTCAAGGCCGACACCGAGCGCTGGGGCCCGATCGTCAAGTCCATCGGCTTCACGGCCGAGAGCTGAGTTGGCAAGCGCCCGCAGGCGGCGCCTGCTGCAGGCCGGCGCGGCCCTTCTAGGCGGTGCGAGCCTGCAACGGGCGCAGGCGATGACGCCCGCCGCACCCGCAGCCCCCGTGCTGCCCGCCGTGGAAACCGGCCGCATCGAGCGCCTGTCCGACTTCGCCTCGCGCCACGTGGCCGCACGCCACGTGGATGTGTGGCTGCCCGAGGGCTTCGCGGCCGATGGCAGCCACGCCGTGCTCTACATGCACGACGGGCAGATGCTCTACGACGCGCGCACCACCTGGAACAAGCAGGCGTGGAACGTGCAGACGGTGGCCGGCGCGCTGCAGGCGCAGCGCCGCGTGCGGCCCTTCATCGTGGTGGGTGCGTGGAACACCGGCCCCACGCGGTTTGCCGAGTACTTCCCGCAGCGCTTCACGGACCACCTCGCCCCGAGCCCCGCGCGCGACGTGCTGCTGCAGCGCGCGGCGATGGGGCCCGTGCGCTCGGACGCCTACCTGCGCTTCCTGGTGGAGGAACTCAAGCCGGCGATCGAGGCGCGCTATCGCCCCGCCACGGGAGCGGCCAACACCTTCATCGCGGGCTCGAGCATGGGCGGGCTGATCTCGCTTTACGCGCTCACCGAGCACCCGCAGGTCTTCGGCGGCGCGGCGTGCCTGTCCACGCACTGGATCGGCTACTTCGAGCGCAACACGGAGGTGCCCGCGGCGGCGCTGGCCTACCTGCGCCAGCACCTTCCGCAACCGGGGCGCCACCGCCTCTACATGGACCGCGGCACCACCGAGCTCGATGCGCTCTACGACCAGGCACAGGAGCAGGTGGACGCGCTCATGCGCGAAAAGGGCTTCGGCCCGCCCACCTTCGACACCCGCGTCTTCGAAGGCTACGGCCACAACGAGCGCGCCTGGGCCGAGCGGCTGCACATCCCGCTGCTGCACCTGCTCGGGCGCTGAGTGGCGACGCGGACGGCACCCCCCGGCCCGAGGACCCCGCATGACCCCCACCGACCTGTGCGACTGCAGCGCCCACGAACTCCTGGCCCTGTACCGCAGCGGCCAGGCCAGCCCCGTGGAGGCCACGCGGGCCGTGCTCGCGCGCATCGAGGCCCTCGACCCTTTGCTGCGTGCCTTCAGCCACGTGGCCCACGAGGAGGCGCTTGCCGCCGCCGAGCGCAGCCGATCGCGCTGGCAGCGCGGCAAGCCCTGCGGCGCGCTCGACGGGGTGCCGGTGTCGATCAAGGACCTGATCCTGACCTTCGGCTGGCCCACGCTGCGCGGCAGCCACACCGTGGATGCGCAGCAGGCCTGGGACGTGGATGCGCCCGTCACTGCGCGGCTGCGCGAGGCTGGCGCCGTGCTGCTGGGCAAGACCGCCACGCCCGAGTTCGGCTGCAAGGGCGAGACGAATTCGCCGCGCACCGGGATCACGCGCAACCCCTGGAACCCGGCCCGCTCGCCAGGCGGCTCCTCTGGCGGCGCGGCGGCGGCGGTGGCCGCAGGCATGGGCCCGATCGCGATGGGCACCGATGGCGCGGGCAGCGTGCGCATTCCGGCGGCGTTTTGCGGCAACGTGGGCTTGAAGCCCAGCTTCGGCCGGGTGCCGGCTTTTCCGCTGTCGCCCTTCGGCACGGTCGCGCACATCGGCCCGCACACGATGAGCGTGCGCGATGCGGCGCTCGCCCTGACCGTCATGAGCGGGAGCGACGCGCGCGACTGGACCGCCCTGCCCCCTGACGGGCGCGACTACTCGGTGGGCCTGGAGGACGGCGTGCGCGGGCTGCGCGTGGCGTGGTCGCCCACGCTCGGATATGCCCGCGACGTGCACCCCGAGGTGGCAGCAGCGTGCGCGCAGGCGGTGGGGCTGCTCCAGACGCTGGGCGCGCACGTGGAGCAACTCGACCCCGGCTTCGAAGACCCGCTGGAGATCACGACGGGCCTGTGGTTTGCCGGCAGCTGGACGCTGTGGAACACGCTCAGCCCGGCACAGCAAGCCGTCACGGATCCGGACTTCGCCGCCCAGGCACGTCTGGGCGAGCGGCTGAGCGTGCTCGAGCTGCAGCGGCTGCACCTGCGACGCGGCGCCTTGGGCGCGCACATGCGGCAGTTCATGCAGCGCTTCGATCTGCTCGTCACGCCCAGCGTGGCCGTGCCCGCGTTCGAGGCCCGGCCCGCCGGGCAGCAGGCCATGACGCCCGAGTCGATGCTCGGCTGGACGCCCTTCAGCTACCCCTTCAACCTCACGCAGCAGCCGGCCATCACCGTGCCCTGCGGCCTGACAGCGGAAGGCCTGCCCATCGGGCTGCAGCTCGTGGGCCCGATGTTCGACGACGCACGCGTGCTGCGCGCGGCACGGGCCTTCGAATCTGCCTGCCCGGTGAAGCGACCGAACCTCGCGGCCCTTCGGGCCCCCGCGGCCTGAGGCCTGAGGCCTGCGGGCTTCAGTCCGCGTAGCGCGCCGCGCGCCAGAACTGCGAGAAGGAGCGGCACGGGCCAGGCGGCTCGGCAAAGGCCGCGGCGCGCGGCGCCAAGCCAAGCGCCGGGCCGAGCGCCCCGAGGTGCGGGTCCTGCCAGCCGCGCACGGCCGCGGCGCCGGCCAGCGCCTGTCGCCACTGCGCCGCCGTGCCGCGCCACTGTGCCTGCGTGAGGGCGTCCATGCGGGTGCCCACGAACGCCCAGCGCAGCGGGCTCCAGGGCCAGCGGGCGTGGTGCTCGTCGAGCCACAGGCCTGCCACGAGCGTGCCGGCTGGCAGATCCCGCGGCGGGCCGTCGAGCGACCACGGGTGCACGAGCCAGACCTCCCGGCCCGCGAAGGCCTGTGCATCTGGCTCGGGCAGGGCCGGGCCCGGCCGGCGGGTGCTCGGCGCAGGCTCCTCGAAGGCCGGTTCGTCGTCGTCCCACAAAGGCGCCGTGGTCGCGCGCCCGGCGCCCGCTGCGGCCGACACACCCTGCCGCGCGGGGCCAGCAGGCGCGCGACGGACCGAGGCAAGCGCCGCCCCGGCTGCGCGCGCCCCGAGAGCCTCGTAGGAGGCATCCACCACCGTGCCGAAGCTGTGCCAGCTCTCGGGTGCGTAGCGCGCCACGTTGTCGGCGTTGAAGAGATAGGGCTGATGGCTGCCGGTTCCTGCGATCCACTGCCAGCTCAGGTGGTTGCTCGCCAGGTCGCCGTCGAGCAGGTGCGCGTACATCCAGTCTGCGCCGGCACGCCAGTGCACGTGGCGCACGTGCACGAGGTAGGAGGCCAGCCACATGCGCGCGTGGTTGTGCAGGTAGCCGCTCGTGCACAGCGTACGCACGGCCTGGTCGACCACGGGCACGCCGCTGCCGGCCTGGCGGACGTCCGGCGGCAGCGCGCGCGCGTAGGCCTGCTCGGGCATCGGCCCGGCGTGCAGGGAGGCGAAGATGGCCTCGCCGCGGTGGCGCCAGGCGTGGTGCCACCACGCGCGCCAGCCAAGCTCCTGCACGAGCTTGTGGCTCAGGTCCAGGCCATGGTGCAGGCGCAGGTGCGAGACCACTTCGCGCAGCGTGAGCAGCCCGTGCGTGAGGTAGGGAGACAGCCGCGTGACGGCGCCTTCGAGGTGGTTGCGCGTGCGCGCGTAGGCGCCCGGCTGCACGGCCGCGAGCCGCTGGCGCGCAGCCTCCAGCGTGGGCTCCAGGATGGGCGGCAAGGCAGGCGAGGCCAACGCGCGTCAGCCCTCGGTGGCCACCTGCCCGGCTCGGATCGCCGAGGCCCGGTCGCGGATGGCCTGCAGCTCGCCCGCGTCGATGCGGCGCAGGTTCTTCACCTGCAGCGCCATGCGCGGGTTGGCAGCCAGCCGCTTCTCGTGACGCGCGAGAAAGTCCCAGTAGAGGGTCGTGAAGGGGCAGGCGCGCTCGCCCGTGCGCTTGGCCGGGTCGAAGCGGCAGCCGCGGCAGTGGTCGCTCATGCGAGAGATGTACTGGCCGGTGGCGACGTAGGGCTTGCTGGCCATCGGGCCGGCATCGGCATCGGCGTGCTGGCTCATGCCCAGGGTGTTGGGCAGCTCCACCCACTCCACCGCGTCGACGTACACCGCGAGGTACCACTCGTGCACCTGGCGCGGCTGCACCCCCAGCAGCAGCGCGTACAGCCCCGTGACCATCAGCCGCTGGATGTGGTGCGCGTAGCCGTGCTCGAGCGTCTGCCCGATCGCATCGGCCAGGCAGCGCATGGGCGTGCGCCCGCTCCAGTAGAAGGCCGGCAGCGGCTCGTGCGCGCCCAGTGCGTTGAGCTCGAGGTAGCCCGGCATGCGCAGCCAGTAGATGCCGCGCACGTACTCGCGCCAGCCCAGCACCTGGCGGATGAAGCCTTCGGCCGAGGCCAGCGGCACGTGCCCGGCGCGGTACGCCGCCTCGGCGGCGGCCACCACCTCGCGCGGATCGAGCAGCTTGAGGTTCAGGGACGAGGAGATGAGCGCGTGGTACAGCCACGGCTGGCCGCCCCACATCGCGTCCTGCCAGCGGCCGAAGTCGTGCAGCCGGTGGGTGACGAAGTCCTGCAAGGCCTGGCGCGCCTGCTCGCGCGTGACGGGCCAGGCAAAGGCCTCGAGCCGGCCCGGGTGGTCGCCGTATTGAGCCCGCACGTCGGCGATCACCTCGCGCGTGAGCGCATCGGGCTCGAAGCGCAGCGGCACGGGCACGAGCCCGGGGCCCTCGCGCCCGAAGGCCTCGCGGTTGTCGGCGTCGAAGTTCCACTGGCCGCCCGCGGGCTCGTCCCCGTCCATGAGCACGCGGTGGCGCTGGCGCATCTCGCGGTAGAAGTACTCCATGCGCAGCTGGCGCCGGCCGTGCGCGTGGCGCTCGAATTCGGCTCGGCTGCACAGGAAGTGCCGGTCCTCGCGCATCTCGAGCACCACGCCGGCCTCGGCCGCTGCCTGCGCCAGGGCCTCGCGCAGCCTCCACTCCCCCGGCTCGGTCATCACCACGCGCTCGACGCGGCGGCCAGCCAGCGTCGCGCTCAGGGCCTGGGCCAGGCCTCCGGGGTGCCCTTGCAGGTACTCCAGCGGGATGCCTTCGGCGCGCAGGCCCTGGGCAAAGTGCCGCATGGCGCTCAGGAAGAGCGTGACGCGCACCTGGCTGGAGGACACGTGCGTGGCCTCCTCGCGCGCCTCGCACATCCAGGCCAGGTCGCGCGCGGCATCGAAGCCGTCCCAGGCGCTGGCGTCGCGGTTGAGCTGGTCGCCCAGGATCACCACGAGCTGCCGGATGGGGGGAGCGGCCTTCATCGGCGCTTGCGGGGTGAGGGGCCGGTTGACGAGCCGGTTGACGCGCCGGCCGAAGAGCCAGTCGAGGTTCCAGATGCCACAGCAGGCGCAGGCAGTGATGCCGCCGCTCGGCCCGATCCACGCCCACTGCGGCACGCCTGCGAGCAGTACTTCACCTGCTCCCAGTTCTTCGCCCACGCGCGGCGCCAGCTCATCGGCCGCCCGCAGGCCTCGCAGGGCTTG
>JBIIED010000238.1:0-5621 GCA_044237995.1 Rubrivivax sp. | reverse complement strand
CGTCGGTGCCTGGCACGTGGAAGTGGGCCAGCCGGCTCACGATGCTCAGCAGCACCATGGTCAGCAGGCCCACCATGAAGAGCGCCGCCAGCCACGCGGCGCCGTCGTACAGGCCGTCGAGGAAGCGACGCACGCGCGCGCCTTACTTGCGGTACGCGTCCACGAGCGCCTTGCCCTCGGGGCCGGCCTTCTCGAGCCACTCCTTGAGCAGCACCTCGCCCACCTTGGCCATGTCGGCCTTGAGCTGGGGCGAGGGCGGCAGGATCTGCATGCCGTTGGCACGCAGCTTGTCCAGGCTGTCCTTGTTCGTGAACTTGCTGGCCTCCAGGCCGCGCGCCTCGGCGCTGGCGGCGGCGCGCATCACGGCGTCCTGCGTGGGCTTGTCCAGGGCGTTGAAGGCCGCGCGGTTCACGATCACGGCGTTCTTGGGGAGCCACGCCTGGGTGTCGTACCAGAACTTCAGGTGCTCGAAGGTCTTGGAGTCAAAGCCGGTGGAGCCCGAGGAGATGTAGGACTCGACCACCCCCGTGGCCATGGCTTGGCTGAGTTCGGCGGCCTGCACCGTCACGGGCTGGGCGCCCACGAGCTCGGCGATGCGTGCCGTGGACGGGCTGTAGGCGCGCCACTTCACGCCCTTGAGGTCGGCCGCGGAATTGAGCGGCTTCTTGGCGTAGATGCCCTGGGGCGGCCACGGCACGGCGTAGAGCACCATCATTCCCTGCTCGGCCAGCTTCTTCTCGAGCACGGGCTTCTGCACGCGCCACAGCTTGATGGCCTCGTCGTAGCTGTCGGCCAGGAACGGAATGCCGTCGATACCGAAGATCTGCCACTCGTTCTGGAAGTTCACGAGCAGGATCTCGCCGGCCTGCGCCTGGCCGGTCTGCACGGCGCGCTTGATGTCGGGCGCCTTGAAGAGCGAGGCGTTGGCGTGCACCGTGATCTTGAGTTTGCCACCGCTGGCGCGGTCGACCTCGTCGGCAAACTGCTGCAGGTTCACCGAGTGGAAGTTGGTGGCCGCGTAGGCGGCGGGGAGGTCCCAGCGGGTCTGGGCCTGGGCAGAGCACGCGAAGGCGAGGGCCGCGGCGCTCATGAGCATGGGCAGGTTCAGTTTCATCGGCTCTCCTGGAAGGTGCGTTGAAGCAAGGGACGCAAGGGACGCAAGCATGAGGCGTGCCGGGCGGGGTGCCGATCGGTAGTTGCCTCAGGTGGCTTGAAGTTTAGGAAGCGGTGCGATAAATTGTCAACGAATCGTTGACGTTTTGAGTGAAAGTCCGGATGCCCAACAAGTCGGCCAGACCGGTGAGACCGGCCAAACTGGCCAAACCGAACAGCCTGGCCAGTCTGGCCAGTGCGCCCCACGCCCCCGCTGCCCGGCCCGATCCTTCGCCCGCCGCGGGCGGCACCGGCGCTCCTGCGCCCCGCGCACCGGGAATCGTGTCGTCCTCGCACCTGGTGTCCCCGCGCAGCGTGGAGCTCTCCGAGTTCGAGTTCGGGCTCATCGTGGCGTGGAATGCCTTCGCGCGCTGGGCCGTGCGCTGCATGGCGGCGGCCGGCTGCCCGGATCTCACCATCACCGACGTGCTGCTGCTGCACCATCTGTGCCACCGCGCGCGCAACAAGAAGCTGGCCGACATCTGCTTCGTTCTCAACTACGAGGACACGCACGTGGTGGCCTACTCGCTCAGGAAGCTCGTGGCCGCCGGGTTCGCGCAGGCGTACAAGCAGGGCAAGGAGGTCTTCTACCGGCCCACCGAGCAGGGCGAAGCCCTCGTGGAGCGGTACCGCACCGTGCGCGAGCAGTGCCTGGTGGCGAGCCTGGACACCGAGCGCAACGCCGACATCGGCGAACTGGCCCGGCTGCTGCGCACGATGTCGGGGCTGTACGACCAGGCCGCGCGCGCAGCGACCTCGCTCTGAGCACCCATCCAGGCATGCAGTCGGCCGCCCGCGAGCCCTTCCTGGGCGTGCTCATGCTCGACACGCGCTTTCCGCGCCTGCCCGCAGACGTGGGCCATCCCGGCAGCTTCACGATGCCGGTGCGCCACCGTGTGGTGCCGGGCGCCTCTGCCCGGCGGGCCGTGCTCGAGGCCGACCCCGCGCTGCTCACGCCCTTCGTGGAGGCCGGCCGCGCCCTCGTGGCCGAGGGCGCGCGGGCGCTGACGACGAGCTGCGGCTTCCTGGTGCTGCTGCAGCAGCCCCTGCAGGAGGCGCTGCCGGTGCCGGTATGGAGTTCCTCGCTGCTGGCCCTGCCGGCGCTCGACCGGCCCGGCGTGCTCACGGTGGATGCGGCCAGCTTCGGGCCCGCCCACCTGCTGGCTGCCGGAGCCGATCCCTCCACCCCGGTGGAGGGGCTTGCCCCCGCAGGCCATCTGCAGCGCGTGCTGCTGGAAGATCTCACACACCTCGATCCGGTGGCCGCACAGGCGGAGGTGCTGCAGGCGGCGCAGCAACTCCTGGCCCGCCACCCCGAGGTTCAGACGCTGCTCCTGGAGTGCACCAATCTGGCGCCCTATGCTGCGGCCCTGGCGGCGGCCACCGGGCGCCGCGTCCACCACCTGCTGAGCCTTGTCCACGAACGCTGGAGCCTGATGACGTGAGTGCCGTGAGTTCCGTCAGTCCTGTGAGTCCCTTGCCCATCGACCCGCGCTGGCAATTTTGGATCGACCGCGGCGGCACCTTCACCGACGTCGTGGGCCGGGCTCCGGATGGCGCGCTGCACACCCTCAAGCTGCTCAGCGAGAACCCCGAGCAGTACGCGGACGCGGCGGTGGAGGGCATCCGACGGCTGCTGGGCCTGGCCCCGGGCGAGGCCATCGGCGCGAGCCGTGTGGCCTGCGTGAAGATGGGCACGACGGTGGCCACCAATGCGCTGCTGGAGAGGAAGGGCGAGCGCACGCTGCTCGTCACCACGCGCGGTTTTCGCGACGCGCTGCGCATCGCCTACCAGGCGCGGCCGCGCCTGTTCGAGCGGCAGATCTTGCTGCCTGAGCTGCTCTACGAGCGCGTGGTGGAGGCTCAGGAGCGCGTGGGGGCCGAAGGTGAAGTTCTCGTGCCGCTGGACGAGGCGGCCCTGCAGGTGCAGCTGCGCCAGGCCGTTGCCGATGGCATCCGCGCGGTGGCGATCGTGTTCATGCACGGCTGGCGCCACACGGCGCACGAGCAGGCCGCGGCGCGCCTGGCGCGCGAGGCGGGCTTCGCGCAGGTGAGCACCTCGCACGAGACGAGCCCGATGATGAAGTTCGTCTCGCGCGGGGACACGACGGTGGTGGACGCCTACCTGAGCCCGATCCTGCGCCGCTACGTGGACCAGGTAGCCGCGCAGATGCCGGGCGTGCCGCTGTTCTTCATGCAGAGCTCCGGCGGCCTGACCGAAGCCCACCGCTTCCAGGGCAAGGACGCGATCCTCTCCGGCCCGGCCGGCGGCATCGTGGGCATGGTGCGCACGGCGGTGGCCGCTGGCCACGGGCGCGTGATCGGCTTCGACATGGGCGGCACCTCCACCGACGTGAGCCACTACGCGGGCGAGTTCGAGCGTGCCTTCGAGACGCAGGTGGCGGGCGTGCGAATGCGCGCGCCGATGATGAGCATCCACACGGTGGCCGCCGGGGGCGGATCGATCCTGCGCTTCGACGGTGCGCGGCTGCGCGTGGGGCCGCAAAGCGCAGGTGCCAACCCCGGCCCGGCCAGCTACCGCCGCGGCGGGCCGCTGGCCGTGACGGACGCCAACGTGATGCTCGGAAGGGTGCAGCCGCAGTGGTTTCCGAAGGTCTTCGGGCCGGGCGGCGACGAAGCGCTGGATCGAGCAGGCGTGGTCGAGCGCTTCGAGGCGATGGCTGGCGAGGTCAGGCGTGCCACCGGGCGCGACACGACGACCGAGGCCCTGGCAGCGGGCTTCCTGCGCATCGCCGTGCAGAACATGGCCAACGCCATCAAGCGCATCTCGGTGGCACGAGGCTACGACGTGACGCGCTACACGCTGCAGTGCTTCGGCGGGGCGGGCGGCCAGCACGCCTGTGCAGTGGCCGATGCGCTTGCCATGACCCGGGTGTACATCCACCCGCTGGCGGGCGTGCTGTCTGCCTACGGCATGGGGCTGGCCGACCGGATCGCGATGCGCGAGGCCTCGGTGGAGCGCACGCTCGACGCGGCGGGCCTGGCCGAGGCGGCAGCGCGTGCCGAGGCGCTGGCGCGGGCGGCTGCCGACGAACTCGTGGAGCAGGGTTTCCCGGCCGAGGCGATCCACAGGCGGCTGCGCATCCACGTGCGCTACCAGGGGACGGACACGGCACTCGTGGTGCCGCTGGGCAGCCTGCCCGAGGTGCATACGGCCTTCGAGGAGGCCTACCGCCAGCGCTTTGCCTTCCTGATGCCCGGCCGCGCCTTGGTCGTGGAGGCCGTCTCGGCCGAGGCCGTCGGGCCAGGCGAGCGCCGTGACGAGGCCGCGCCCGGCGAGCCGCCTGCCCTGCACGAGCCGCCAGCGGTGGAGCACGTTCGCATGTACGCCGAGCCCGATGATGCCCCGGCAGAGTGGGTCGAGGCAGGCCTGTGGGTGCGGGAGCGCCTGGCCCCCGGTGCGCGCATCACGGGCCCGGCCGTCATCGCCGAGCGCAATGCGACGACGGTGGTCGAGCCGGGCTGGCAGGCCGTGGTGCGCGAAGGCGGCGCGCTCGAACTCGAGCGAGTGCTCCCGCGCGCCATGCGCCATGCGGCGGGCACCGAGGCCGACCCGGTGCTGCTGGAGGTCTTCAACAACCTCTTCATGAACATCGCCGAGCAGATGGGGCTGCGGCTGCAGAACACCGCCTACTCGGTCAACATCAAGGAGCGGCTGGACTTCTCCTGCGCACTCTTCGACGAGCAGGGTCATCTCATCGCCAACGCCCCGCACATGCCGGTGCACCTGGGCTCGATGAGCGAGAGCATCCGCACCGTGATCGCGCGCAACCCGGACATGCGGCCGGGCGATGTCTTCGTGCTCAACGACCCCTACCACGGGGGCACGCACCTGCCGGACGTGACGGTCGTGACGCCCGTCTTCCTCGACGAGGTGCTGCAGCCGGACGCAGATGCCGCGGCGGCTGCCGACCCGACTGGGTCAGAGGCGCCGAAGCGCCCGGATTTCTATGTTGCCAGCCGTGGCCACCACGCCGACATCGGCGGCTCCACGCCGGGCTCGATGCCGCCGTTTTCCGCCACCATCGACGAGGAGGGGGTGCTCTTCGACAACTTCCTGCTGGTGCGCGGCGGGCTGCTGCGCGAGGAGGCACTGCGTGCGCAACTCGCCAGCGGGCGCTGGCCGGCGCGCAACCCCGAGCAGACGATCGCCGACCTTCGTGCGCAGATCGCTGCCAACGAGAAGGGCGTGCAGGAGCTGCGCGCGATGGTGGCGCAGTTCGGCCGCAAGACGGTGGCCGCCTACATGCAGCATGTGCAGGACAACGCCGAGGAGTCCGTGCGGCGCGTCATCACGGCGCTCAAGGATGGTGCCTTCGAGCTGGCGCTGGACAACGGCGCGCGCATCTGCGTGCGCGTGCAGGTGGACGCCGCGGCGCGCGCTGCCACCATCGATTTCTCGGGCACGAGCGCGCAGCTGCCCAACAACTTCAACGCCCCCAAGGCGG
>JBIIED010000237.1:0-5631 GCA_044237995.1 Rubrivivax sp. | reverse complement strand
TGAACCTGGCGGCCTACGCACTCGTGGGGCGCTGCACGGGCCGGCACACGCTGCAGCAGCTCTGGGAGGTGCTGCTGCAGGAGCGCCAGGACGACGCCCCCACCCAAGACGAGATCGTGCTGCAGGTGATGCACCTGTACCGCGAAGGCTTCCTGGCTTTCGACCAGGCGCCCGACTTCGGTGTCATGGCCCCGCTGGAGCCGGGCACGCCGCGCCCGTCGCCGAGCTCGCGCAACTCGCTGCTGGCCTGGCGCATTCCGCTGGGCAGCCCGCAGCGCGGCCTCGAGCCGCTGCTGCCGCTGGGCCGGCTGCTCTTCAGCCGCGGTGGCGCCATCGCCTTTGCCGTGCTGATGGTGCTGGGCGTGTCGGCGGCGTGGCGCGAGGCCGGCCTCGTGTCGGATTTTGCCGGGCGCTGGCTGCAGTCGCCGCACGTGATGCTGCTGAGCTGGATCGCGTTTCCGGTGCTCAAGCTGCTGCACGAAGGCGCGCACGCGCTGGCCGTGCGCCGCTTTGGCGGGCAGGTGCCCGAGTGGGGCGTGACGCTGATGGTGTTCACGCCCGTGCCCTACGTGGATGCGAGCGCGGCCGACGGCTTCTCCGAGCCCCGCCACCGCTTCGTGGTGAGTGCCGCCGGGGCGGCCGTGGAGCTCGCGCTGGCGGCCCTGGCGCTGCTGGCGGCCTCGCAGCTGCAGCCCGGGGTGCTGCGCGACCTGATGCTCGCCATCTTCGTGCTCGGCGCGCTGACCTCGCTGCTCGTCAACGCCAACCCGCTGCTGCGCTTTGATGGCTACCACGCCCTCACCGATGCGCTGCAGCTGCCCAACCTGGGCACGCGCAGCGCCCGCCACTGGCTGCGCCTGCTGCGCCGCAGCCTGGGCCTGCCCGCCGGCGAGGCCCTGCAGCCTGCACCTGGCGAGCTGCCCTGGTGGTGGGGCTATGCGCCAGCCTCGCTGGTGTGCCGGGTCGTGCTGTCGGTGGGCATCGTGGCGTGGATCGGCGCCCAGCACTTCTGGCTCGGGCTGCTGGTGGCGCTCATGCTCGGCTGGGGCCTGGTGGCGCTGCCGCTGCTGCGCGCCGTGCGGTTCCTCTGGGGGCTGCAGCTCGACGCCGAACAGGCGCGCCGCGGCCGCACCCGCGGCGCGCTGGCCGCCACGGGGGTGCTGGTGCTGCTGCTGGCCGTGCCGCTGCCCGACGTGACGCTGGCGCGCGGCGTCATCTGGCTGCCTGATGACTCGATGGTGCGTGCGCACACACCCGGCTTCGTCGAGGAGGTGCTGGCCCGCGACGGCCAGCAGGTGGAGCCGGGCGAGCCGATTGCGAGGCTGTCCAACCTCTCGCTGGAGACCGAGGCGCTGGACGTGGACGGCCGCATCGCGGGGCTGTGGGTGGAGCTCCACCAGGCCTATGGCGAGGACCCGGCCAAGGCCCTGCGCGTGAGCCAGCAGATCGAGGCGGCCGAGGCCGCTCGCCACCGCATCGAGCAGCGGCTGCAGCATCTCGTGCTGCGCGCGCCGGCCGCAGGCGTGCTCAACCTGCCGCGCGCACAGGATCTGCCTGGACGCTTCCTGGCGCAAGGGGCAGTGGTGGGCACGCTCGTGCGGCAGGCGTCCACGCCGGATGCGGGCCCGGCTGCGGCTTCTGGTGCAGCCCCGGCGGCCGGCGCCGGAGCGGCTGCCGCTGCACCGGCTGCACCGGCTGCACCGGTTGCGGCGACATCCTCCACCTGGCACGTACGCGTGGCGCTCGAGGCCGAACAGGCCACCGACATCGAGGTCGGAGCCCGCGGCATCGCCGTGCATCTGCCCGCTGCGGGCGCGGCGTCGGTTCCTGCCACGCTGGCGCGCGATGGGCGCGCGGCCACGCACGAGCTGCCCAGCGCCGCGCTGGGCGATCGCTTCGGCGGGGCCATTGTCACCGACCCGGCCGATCCCCAGGGCCGCACGGCCGCGCGCGACGTGGTACTGCTGGCGCTGGAGCTGGCCGCACCGCCCCAGGCCGGGCGACCGCCCCTGGGCCAGCGCGTGTGGGTGCGCTTCGAGCACGGGCTGCGTCCGCTGGGCTGGACGCTCGCGCGCCGCGCACAGCAATCCGTGCTGGTTCACTTCGCCCCGCTGCGCTGAGGCGACGCAAGCCGATGTCAGCACTGTCCAACTCGCCCTACGTGCAGCGTCCCGACGCGCGCGCCGAGTCCTCGCTCGGGCTGGCGGCGTGGTGCGCGCGGCGGCTGCACGATCTGGTGCAGCGCGCGCTGGCCGGTGCCGGCGTGTGGACCGGCGGCACGCGCCACGCCCGGCTCGCGCGCGAGGTGGCCCGCGCCCTGCAGGCCGACGCCGATGATGCGCGAGCGCTCGACCCGCAGGCACTGGCCGCCATGCGCGCCGCGCTGCGGCGCGACGGGCTCGGCGCGGCGCATCGCGCACAGGCACTCGCCCTGGTGGCCAGGGCCGGGCGCGCCACGCTCGGGCGCACCCCCTACGAGACGCAGCTGCAAGCCGCGCTCATCCTGCTCGAAGGCGACCTCGCCGAGATGGCCACTGGCGAGGGCAAGACCTACGCCACCGCGCTCGGTGCGGCGCTTTGGGCGCTGGCGGGGCAGCCGGTGCACGTGATGACCGCCAACGACTACCTCGTGCAGCGCGACGCCGAGCTGATGCGCCCGATGTTCGCCGCACTCGGGCTGCGCGTGGGCTGCGTCGTGGCCGCGAGCACCCCCGAGCAGCGCCGCGCCGCCTACGCCTGCGACGTCACCTACTGCACCGCTCGCGAGGCGGCCTTCGACCACCTGCGCGACGTGCGCCGCGGCGTGGCCTTTCGCACCGACCTGCAACAGCGCCTGGGGAGCCTGCAGGGGCCCGGCACGCAGCAGCCCGGCGATGCTGAGCCCGCACTGCTGCGCGGGCTGTGGACCGCAGTGGTCGACGAGGCCGACAGCCTGCTCGTCGACGAGGCCGGCATGCCGCTGCTGCTGAGCGAGCACCTCGACCCGCGCCGCGGCGGCGCGCAGGCCGCGGCCCGCCAGCGCGCGATCGCCTTTCAGTCGCTGACGCTGGCGCGCCAGCTCGAGCAGCCCGAACACTTCAGGCTCGACCCGCGCACGGGCCGCGTGCGCTGGACCGCCGCCGGCCATGCCCGCGTGGAGGCTCTGGCCGCGCCGCTGAGCGGCGTGTGGTTCAACCGCCGCCACCGGCGCGACCTGCTGGCCAGTGCGCTGCACGCGCTGCATGGGCTGCAGGCCGATCGCGACTACGTGGTGCTCGAGGGTGCGATCAAGCTGCTCGACCCGGTCACGGGCCGGCCCGCCGAGGGCCGGGTGTGGTCGCGCGGGCTGCAGGCGCTCGTGGAGATGAAGGAGGGCTGCCCGCTCACGCCGCCCACGCAGGTCTCGGCGCGGCTGAGCCTGCAGCGCTTCTTCAGCCGCTACCTGCACCTCTCCGGCATGAGCGGCACGCTGCGCGAGTGCGCGGGCGAGCTGCGTGCGGCCTTTGGCTGCCGTGTGGTGCCCGTGCCCCGGCGGCTGCCGAGCCGGCTGCAGCGCCGGCCCGACCGGGTGTTTGCCACCGATGCGAAGCGCCGCCAGGCTGCGGTGCGCCGGGTACGGCGGCTGCAGCGCCAGGGCCGGCCCGTGCTCGTGGCCACCGGCTCGGTGCAGGCATCGGTGGCGATGAGCCAGGCCCTGCTGCGCGCGGGCATCCGCCATGCCCGGCTCGACGCCCGCCATGACGCAGGGGAGGCCGAGGTGATCGCCCGCGCCGGCCGCGCCGGTGCGGTGACGGTGGCCACCCACATGGCCGGCCGCGGCACCGACATCGCCCTGGGCGAGGGCGTGGCGCGCCTGGGCGGGCTGCACGTGCTGTGCTGCCAGGACAACACGAGCGCGCGGCTGGACCGCCAGGTGATCGGCCGCGCCGGCCGCCAGGGCGAGCCCGGTGTGGCCGAGGTCTGGCGCGCGCTCGACGCCAAGGTGTGGCAGCCCGGGCCCGGCTGGGCCGGCGCGGTGGACCGCTGGGTGCGCGCGCGCTGGCTTCGAGCGCTCGAGCGCGCGCCTTCGGGCGAGAAGTCGGCCGTGCCCGCGATCGTGCCGGGCAGCCTGGGCCTGCGCTGGTTCGCCTGGCGCCAGGCGCGCGAAGAGGCCGTGCAGGCGCACCTGCGGCGCGCCACCGTGGAGCAGGACCTGGAATGGCAACAACGCACCGGCCGCTCGCTGGTGCAGGGGCTGTGATGATGCGAAAGACCTTCGAGCTCGACCTTTGCCCGCACCGGGCCCACGGGCCGGCCTCGCGCGGCCACCTGGCCACGCGGATGGCCACGCGGATGGCCGCGCGAATGTCCGCAGGGATGGCCCGGGCTGCCTGGCTTGCGCTCTCGGGCTGCGCAGCCTGGGCGCAGACCCCACCGCCCGCCGCGCCCGCCAAGGGCCCCTCCAGCGTCATGCAGGGCACGCTGGTGCCACCGGGCCAGGCGCGCCAGGCCCCGGCCAAGCCCGCCGCGCCCACCATCGGCTGCCTGATCAGCCCCAACCGCATCGCCGATATCGGCTCGCCCGTCACGGGCATCGTCGAGCGCATCACGGTGGACGTGGGCGACTCGGTGCGCCAGGGGCAGACGCTCGTGACGCTGCGCAGCGAGGTGGAAAGCGCAGGCGAGCGCGCGGCTCACGCGCGCTGGAGCGTGGACGCCGAGGTGCGCGCCTCGGAGGCCTCGCTGGAGCTGGCCCGCCAGCGCTACCAGCGTGCGCGTGACCTGCAGGCCCAGGGCTTCTTCTCGCCGCAGGCCGTGGAGCAGGCCCTCACCGAGATGCGCCTGGCCGAGCAGAAGCTCAAGCAGAGCACGAGCCAGCGCGAGGTGCTTGCCACCGATCTGGAGGTGGTGCGCGCGCAGGTCAACCAGCGCATGGTGCGCGCACCCTTCTCGGGCACGATCGTCGAGCGCTTTCGCCAGCCGGGCGAGCGGGTGGAGGACCGTCCGCTGCTGCGCCTGGCCTCGCTCGATCCGCTGCGGGTGGATCTCCTCGTGCCGGCCTCGCGCTTCGGCCAGTACACGGTGGGAGGGCGGCTGCAGCTGCAGCCGGAGCTCGCCGGCGTGAAGCCCGTCACGGCCGAGGTCACGCACGTGGACCGCGTGATCGACGGGGCGAGCAACACTTTCCGGGTGCGTCTGAGCCTGCCCAATCCCCAGCAGCGGCTGCCCGCCGGCGCGCGCTGCACCGTCGACGATGGGGCGATGGTGGCCGCTGCTGCCGCAGCCCCCGTGCCGCCTGCTCGTGCGGCGCCGGTCGTCGCGCCGACTTCCGCGGCAACACCTGCGGCGTCCCCCACGGCACCACCCGCGGCACCATCTGCGGCACCACCCGCGCCGCCCCCCGGGCGCGTGGCGCAAGCCGGCGCCGGCGGCTGAGCGCCGCCCGTTTCGGCCCTCGCCCCGGTCCCGCCGAGCCCCTCTCGCCTCGCCCATGAGCCGCCGGCCCTTCATCGAAGCCATCGAGCCGAGGCTGCTGTACTCGGCAGACTTCGCCACGGCCGTGCTGGGCGAGTCGCTGCAGCCGCTTCGCACCTTCGAGCAGGGGCGGCTGGACACGCTGGAGCTGCAGGCCTCGGCCCAGCAGGCGACGCCGCGCGTGGAAATCGCCCTCGT
>JBIIED010000236.1:0-5674 GCA_044237995.1 Rubrivivax sp. | reverse complement strand
TCACCAACGTGGCACTCACCGATGACGGCGACGTGTGGTGGGAGGGCATGACGGACGAACCGCCCGCGCACCTGGTCGACTGGCGCGGGCGCGACTGGACGCCCGAGATCGCCCGTGCCAACCTCGAAGGCGGCAAGCCTCGGGCGGCGGCGCACCCCAACGCCCGCTTCACGGTGGCGGCCACGAACAACCCCGTGCTCGATGCGCAGTGGGATTCCACCACCGGCGTGCCCATCGATGCCTTCATCTTCGGCGGGCGCCGCTCCAACACCGTGCCGCTGGTCACCGAGGCGCGCAACTGGGTGGAGGGGGTCTACATGGCTGCCACGATGGGCAGCGAGACGACGGCGGCCGCCGCCGGTGCACAGGGCGTGGTGCGGCGCGACCCGTTTGCGATGCTGCCCTTCATGGGCTACCACATGGGCGACCACTTCGCGCACTGGATCGAGCTTGGGGAGACACTGGCCGCGCGCGGCGCGCGGCTGCCGCGCATCTTCTGCGTGAACTGGTTCAGGAAGGGCGCCGACGGCCGCTTCGTGTGGCCGGGCTACGGCGAGAACATGCGCGTGCTGGAGTGGATGGTGCGGCGCATCGAGGGGCGCGGCGGCGCGCACGAGCACGCCGTGGGCCTGTCGCCGCGCTACGAGGACCTGCACTGGGAGGGCCTGGCCTTCACGCCCGCGCAGTTCGACAGCGTCACCCACGTGGACGCCGCCCACTGGCGCGAGGAGCTCGCGCTGCACGGGGCGCTCTTCGAGCAGCTCGCCAGCCGGCTGCCGGCGGCGCTGCCCGAGGTGCGCGCGCGGCTGCAGGAGCGGCTGGCGGCCTGAGGCCGCGTCTTCACAAGCCTTGACCCTTGACAAGGTGCGGGGACGCCGCCCTGCGGGATACTGAGCACGCTACAGGCGGGCCTCGTCGGCCCGCGGCAGACGTTACCAGGAGACCCCGATGAAGATTCTCGTGCCCGTGGATGGCAGTTCCTACACCAAGCGCATGCTGGCGTACCTCGCGGCGCACGACGAGTGGCTGGGCGGGGCGAACGCCTTCACGGTGCTGCATTCGGTGCCGGCCGTGCCGCCACGCGCCGCAGCCGTGATCGACAAGGCCACGCTCAAGGCCTACTACGACGACGAGGCCGAGAAGGTGCTCAAGCCCATCCGCGCCTTCTTCGCGCGCCACAAGGACCTGCAGGTGACCTTCCTCGGCAAGCCGGGCAACGCCGCCGACACCATCGTCGCGCAGGCCGACAAGGGCGGCTTCGACCTGATCGTGATGGGCTCGCACGGGCACGGTGCGCTGGGCAACCTGGTGCTCGGGTCGGTGGCCACCAAGGTTCTGGCGCACGCCAAGGCGCCGGTGCTGCTGGTGCGCTGAAGCCGGCCTCAGCTGGGTCGGCCAGCCAGGCCCGAGAAGCAGGTGCGCAGCACGAGTTCGACGATCTCCTCGTGGCGATACTGGCCGCCGGCCTTGAGCACGAGCGGCACGGGGTCGCAGGCCCGCGCGTAGAGGGTGTAGAGCACGAGCTCGGCTGGAAGCGAGTGGTCGATCGCGCCATCGGCCTGTGCCTGCACGATCCAGCCGCCGAGCTGCTCGCTCACCTGCATGAGCAGCTCCAGGTAGCGCTTGTGGCCCAGCAGCTCGGCGCGCAGCGTCGAGTTCTGGGAGGGCAGGGTCGGCATCTGCCCGGCCAGGTGCACCTGCAGCACCCAGCGCGTGACCTCGCGCAGCCGCTCCAGCGCGCTGGCCTGTTCCCGCTCGGCCTGCTGCCGGACCACCTCGCTGGCCCGCTCGAGCACGCGCACCATCGCGGCGCTGGCCAGGGCCTCCTTGGAGGCGAAGTGCTTGTACAGGCTGGCCTTGGCGATGCCGACGTCGGCGGCCACCTCGTCGACCGTCATCAGGTCGAAGCCCTTTTCGGCGAGAAAGCGGTTCACCGAGGAGACGATTGCGTCCTCGCGCACCTTGAGCACCTGCTCGCGGAACGATCCTCGGGCCATGACCGATTGTATCGGTACGCCGTCGCAGCGCGACCGATGGGTCGAGGAATGAACGGCTGCGTCACAGGGCCATCGCAGGGACGACCCACCGGCTGGGCGCCCCGCAAGTTGCGGCGCGCACAGGCCCCTCAGCCGTCGCGCCAGGCGCGGCGCCCGCTCACGCGGCGCCACATGCCCATCGTTCCGTCGTGCAGCAAGGGCGAAGTCGTGGGTCGGGCCAGCTCCGCGGCGGGGGCGGGTGCAGCGGCTGCGCCTGCCTCGCCGGGATCGGGCACGGCCGCACCGGGCGCCATCGACAGCTCCAGCCCGAAGGCCGTGCCGTGGTCACCGAAATCGGGCTGCTCGGCCGCAGCCTGGCGTGCGCGAGCCCAGCGCAGCAGCGGGTTGAGGCGGGTATGAGCCATCTGGATGCTCCCCGTGCGGGGACACTCCCCGAGGCTTGCAGTGTGCGCGCCGGGCAGCGTGACGAAACCGCGGAAAAGCGGGGTGCACGTGGCGCAGTTCACGTCCTGTGGCGCGGGCGCGCGCCCCGTCCCGGGCGAGTTGCGTGCGCGGGGGTGCGCGCATTGGCCGGGCGGCCGGGGCGAGCCGGGCGTGCCGGGCGTGCCGCGTCGGCCAGCCGCAGCACGCTCGTGACCAGATCCTCCACCGCCTCCTCCAGCGTGGCCGGTGGCTCCAGCGTCTCGATCTCCTCCAGCAGCGCCTGCGCGTCCTCCAGGTCCTCCGGATCGAAGGCCGCGTACAGCACCGCCAGCGGCTCGAGCAGCTGAGCCTCCTCCCCGGCCATCAGCCCCGGGAAACGCTCCATCGCCGCGGCAAACCCCGCCACCCAGGGCAGCGTCGCGGCGTGCGGGGGCAGCTGCGGGTCGTCGAGCTCGAACACCCACGGGTCGAACCAGCGCCGCGCGCCGATCGCGGCGTCGAGCTCGGCGTGGCGGCGGCGCACCAGGGCGGCGACGCGAGCCGGCCCCTGGCCGGCAGGCCAGGCCGGTGCTGCCGATCCCGCATCCGGGCCCGCCTGCTGGATGAGGATGCCCGGCAGCCACTGCGACTCGGGCACCGGCACGGGCTGCAGCAGCACCCCGCACAGGTAGCCATCCAGCGCCACGACGTCCAGCGGCTGCACCGGCTCGGGCCAGGCGTCCAGGGCGCGGTCCAGTTGATCGAACTCGGCAGCCGAAAGGGGCTGCGCGACGGGGCGTGCGGGCTCGCGCATGGCGCAGGCTCTCCTGGGAAGCCGAAGCCCTTATCCTAGGCGAGTCCGGCGCCGCTTCCCCGCGCCGGGACCTGCCCACGCCAAGGAGCCCCGATGCGCCGCCCGACACGACCCGCCCGCCGCGCCGCCACCGCCGTTGTTGCCCCCCGCGCACGCGCCCTGTGCCTGGCCGCGGCCCTCGCCGCCGGCTCGGGAGTGGCTGGCGCACAGGGCCAGGCGCGCTTCGTGGGCGAACTCGGCGCGGGCGTGTTCGCCTCGCAGTCCATCGCGCGCGGGCACGACACGCAGCTCAGCGTCATGCCCTACGTCTACGGCGAGTACGGGCGCTGGTTCGCCCGCGTGGACACCTTCGGGCTCAAGACGCTGCCGCTGGGCAACGGCCACCTGGAGCTCGTCGCGCGCTTCAGCACCGAGGGCTTCAAGGCGGACCGCCCGCCGCTCACGGGTCTGCGCAACCGCGCCAACCCCTCCCCGCTGGGGCTGGGCAGCGCGCAGAGCCTGCCCTTCGGGCGGCTCTTCGTCTACGCGATGCACGACCCTTCCTCCGGCGGCGCCCTCGTCGAGGCGACCTTCGGCACGCGTGTGCAAGTGGGCGCGCTCAAGCTCTACCCGCTCTTGGGCGTGGAGCACCGCACGCGCGCCTGGGTGGATCAGCTCTACGGCGTGAGCGCCGCCGAGGCCGCTGCCACGGGCCTGCGCGCCTACGCGGCGCCGGCCTCGACGGTGGCGATGACGGGCCTGGCGGCGAGCTGGCCGCTGGGTGCGCGGGTGAGCCTGGAGGCGCAGTGGCGCCACCACTGGCTCGACTCGGCCATCACCCGCAGCCCGCTGACCGCGCGCACCGGCCACGACCGCGCCTACCTCGTGCTCACCCAGCGTTTCGACTAGCCCGCGCGCGCGGCTTAGACTGCGCTCCCGCCCGGGTGTCGCCGGGTGATCACGCAGGAGAGAGTGCACCATGGGCGCACCGCAAGCCTTCACCCAGAACACCGACGTCGGCCACTGGATCGCCGGCGGCCCCGTGCGTGGCAGCGGCACGCGCAGCCAGACCGTGTGGAACCCGGCCACCGGTGCGGCCGCGCGGCAGGTGCTGCTGGGCAGCGCCGAGGATGTCGAGGCAGCAGTGGCCGCTGCGCGCGCCGCGCAGCCGGCGTGGGCCGACACGCCGCCGATCCGGCGCGCGCGCGTGATGAACGCCTTTCTCGCGCTGCTCAACCAGCACCGCGACACGCTGGCGGCCATGATCACGGCCGAGCACGGCAAGGTCTTCAGCGACGCGCAGGGCGAGGTCATGCGCGGCATCGACATCGTGGAGTTCGCCTGCGGCATCCCGCAGCTGCTCAAGGGCGACTACACCGAGCAGGTCTCCACCGGCATCGACAACTGGACCATGCGCCAGCCTCTCGGAGTCGTGGCCGGCATCACGCCCTTCAATTTTCCGTGCATGGTGCCGTGCTGGATGTTCCCGGTGGCCATCGCCTGCGGCAACGCCTTCATCCTCAAGCCCAGCGAACGCGACCCGAGCGCCTCGATCTTCATGGCGCAACTG
Source organism: Rubrivivax sp. (assembly GCA_044237995.1). GTDB lineage: Bacteria > Pseudomonadota > Gammaproteobacteria > Burkholderiales > Burkholderiaceae_C > Rubrivivax. The sequence continues at coordinate 912 of JBIIED010000236.1, read as the reverse complement.
CTGCGCGAGGCGGGCCTGCCCGACGGCATCTTCAACGTCGTGCAGGGCGACAAGGTGGTGGTGGACGCGCTGCTCACGCACCCGGACGTCAAGGCGCTGTCCTTCGTCGGCTCCACGCCGATCGCGCAGTACATCTACGAGACCGGTGCGCACCATGGCAAGCGCGTGCAGGCGCTCGGTGGGGCCAAGAATCACATGGTGGTGATGCCCGACGCCGACATCGAGCAGGCGGTGGACGCGCTCATCGGCAGCGCCTACGGCTCGGCTGGCGAGCGCTGCATGGCGATCTCGGTGGCGGTGCTCGTGGGCGACGTGGCCGATCGCATCGTGCCGCGGCTGGCCGAGCGCGCGCGCGCGCTGAAGGTGAGAAGCGGCATGGAGCCCGACGCCGAGATGGGCCCGATCGTCACGCGCGAGGCGCGCGACCGCATCGAGGGCTACATCGGCGTGGGCGTGGCCGAGGGCGCCACGCTCGTCGTGGACGGGCGCGGCCACACGGTGCCGGGCTGCGAGGGCGGGTTCTTCACCGGCGGCACGCTCTTTGACCATGTCACGCCCGCCATGCGCATCTACCGCGAGGAGATCTTCGGCCCGGTGCTGGCGTGCGTGCGCGCGAAGGACTTTGCCGAGGCGGTGGCGCTGGTGAATGCGCACGAGTTCGGCAACGGCGTGGCCTGCTTCACCGGCGACGGTGGGGTGGCGCGCGAGTTCGCGCGTCGCATCCAGGTGGGCATGGTGGGCATCAACGTGCCCATCCCGGTGCCGATGGCCTGGCACGGCTTTGGCGGCTGGAAGAAGAGCCTCTTTGGCGACACGCATGCCTACGGCGAGGAGGGCGTGCGCTTCTACACCAAGCAAAAGAGCGTGATGCAGCGCTGGCCCGACTCGATCGGCAAGGGCGCGGAGTTCGCG
>JBIIED010000235.1:0-5677 GCA_044237995.1 Rubrivivax sp. | reverse complement strand
CCGCGCTCAAGTGGGGCGGGGGTGCGTACCTCGTGCTGCTGGGCGTGCAGGTGTGGCGCTCGCCGCCTCCGGGCGTGGTGCTGCCCGGCGCGCAAGCCACAGTGGCCGGCCCCGCCCTGTATCGCCAGGCGCTGCTCACCGCGCTCAGCAACCCCAAGGCGCTGCTCTTCTTTCTGGCCTTCCTGCCCCAGTTCATGGACCCGGCGCGCAGCCTCGTGCTGCAGTTCGCCGTGATGGCCGGGACCTACGCCGTGATCGAGCTCGCCTTCGAGGTGGGCCTGGCCGCGGCCGCGCACCGCGTCAGCCCCTGGCTGACGCGCGCAGGCCAGCGCTTCAACCACGCCTGCGGGGCGGTGTTCGTGCTGATCGGGGTCGGGCTGCCGCTCAGGGGGTAGCGCCCGCTGGCCCGCCCCACAGCTCCACGAGCTCCGGCACCCACCGCTGGCCGCCCTCGGGGCCTGCCGTCTGCACGGCCGCCTGCAGCGCGCCGAGCACCGCCTGCGCGATGTCGGCCTGCGCGCCGGCGCCCGCGGCCATCTCCCGGTAGTAGGAGAGATCCTTCACCGCGTTGCCCAGCGAAAACCTCAGGCCCGAAGGATCACGCGCGAGCACGTAGGGCTTGAGCCGCTCCAGCGCGATGCCCCCTCCCCCGCCCTTGGCCAGCACCTCCACGAAGGCCTCGGGTGCCACGCCCTGGCGGGTGGCGCATGCGGCCGCCTCGGCCAGCAGGCTGACCATGCCCAGGGACACGTAGTTGTGCAGCAGCTTCATCCCGTGGCCTGCGCCCACCGGGCCCACGTGCGTCACGTTCTCCGCAAAGCACGACAGCACGGGCCGCATCTCCTCCAGCAGCGCCGCCTCCCCGCCCACCAGCAGGTTCAGCCGCCCCTCGGCCGCCTCCTTGGGCGTGCGCGTCATCGGCGCATCGAGGAAACGCCCGCCCGCAGCCTGCACCGCCTGCGCCATGCGCCGGGTGGATTCGGGCAGCGAGGTGGAGCAGTCGATCACCACCGAGCCCGGCCGCAGGCCCTGCAGCACCCCGGCGGGCCCGGTCAGCACCGCCTCCACCTGGGGCGAGCCGGTAACCACCAGGATCAGCACCTCGGCCCGCTGGGCCACCTCGCGCGCGCTGCCCACTACCGCCACCGCCCCGGCCGCACGCAGCGTATCGAGCGGCTGGTTGCCGGGATGGTCGAGCACGGTCAGCGCGCGCCCGCGCCGCACCAGGTTGCTCGCGATGCCGTGGCCCATCAGGCCGATGCCGATCATGCCGATGTTCATCGAAGTTCCAGCGCGTGATGAAGTGGTGGGGCGATGCTAACGCGCGGCCGCTACCATCTCGCACGCGTGCCCCGGCAGGCACGGATGGGGAAGCCGATTGCTCAGCAAGTTCGTGGCGTGGGCGGTGTCGCCGCTGGGCACGGCGCTGCTGCTGCTCGCCCTGGCCGCCCTGGTGCGCGCCGCTGCGATCAGCCGGCCGCGCACGCCGGTTGGCCGCATCGCCGGCACGCGGGTGCGCACCGGCCGGGATCGTTTGGCGCAGTGGCTGGTCGTCACGGCCCTGGCCTGGCTCTGGCTGTGGTCGAGCGCGCCGGTGAGCGATGCCCTGCGCGGCTGGATCGAGGACCAGTCCGGCCCGCGCGCGCTGGCCGATGTGCACGCTGCCGAGTACGCGGTGGTGCTCGGCGGCAGCATGAGCACGCCCAGGCCTCCCCGGCGCCTCGATCCTGACCTCGGCATGTCCTCTGACAGAGTCTGGCACGCGGCGCGCCTGTACCACGCCGGCAAGGTGCGCCGGCTGCTGCTGTGCGGAGGATCCACCGCGCCCACGGAGCGTGGCACCGAGGCCCAAGCCATGCGGCGCTTCCTGCTCGACCTGGGCGTGCCGGACTCGGCCCTCGTGCTGGAGGGCGCCAGCACCACCACCGCCACCAATGCACAGCAGGCCGCTGCGATCCTGCGGGCGCGCAAGGTGGGCACGGTGGTGCTCGTCACCTCCGCCCTGCACATGCCCCGCGCCCGGGCCAACTTCGAGCGAGAGGGCCTGGTCGTGCATCCGGCCCCGACGGACTTCGAGGTCGTCGACGAGCCCTTCGAACTCGACCGGTTGCTGCCCAGCACACGCTCGCTGGACGGCAGTGCGCGCGCCTTCAAGGAACTGGTGGGGCGGGCGGCGGGGAGGTAGCCGTGCGCAGGGCGCAAGACTGTGACAGGCGCAAGGCGGTTGCGGCGCTGCCCATCGGGGGAAGTCCTGCCTCGAGGCCGGCCCGGGCGGCACTATCGTCTCGGACATGAACCCCACGACCCTCACCCTTGCCGATTCGTCGCACCTGCCCGCAACGGGCCTGCTTGCCCGCGCCTCACGGCTGATGTCTCGCCTGCGGCGTACCGCGCTGATCGGGTTCGGCCTGCTCGGGCTGGCGGGATTGGCCGGCTGCGGAGGCGGTGGCAGCTCCGAGCCCCCGCCCCTGCCGCCGCCCACGCTCGAGATCCGCTCCGGGCTCGATGGTGCCGCCACCGGACCCTTCCAGGTGAGCTTCGTCTTCAGCGGCGACGTGGCGGGCTTCGGCCAGAACAGCTTCACGGTGCAGCGGGGCACGGTGGTGCCGGGCAGCTTTCAGCAGATCAGCCCGCGGCAGTTCAGCGTCACGATCAACCCCGCGGCCAACGCCATGGGAACGGTGGCCATGCGGGTGCCGGCGGGGGCCTTCTCTGCGGTGGGCAGCCTGCTGACGAACCCGGTGGCCTACGAGTTCTCCAAGGCCTTCGACACGATCAAGCCGATCACAGAACCGACGGTGGGTTTCAGCCACGTCATGCAGGGCGCCTCGGCGCGGCCGCCTGCACTCGTGACCATCACGTTCGACCTGGACGTGCTGCCGTTCACCCTGGACAAGCTCGAAGTGTCGGGCGCCACACCCAGCGCCTTCACCCGGGTGTCTGCACGCGTCTACACGGTGGTGCTGACCCCACCGACCCAGACCTCGGGGCTGATGATCGTGACGGTGCCAGAAGGTGCCGCCACGGGCGCAGTGCCGGGTGGCACCCCGAACTCGCGACCGTACTCGTACGGCATCCTGTACTGACCTGCCCGGTTGAGGCGGGTCTGGGCGCCGCGGCTCAAGCCTGCTGCGCCCTTGCCTGCACCACCTGGCCCGCCACGGCGAACTTGCCCGCCCCGAGGTGATGCAGCGTGTGCAGCGCGGCGTTGTCCTCGCCGAAGTGCCAGCGCCCGTGGGCAAACACGCGCGGGTCGGCCGCGGCGCTCACCACCTCGGCAAAGCACGTGTCGTAGGCCTCCTCGGTGTGGGGCTCGGGGATGAGCCGGCACTCGAGCCAGGCGCAGCAGCCCTCCTCCAACACCGGCACGCCGAGCACCGGGCCGGGGCGCGCGACGAGGCCGTGGCGCGTGAACTTGTCGGGCCCGTCCGCAGGCAGATCGCGCCCGCTTTCGCTGCCCACAGCGAAGGTGGCATCGGCCAGCGCCGCGCCCGGAATGCACAGCCCGAACACGCCGCTGGCGGCCACGAGTTCGCGCGTGTAGGTGCGCTTGTCGATGACCACCGCCACGCGCGGCGGCGTGAACTCCACCGGCATCGACCACGCCGCGGCCATCACGTTGCGACGGCCCGCGTGCGCACTGGTGACGAGCACGGTCGGGCCGTGGTTGAGCAGGCGGCTGGCGTGGGGGAGGTCCACGGGAGAGAAGGTCGGCATACGTTGACAAGGGGTGTATATGATCAGAATATACGATCATGATCGACTTTGATCGTATCGTCGGTTTCCAGTGGGACCCTGGCAACCATCGCAAGAACGCGGACAAGCACGACGTATCTCAGACCGAAGCCGAGGAAGTCTTCTTCAACGAGCCCCTGCTGCTCTTTCCAGATGCCAAGCACAGCACCCTGGAGGGTCGTTACCTCGCACTCGGACACACCAACGCGGGCAGGCTGCTCACGGTGATCTTCACGCTCAGGTCGGATGCATCGTTGATCCGCGTGATCTCGGCCCGAGATCAGCACCGCAAGGAAAGGACCTGGTATGAGCAAGGCCCCCCACGCAGCGCCTAAGGCCAAGGCCCTGAAGGCCCTGAAGGCGTTTCGTTCCGAGGCGCAGGAGCGCGAGTTCTGGGAGTCCGCAGGCGGGGACGCAACGGCCTTCTTCGACCGCTCGCAAGCGATGTTGGCCAGGTTTCCCAACCTCAAGCCCACCACCACCAGCATCTCGCTGCGGCTGTCCGACAGCCTGCTCGACGGCATCCGCCAGCAAGCCAACAAGATGGACGTGCCCTACCAGTCGCTGATGAAGATCTGGCTGACGGAGAAGCTTCGCGAAGCCACGCAAGGAGGTTGAAGTCTCATGCCCACCCACTTCTACCGCCCCGCCGACGGCCACGGCCTGCCGCACGACCCGTTCAACGCAATCATCGCGCCGCGGCCGATCGGCTGGATCTCCTCGCTCACGCCAAGCGGCGTGGCCAACCTCGCGCCCTACAGCTTCTTCAACGCCTTCAACTACGTGCCGCCGATCATCGGCTTTTGCAGCCAGGGCCGGAAGGACTCGCTGGCCAACGTGGAGGCCACGGGCGAGTTCGTGTGGAACCTCGTGACCGAGCCGCTGGCTCAGGCGATGAACCTGAGTTGTTCGGCACTGCCGCCCGAGGAGAGCGAGTTCACGCTGGCCGGCCTCACGCCCGAGGCCTGCCGCGTGGTGAAGGTGCCGCGCGTGGCCGAGAGCCCGGTGGCCATGGAGTGCCGGCTCTCGCAGATCATCCGGCTCACCACGGCCGCAGGCGAGAACGTGAACGCCTGGCTCGTGATGGGTGAGGTGGTCGGCGTGCACATCGACACCTCGCTGCTCGAAGGCGGCGTGTACCAGACCGCCCGCGCCCGCCCCGTGGTGCGCGGCGGCGGGCCGGGCGACTACTTCACCATCACACCCGAGGTGCAGTTCTTCATGCCCAGGCCCGAGAACTGGGCGCAGCAGCATCGTTGACGCCTCGCCGCAAGGCGACTTGGCCATGCACCACACCCCTGACGCCTGGATGGCAAGCGCGCAGCAGCACCTGCGGGATGGCCGCCCGGCCAAAGCCTTCGAGCGCCTGCGAGCGGCCGTCACCCTGAACCCTGGGCACGGCGCCGCCGGGCTGTTGCTTCGTCGGCACATCGGGCCGCCGGTACTTCGGCGCCTCGGCCTTGCCGATACGCAGGTACTTGCGCACCGTGTTCCTCGCCAGGCTCGTCGCCTTGACGATCTCTCGCACCGACTTCTTCTCGCGGTGACGCATCCGCAAGACCTTGCCACTCATGGCCATGGTGATCACTCCTCGCACCCCGCCCCGCTGTGGATAGGTCGGGCAGGGTAGGTTGAACACCTGGGTCAGTTCTCGGTCGGGACGATCCTCACAAGTGGGTCAAGTTTCAGTCGGCGCCAACACCGCAGTGGCTTCTCGTCACCCACGCGGGATGGTTCCTGCAGGTGCTTGAGGGAGGTGCCGCCGAAGTCAACGCTCTGTTGCGGAAGATCGAGGCGGACAGCCGGCACTCAGACTTCCTCATGCTGCGCCTGGCAGCCATCCCAAGGCGGGATTTCGGCGACTGGTCGATGGCCTCGGTGACTGTCGATGAACGACGCTTTCTGGATCTGGCCGAGCATGCGCTGCGTGCTGACGACGCCA
>JBIIED010000026.1:0-19871 GCA_044237995.1 Rubrivivax sp. | reverse complement strand
TTTGCGCTGCGCAAGGCGCGCGAGCGGGGCCATGTGCTCGAGGGCCTGGCCGTGGCGCTGGCCAACATCGACGAGTTCATCGAGACGATCAAGAACTCGCCCACCCCGCCGATGGCCAAGGCGGCGCTCATGAGCAAGGGCTGGGATTCGTCCCTGGTGCGCGAGATGCTCGCACGCGCCGAGGCGGACACGCCCGGCGGCCGCGCCGCCTACCGCCCGGAGGGTCTGCCCGCGCATTACGGGTTGCAGCCCGAGGGCCTGTACCGCCTCTCCGAAGACCAGGCGCAGGAAATCCTGCAGATGCGGCTGCAGCGCCTCACGGGCCTGGAGCAGGACAAGATCGTCGGCGAGTACAAGGATGTGATGGGCGAGATCGCCGACTTGCTGGACGTGCTGGCCCGCCCCGAGCGCGTCACGGCCATCATCCGGGAGGAGCTCACCGCGCTGCGCCAGGAGTTCGGCCAGACCAAGCTCGGCGCGCGGCGCAGCCACATCGAACACAACGTGCAGGAGCTCGGCACCGAGGACCTGATCACGCCCACCGACATGGTGGTCACGCTCAGCCACACCGGCTACATCAAGAGCCAGCCGCTGGCCGAATATCGCGCGCAGCGCCGCGGCGGGCGCGGCAAGCAGGCGGCGCAGACCAAGGAAGACGACTGGATCGACCAGCTCTTCATCGCCAACACGCACGACTGGATCCTGTGCTTCTCCAACCGCGGGCGCGTGTACTGGCTCAAGGTCTGGGAGGTGCCGCAAGGCGGCCGCGCAAGCCGCGGCAAGCCCATCGTCAACATGTTCCCGCTGCAGCCCGAGGAGAAGGTCACCGTGGTGCTGCCTCTCACGGGCGAGTTCCGCAGCTTCCCGGCCGACCACTACGTGTTCATGTCCACGGCGCTGGGCACCGTGAAGAAGACGGCGCTCGACGAGTTCAGCAACCCGCGCAAGGCGGGGATCATCGCGGTGGACCTTGACGCGGGCGACTACCTCATCGGCGCGGCGCTCACAGACGGCAAGCACGACGTGATGCTCTTCTCCGATGGCGGCAAGGCGGTGCGCTTCGACGAGGACGACGTGCGCCCGATGGGCCGTGCCGCGCGCGGCGTGCGCGGCATGATGCTCGAGGAAGGGCAGAACGTGATTGCGATGCTCGTGGCCGAAGACGAGACGCAAAGCGTGCTCACCGCCACCGAGAACGGCTTTGGCAAGCGGACGAGCATCGGCGAGTACACGCGCCACGGCCGCGGCACCAAGGGGATGATCGCCATCCAGCAGACCGAGCGCAACGGCCGCGTGGTGGCCGCCACGCTCGTGCGGCCAGCCGACGAGATCATGCTCATCACCGACCGCGGCGTGCTCGTGCGCACGCGCGTGGCGGAGATGCGCGAGCTTGGCCGCGCCACCCAAGGCGTCAAGCTCATCGCGCTGGACGACGGCTCCAAGCTCGGCGGGCTGCAGCGCATCGTCGAGAACGATGCGGGCGGCGAGGCTGCGCCAGATGGTGGATCGGACGCGGGCAGTGACGCCAGCGGCGGCGGCCCCGACAGCGCCGGGCCCGAGGGCGCCTGATGGACGGCCCGCTGCAATCGCTGCGCGAGCAGATCGACACGGTCGATCGCGAGCTTCTTGCACTGATCAACCGGCGTGCACACATTGCGCTGGAGGTGGGTGAACTCAAGCGACGCGAAGGCTCGCCGGTGTTCCGGCCCGAGCGCGAGGCGCAGGTGATCGCTGCGCTGGAGGCCGCCAACGCAGGCCCGCTGCGAGCAGGCAGCGTGGCTCCGATCTGGCGCGAGATCATGTCGGCCTGCCGCGCCCTGGAGACGCCCACGCGCGTGGCCTACCTCGGGCCGGCCGGCACCTTCAGCGAGCAGGCGGCGCTGGGCTACTTCGGCTCGTCGATCGTGCGCGTGCCGTGCGCCAGCATCGACGAGGTCTTTCGCGCCGCCAGCGCCGGCGCGGCCGACTTTGGTGTCGTGCCGGTGGAGAACTCCACCGAAGGCGTGGTGGCACGCTCGCTGGACCTGCTGCTGCACACGCCGCTGTCGATCATCGGCGAGACGAGCCTGCTCGTGCGCCACAACCTGCTGCGCGTGCGCGCGGGGCTCGAGGGCGTGAAGGCCGTGCTCGCGCACCCGCAGGCGCTCGCGCAGTGCCACGGGTGGCTCTCGCAGAACCTGCCTCAGGCCGAGCGCCGGCCGGTGGCGAGCAACGCCGAGGGCGCGCGACTGGCCGCACTGGACCCCGACCTGGCCGGCGTGGCCGGCGAGCGCGCAGCCAGCGAGTTCGGGTTGCACGTGGTTGCACCCGCCATCCAGGACGATGCGCACAACCGCACCCGCTTTGCCGTCGTGGCGCTGCCTGCGCAGCACCCGGCCCCGCGCGCGAGCGGACGCGATTGCACGAGCCTGGTGGTGTCGGTCCACAACCGGCCCGGTGCCGTGCACGACATGCTCGTGCCGCTCAAGCAGCACGGCGTGTCGATGACGCGGTTCGAGTCCCGCCCGGCACGCTCCGGCCAGTGGGAGTACTACTTCTACATCGACATCGAGGGCCACCCGGATGATCCGCGCGTAGCCGGTGCCCTGGCCGAGCTTCGCACCACCTGCGCCTTCTTCAAGGTGCTGGGCGCCTATCCGGTCGACGCCCGCTGATCGCGCCGATGATCGGGCAACTCGGGGTCATCGGCTGCGGCCTCATGGGCGGCAGCTTCGCCCTGGCGCTGCGCGAGGCAGGCCAGGTGCGCCGCATCGTCGGCCACAGCCGGGTGCGCGCATCGGCCGAGCGCGCTCAAGCGCTCGGCGTGATCGATGAGGTGGCCGACACCCCGGCAGACGCCGCACGCGGCAGCGATCTCGTGCTCCTGGCCGTACCCGTCTCGGCCACGGGCTCGGTGCTGGCCACGTTGCGCGATGCGCTGGAGCCGCAGGCACTGTGCATGGACGTGGGCAGCACCAAGCGCGACGTCGTCGAAGCTGCCGCAGCCGCGCTCGGCGCGCGGGTGCGCCAGTTCGTGCCGGCGCACCCGATAGCGGGCTCCGAGCAGGCCGGGGTGGACCACGCGCACGCCGGCCTGTACCGGGATCGCCTCGTGGTGCTGACCCCGAACGCCGGGCATGACCCGGCGTGTGTCGAGCGGGCGCGCTGGCTGTGGCAATCAGTCGGGGCGCGCGTGCGTCAAATGGACCCTGGCTCGCACGACAGCGCCTTCGCGGCGGTCAGCCACCTGCCGCACCTGCTGGCCTATGCATTCTTCGAGTCGATCGCCGGCCAGCCAGAGGGCGCCACGCTGCTCGACCTCGCGGGCCCGGGCTTTCGGGACTTCACCCGCATCGCCGCCGGCGAGCCGGCCATGTGGCGCGACATCCTGCTGGCCAACCGGGACGAGGTGCTGCGCCAGGCGGCGGCCTTTCGCGCCGCGCTGGATTCGCTCGAGGCGATGCTCACCTCCGGAGACCCTGCGGCGTTGTACGCACGTCTGGACGCGATCGCCCGCAGCCGTGGCGCCTGGCAGATGCGCGGCACCGGCGACGCGGGCGACTGACGCCGCCGCCAGATCAACGCCCTCATGTATTCGATCCCCTTCCTGGACCTTCCCCCGCTGCGCGGCGCGCACGGCACCGTTCGACTGCCCGGCTCCAAGAGCATCTCCAACCGCGTGCTGCTGCTGGCGGGCTTGTCTGCCGGCACGACGGTCGTGCACGACCTGCTCGACTCCGACGACACGCGTGTGATGCTGCAGGCCCTGCGCACGCTCGGCTGCGGCGTCGAGCAGCACGGCCAGGCCTGGCACGTGACGGGGCTGGGCGGACGGCTTGCCGTGAGCGAGGCCAAGCTCTTCCTGGGCAACGCCGGCACCGCCATGCGTCCGCTGGCGGCCGCCCTGGCGCTGCTGGCGGCGACCCAGGGCGGCCGGTTCGAGCTCGCCGGCGTGGCGCGCATGCACGAGCGCCCGATCGGAGACCTGGTCGATGCGCTGCGCCAGTTCGGCGCGCAGGTGGAAGACCTGGGTCAGCCCGGCTACCCGCCGCTGCGCGTGTCCGGCCCGGCGCCAGGCGGGCTCGCCCTGGAGCGTGCGATCCGCGTGCGCGGCGACGTGTCGAGCCAGTTCCTGACGGCGCTCCTGCTGTCGTTGCCACTGGTGGCCTGCGAGCGCGAAGTGGTCATCGAGGTCGAGGGCGAGCTGATCTCCAAGCCCTATGTGGACATCACCCTGAACATGCTGGCGCGCTTCGGGGTGGCCGTGCGCCGCGAGGGCTACTCGCGCTTCACGGTGCCTCGGGGCAGCCGCTATGCCTCACCGGGCGAGGTGCACGTGGAGGGCGACGCCTCCTCGGCCTCCTACTTCATCGCCCTGGGCGCGATCGCCGCCAGTGCCGGCAGGCGCGTGCGCATCGAGGGCGTCGGGCTCGACTCGATCCAGGGCGACATCGGCTTCGTGGAGGCCGCGCGCGCGATGGGCGCGCAGGTCGAAGGTGGGCCCAACTGGCTCGAGGTCTCGCGCGGCGCCTGGCCGCTGCGCGCGATCGAGCTGGACTGCAACGCCATTCCCGATGCGGCCATGACGCTGGCGGTGATGGGCCTGTACGCCGATGGCCCGACGCGGCTCACCCACATCGCGAGCTGGCGCGTGAAGGAGACGGACCGCCTGGCAGCGATGGCCGCCGAGCTGCGCAAGGTGGGCGCCGAGGTCGACGAGGGACCTGACTGGCTCGAGGTGCGGCCGCCAGCGGCCTGGCAGGCCGCCCGGTGGCACACCTACGATGATCACCGCATGGCGATGTGCGCATCGCTGGCCGCGCTCAACCCGGCCGCGGGCGCGGCGCCGCCGGTGCCGCTTCGGATCGAGGATCCGGGCTGCGTGGCCAAGACCTTCCCGGACTACTTCGAGACTTTTCTCGGGCTCGTTCAGGCCGATGCCGCGGACGTGCCCGTGATTGCGGTGGACGGACCCTCGGCCTCTGGCAAGGGCACGCTCGCCGCCCGCCTGGCGCAGGCGCTGGGCTACGTGCAGCTGGACTCCGGCGCGATCTACCGGGCAGCGGGCGTGGCGGCCGAGCGCGCCGGCCTGGACCTCGACGATGTGGAGGCGCTGGCGCGCCTGGCCGCCTCGCTCGACCTGCGCTTCGAGGGTGAGCGCATCCTGCTCGACGGCCAGGACGTGACCCAGGAAGTGCGAAGCGAGGCCGGCGGCCTGCTTGCCTCGCGCGTCTCGGCCGTGCCCGCCGTGCGCCAGGCGCTTCACGCGCTGCAGCTTGCCTTTCGGCGGCCGCCGGGCCTCGTGGCCGACGGACGCGACATGGGCACCGTCGTGTTTCCCGACGCCCAGCTCAAGGTCTTCCTCACGGCAAGCGCCGAGCAGCGCGCGCTGCGGCGGCATAAGCAATTGATTTCGAAGGGAATTCCCGCTAGAATCGAGGATCTTCGCGCTGACCTTGAGTTGCGTGACGCGCGCGATCGCAATCGCAGCGCCGCACCGCTACAGGCTGCGCAGGATGCGTTGTCGCTCGACAATTCCGGGCTTGGGGTCGACGAATCCGTCGAACTCGTGCTGGGTTGGTGGGCGCTGCGCACGCCGTTTCAGGCCTAGTCCTGTTTCGGCGGTTTCCCGCCCACCGCACCTCCTTCCGGCCGGCAGGCCACTGGGTGCTGTGACGTGTTCCACCACAACCCCGCAACACCCGTTGCACGTACTGCCGGCACCAGCAACACGCGCTGCGCACGCCGGCTCAGGAAACCACATGACCGAGATCCAGTCCGCCATGGGCGGAGAGTCCTTTGCCGCCCTGTTCGAGGAGTCGCTCAAGCGCAGCGAGATGCGCTCGGGCGAGGTCATCACCGCCGAGGTGGTGCGCATCGACTTCAACCATGTCGTCGTCAACGCCGGCCTGAAGAGCGAGTCGTACATCCCCATCGAGGAGTTCAAGAACGACCAGGGCGAGCTTGAAGTTCAGGCTGGCGACTACGTCTCGGTGGCCATCGACGCCGTGGAGAACGGCTACGGCGACACGATCCTCTCGCGCGACAAGGCCAAGCGCCTGGCTTCCTGGCTGGCGCTGGAGAACGCGCTGGAGTCGGGTGACTTCGTGACCGGTCCCGTGAGCGGCAAGGTCAAGGGCGGCCTGACGGTGCTCGTCAACGGCATCCGCGCCTTCCTGCCCGGCTCGCTGCTGGACACCCGCCCCGTGAAGGACATGTCGCCCTTCGAGGGCAAGACGATGGAATTCAAGGTCATCAAGCTCGACCGCAAGCGCAACAACGTGGTGCTGTCGCGCCGCGCGGTGGTCGAGGCTTCGATGGGCGAGGAGCGCGCCAAGCTGCTGGAGACGCTGACCGAGGGCGCGATCGTCCACGGCGTGGTCAAGAACATCACCGAGTACGGCGCCTTCGTCGACCTCGGCGGCATCGACGGCCTGCTGCACATCACCGACATGGCCTGGCGCCGTGTGCGCCACCCGACCGAGGTGGTGCAGGTGGGCCAGGAGCTCACGGCCAAGGTGCTCAAATTCGACGCCGAGAAGAACCGCGTGAGCCTGGGCCTCAAGCAGCTGGGCGACGACCCCTGGATGGGCGTGTCGCGCCGCTACCCGACGGGCACGCGCCTGTTCGGCAAGGTCACGAACATCGCCGACTACGGCGCCTTCGTCGAGATCGAGCCGGGCATCGAGGGCCTGGTGCACGTCTCGGAGATGGACTGGACCAACAAGAACGTGGCCCCGTCCAAGGTCGTGACGCTCGGCGAGGAAGTCGAGGTCATGGTGCTGGAGATCGACGAGGACAAGCGCCGCATCAGCCTGGGCATGAAGCAGTGCAAGGCCAATCCCTGGGAGGAGTTCAGCTCCAACGTCAAGCGCGGCGACCGTGTCAAGGGCCCCGTCAAGTCGATCACCGACTTCGGCGTGTTCATCGGCCTGGCGCAGGGCATCGACGGCCTCGTGCACCTGTCCGACCTCTCCTGGAGCGAGCCCGGCGAAGCCGCGGTGCGCAACTACCGCAAGGGCCAGGAAGTCGAGGCCATCGTGCTGGCGGTGGATGTCGAGCGCGAGCGCATCTCCCTGGGCATCAAGCAGCTCGACACCGACCCCTTCACCACCTTCACGACCATCAACGACCGCGGCGCGATCGTGCCCGGCAAGGTGAAGATGGTTGACGTGCGGGGCGCCGAGGTGCATCTCGGTGACGACGTGACCGGCTACCTGCGCGCCAGCGAGATCAGCCGTGACCGCGTCGAGGACGCACGCAACGTGCTCAAGGAAGGCGACGATCTGTCGGTGATGATCATCAACATCGACCGCAAGACGCGCTCCATCCAGGTCTCGCTCAAGGCCAAGGACGCCGCCGACCAGCAAGAGGCGATGCAGCGCCTGTCGGCCAGCAACGAGCGCGAGAGCGCGGGCACGACGAGCCTGGGCGCACTGCTGCGTGCCAAGCTCGACGGCGGCAGCGGCCAGGGTGGCAACGGCTGATCCGTAGATGACCCGCTCGGACCTCGTCGCCCGGCTGGCCGAGCGCTTCCCGCAGCTCACGCAGCGGGATGCCGAGTTCGCCGTCAAGACGATGCTCGATGCGATGTCCGACGCGCTCGCGCGCGGACATCGCATCGAGATCCGAGGCTTCGGCAGTTTCTCCATCAGCAGGCGCCCGCCGCGCTTGGGACGCAACCCGCGCAGTGGCGCGCAGGTGGTGATTCCAGAGCGGCTGGTTCCGCACTTCAAGCCCGGCAAGGCCCTTCGCGAGGCCGTGGACGAGGCGCCGCGCACGCAGCCGGACAGGCCTGCGTGATAGGCTCCCCGCCATGCGCATCCTCGTCTGGCTGGCGCGGGCCTTCGTCTTCTTCACCCTCTTCGCCTTCGCGCTGAACAACCAGCAGCCGGTCACGGTCAACTGGTTCTTCGGCGTCAGCTGGAGCGCGCCGATGGTGATCGTCGTGCTTGCCGCGTTCGCCGTCGGGAGCGCCACGGCCGTGCTGGCGATGCTGCCAAGCTGGTGGCGCCACCGGCGCGACGCCAGCCGCTGGGCAGCCCCGCCGGCGCAGGTGGCGCCAGGTACCCAGCCCGCCCCTGCACCCGCGCCAGCGCCCGAGCACCCGCCTCGCGATGGACTTTGACGCCCCGTGGCTGCAGCTCGGCCTGCTCGTGCTCCCCGCGGCATTTGCGCTGGGCTGGATCACAGCGAGGCTGGACCTGCGGCAGCTCACACGCGAGCAGCGTGAGACGCCGCGCGCCTACTTCCGCGGTCTGAGCCTGCTGCTCAACGAGCAGCAGGACAAGGCAGTGGACGCCTTCATCGAGGCCGTGCGCAACGACCCGGAGGCGGTCGAGCTGCACTTTGCCCTGGGTAACCTCTTTCGCCGCCGCGGCGAGTTCGAGCGCGCCGTGCGCGTGCACGAGCATCTGCTGGCCCGTGCCGACCTGCCTGCGGCAGAGCGCGATCGTGCAAGGCATGCACTGGCTCAGGACTACCTGCGCGCGGGGCTCTTCGACCGGGCCGAAGCGGCCTTCATGCTGCTGCGCGGAACGGCCTTCGAGGCGCAGGCCGATCTGGCGCTGCTGTCTCTTCACGAGCGCTCGCGCGACTGGAACGCCGCGATCGAGGCTGCCCAGCGCCTGCAGCAGGCGGGCCGCGGCGATTTCGGCTCGCGCATCGCGCATTTCGAGTGCGAGCGCGCGGAGCTGGCCGATGCCCGAAAGCAGCCCGACGAGGCGCGCGCGGCCCTGGCAAACGCGCTGGTGGCCGACAGCCGCGCCGCTCGCCCCCGGGTGCTGCAGGCACGCTGGTGCGAGCGCGACGGCGAGCATGCGCAGGCCCTTGCCTCGTGCGACGCGCTGCGGCACGCAGCGCCCGCCTTCTTCGGCCTGATGGCGGGTGACTACGCGCGGCTTGCACGAGCCGCTGGACAGGCCGACTCGGCGCGGCTCGTGCTCGACGGCCTGTATGCCGAGCAGCCCTCCACCGCGCTGCTGCAGGCGCGCCTGCAGCTGGCAGACGGCGAACCGCCCGCGCAGGCCGAGCTGCTGGCCACCCACCTCGAGCTCGCGCCCGGCCTGGCCGGGGCCCAGGCGCTGCTGGGGCTGCCTGCGGCGGTCTGGGGCGAACGGGGCCTGGCCGGCCTGCGCGGCGCCGTCGAGCGCGCAGCCGCGCCGATGCAACGCTATCGCTGCGCGGCCTGCGGCTTCGAGGCACGGCACTGGTTCTGGCAGTGCCCGGGGTGCCTGGGCTGGGACACCTTCCCGCCCCGGACGGTGGAGGAGCTGTGAGCATCGACACCCCCGATCCGGCTCGCGTGGTGCTGTGCATGAAGTGGGGGACCAAGTACGGCCCCGAGTACGTGAACCGGCTCTACGCGATGGTGCGGCGCCACCTGCGTGGTGCCTTCCTCTTCGTGTGCCTCACGGACGATGCGCGTGGCGTGCGCGAGGAGGTGCAGTGTCTGCCGATCCCAAGTCTGGCGCTTCCACCGGGCATCCCGGAGCGCGGGTGGACCAAGCTGACCACCTTCGAGGCCGATCTGCACGGGCTGCGAGGCTGCGCCCTCTTCCTCGACCTGGACGTGGTGATCGTCGACGACATCACGCCGTTCTTCGAGGAGCCAGGGGAGTTCCTGATCATCCACGACTGGAAGCGGCCGTGGCGCATCACGGGCAACTCCTCCGTCTACCGCTTCGAGCTGGGGGCGCATGCCGACGTGCTCGCCGAGTTCCGCGCCACGCAGGAGTCGGTGCGTGCGCGGCTGCGAAACGAGCAGGCCTTCCTGTCGGAGGTGATGCACCGCCAGGGTCGGCTGAGCTACTGGCCGCAGGCCTGGTGTGCGAGCTACAAGTACCACTGCATCCCGCCCTGGCCCACGAACTACTGGCGCGAGCCGGTGCTGCCCGCAGGCGCGCGCATCGTCGTGTTCCACGGCGAGGTCAACCCACCCGATGCGATCGCCGGCCGGCGCAACCGGGCGCTGCGCGTCGTGCGTCCGGCCGCCTGGGTGGCGCAGCATTGGCAGGAGTAGCCACGCGGGGCCTGGCTGCTCAGCGCGGCGGCCGCATGCCCGGGCCCGCACCCGCGCACAGCCGCTCGAAGAGCGCCTCGTAGCGCGCGGTCATGCGCGACAGGCTGAACTCGGCCAGCGCACGCGCCCTCGCGGCACGGCCCAGAGCCTGGGCCTGGGCGGGATCGCGCCACCAGGCCTCGAGGATGTCGGCCAGCGCCTCGTCATCGCCCTCGGGGAAGAGGCGGCCGTCCACGCCCTCGCGCAACAGCTCGCGCACGCCGGGCACGGCCGAGCCAGCCACCGCACAGCCGGAGGCCATCGCCTCGACGAGCGCCAGCGGCATGCCTTCGTAATGCGTGCTGAGCACGTGCAGCGTGCTGCCCGTGAGCAGCCCCGGCATGTCGGCGTGCTGGCCCAGGAATCGCACCCCGTTGCCAAGCCCGAGCGAGGCGGCGAGCTGCTCGGCCTGGCGCCGCAGGCCGGCCTTGCCGCCACCGGCCAGCACCACGGGCAGTTCGATGCCGCGCGCACGCAGCCGCGCAGCGGCACGGATGAGGGTGGCCGGATCCTTCTGGCGCGCAAAGCGTGCGGCCATCACGACCTGACGGGTACGGGCCTCGTGCGGCCGATCTCCTGCAGCGAAGGCCTCGAGCCGGATGCCGTTGTCGATGGCCAGCGTGCGTGCCTCGGGCATGCCCAGGGCCAGCAGCGAATGCCGCACCCCCTCGGAGACGCCCACGATGGCGTCGGTGCGGCCGGCGAGCCAGCGTGCCTGGGCGATGCGCCAGCGCGTGTAGCGCTCGCGCGAGTTGTGCTCCACGTGCACGAGGTGCGGCACACCCGCCAGCAGTGCCGCGTAGCGGCCCCACAGGTGCTCGCTGAAGCCGTGCGCGACGAGGATCTCCGGACGGAAACGCCGGCAGGCCTGGACGAGCGCGGCCACGGTGGCGACGTGGGCGAAGCCCGGCACGAGCTCCACGGCCAGGCCTTCGTCGCGCAGCGCCTGCACGCGCTCGGGCGGGGTCTGGCGCTTGCGCCGCAAGACCAGCAGGGGCTCGAAGCGGCCGCTGGCCATCGAGCCGCGAACGAGGTCGGCCGCCACCGCGGTGGCGCCCGAGAAGCCGCCCGTGACGAAGTGCAGCACCCTGGGGCGTCTGACACAATCCGCGCCGGCGGCCTTGTCGCCCGCCGGCGGCGAGCCCACCTGCCCCGGATCCCCCTGCGAGACCGCCATCATCGCCATGCGCACTGAACCTGCTGCCGAGGTCGACTTCCTGATCGTGGGGGCAGGCTTTGCCGGCTCCACCTGTGCACGCATTCTCGCTGACGCCGGGCGCAGCGTGGCCATCGTCGACCGGCGGCCGCACGTGGGCGGCAATGCCTGGGATGAACACGACGCGCACGGGGTGCTCGTGCATCCCTACGGGCCGCACATCTTCCACACCAACAGCGAAGCGGTGATGCGCTTCCTGTCTCGTTTCACCACCTGGCGCTTCTACGAGCACCGGGTGCTGGCCGAGGTGGACGGGCAACTGCTGCCCATCCCGATCAACCGCACCACGATCAACCGCCTCTACGGCCTGGAGCTCGACGAGGCGGGCGTGCAGCAGTTCCTCGAAGGGGTGCGCACGCCGCGCGAGCCGGTTCGCACGAGCGAGGACGTGGTGCTGGGCAGCGTCGGGCCCGACCTGTGCGAGAAGTTCTTTCGCGGCTACACGCGCAAGCAGTGGGGGCTGGACCTGAGCGAGCTCTCCGCAGGCGTGGCCGCACGCATCCCCACGCGCACCAACGACGACGACCGCTACTTCACCGACCGCTTCCAGTTCATGCCCGAGCAGGGCTACGGCGCGATGTTCCGGCGCATGCTCGACCATCGGCTGATCAACGTGCGCACGGGCTGCGATGACGCGCAGGCGCGTGCCGCCTGGCGCTTCGGGCATCTCGTGTACACGGGGCCTGTCGATGCCTTCTACGGCCACCGCTTCGGTCGCCTGCCCTACCGCAGCCTGCGCTTCGAGCACGAGCACATCCCTGACCCCGCGGGCGGGAGCTTCCAGCAGACGGGAACGGTGAACTACCCGAACCGCCACGCCTTCACGCGCATCACCGAGTTTCGCCACCTCACCGGGCAGGCGCACGGTGGCACGTCGATCGTGCGCGAGTACCCGCAGGCCGAGGGCGACCCCTACTACCCCGTTCCCAACCCGGCCAACGAGGCGCTGTTCCGGCGCTACGCCGAGCTGGCCGACGCCGAGCGCGACGTCACGTTCGTGGGCCGACTGGCGCAGTACCGGTACTTCAACATGGATCAGATCGTGGCCGCTGCGCTCAAGGCTGCGCAGGACCTTCTGGGGCGCACCCCGTGACACCGGCTCGCGCATCTCGCCACCTTGTCGTCCTGCGCGCGGGAGACCGCTCGCTGCACGGCCAGTGGATCGCCGGCCCGGACCCTGACTTCGACCTCTTCATCAGCTACTACGGCAACGAGCCCGACCGCTACCGGGCCGATGCGGCGATGTGGGAGGCGCGAAAGGGCCCCAAGTGGCCCTGCATC
Organism: Rubrivivax sp.; assembly: GCA_044237995.1. Classification (GTDB taxonomy): domain Bacteria; phylum Pseudomonadota; class Gammaproteobacteria; order Burkholderiales; family Burkholderiaceae_C; genus Rubrivivax. The sequence goes on along the minus strand of JBIIED010000026.1, from coordinate 7,335 downwards.
GGCGAACTGCTCGAGGCGCAGCCCGCGCTGCTGGAGCAATACGACACCTTCTGGTTCCCCGACGACGACCTGGCTGTGGACACAGCCACCATCAACCGCATGTTCGCGCTCTTTCGGGGCTTCGCTCTGGCGCTGGCGCAGCCGGCGCTCACGCGCGAGTCGTTCCATGCGCACCCGATGCTGCTGCAAAGACCCGGCCACGTGCTGCGCCACACCGGCTTCGTCGAGGTGATGGCCCCGATCTTCGACCGCGAGGCGCTGCGTGCGTGCCTGCCGAGCTTTCAGCGCAGCCGCAGCGGCTGGGGGCTGGACTTCGTCTGGCCGCGGCTCGTGGGGCCCGAGCGGCGCACGGCCATCGCGATCCTGGACGCCACCCCGGTGTGGCACACGCGGCCGCTGGGGGGCGAGCTCTACCGCAACCACCCCGAGATGGACCCCCAGCGTGATGTCGAGCGAGTCATCCTCGAGTACGACCTGACACCCGAGGAACTCGCCTCGCAGTACACGTGGGACGCCTGCCGTACCTCCGTGAAGCCTGCGTGGCCTGTGCGCTTGGTCCAGGGCTTGCGCCGGCTCAACCGCATCCGGCGCATGAAGCGGCGCATCCGCCGCATCCGGCGCGCCGCCGCCTCGAACCCGAACGCGGGCTGAAGTTGCCATCCGGCATCCGCCCTCCCCCTTCGGAGGGCACCCGTCGGATCGGCCCTCGTGCGGGTTTCGCGCGGCTCATGCTGCGCGAAGAATCTCCTGCAGGTCGGCGTCGCCGGCCATCCACGACAAGGAGATCACCATGTTTCGCTTCATCGCCCGTTTGCTGCTGGCCGTCTGCCTGGCCCTGACGGTACCCGTCTTCGCCAGCACGAGTGCCGTCGACGTCAACAAGGCCACCCAAGCCGAACTCGAGACCATCAGGGGCATCGGCCCGGCGATGTCGACCAAGATCCTGGCCGCTCGCAAGAGTGGCGACTTCAAGAACTGGGACGACCTCGTCCAGCGCGTCAGCGGCATGGGGCCCGGCAACGCCCGGCGCATGTCCGAGGCCGGGTTGCGCGTGGGTGCCGCGCCCTTCAAGGGCGCCGCCGCCGAGGCCTCCAAGCCCTCGCGCGAGGCCGCCACGACCTACCGCTCCTCCAAGCCCGCGGCCGGCTCGAACGAGCGCCCGCGCGGCGATGCCGCCCGCCCGGCCGGCACGCAGGCGCCCGAGCGCTCGCAAGGCTGAGAGCCCGTCCCCTGCGGTGCAGGACAATGCCGGGCTCCGCCTGAGCCAGCCGTGCCTGCCGTACCTCACACCGCCCTCGTCGTGCGCCTGCGCAACTTCGTGGGCGACGTCGTGCTGTCGGTGCCGACGCTGCGCCGGCTGTCCGATGCCGGCTTCACGCTGCACCTGGTGGGCAAGGGCTGGGCACGGCCGTTGCTCGCTGGCTTCGGCTGGCCGGTGCATCCGCTCGCGGGCGACCTGCCCGGCCGCGTCAGGCAGTGGCACGCCCTGCGCGGCGAGCTCAGGAGGGGCGGCGCCTGCTTCCCCATGCGCGGCCCCGATGCGATCGTGTTTCCCTACTCATTCGGCAGCGCGCTCGAGATGCGCCTGGCGGGCTGGCGCCCGCTGGGCTTCTCCTACGAGGCCCGCTCCTGGCTGCTCGCCCGCGCGCTGCCCAAGCCGCGCAACGTGCACACGCTGGCCGAGTACTGGCAGCTGGCAGATGCCTTCCTCGGGCGCACGGCCCCGCTGCCTGCCTCGATAGGCTGGCAACTCGCTCCACGAGCGCGTGCGCGCGCACACGCCAGGATGCAGGCGAGCGGGCTGGCTGGCGGCTTCATTCTGGCCTGCCCCTTCGCAGGCGGCACCTACGATCGATCGGACAAGCGCTGGCCGGGCTTTCCTGCCTTCGTCGAGCAAGCGCGCGCCCGGTTCGGGTTGCCGGTGCTGCTGTGCCCCGGCCCGGGCGAGGAGGCCACGGTGGCACGGCGCGACTACCCCGGCGCCCTCAGCTTCGAGGGTGTGGACTTCGGCGAATACGCTGCCTTGATCGAGGCCGCTTGCCTGGTCGTCTCCAACGACACGGGGCCGGGCCACCTGGCCGCTGCGGTGGGCACGCCCCTGCTGTCCGTGCTCGGGCCTACTATTCCCGAGCACTGGGGCGCGTGGGGGCCGCAGGTGCACCTCGAGCGGGGCTGGCCGCAGTGGCCCTCTGCCGAAGCCGTCCTGATGCGCGCACACGCGCTGCTGGCCACCACTGGCCGACCGCCCCTGGGTGCGGCCGCTCCTTCAGCCTGAACCCTCGGAGCCGCCGATGTCCTCCCACCCTGCCCTGCTGGCCAGTACCGACGTGACGGCCCTGCACGATGTCCTCCTGGCGCACCCCGGATGGCCGGCCGATGCCCAGGCCCTGCCGCCCCAGGACGAACCGCTGCCGCACTGGATCGCAGCCAACCACCGCTTCAACTCCCTGCTGTGGGCCGAGGAAGACCTCGCGCGGCGCACCCAGGTGCCCGACACCGAGATCGCCGCCAACAAGCGCGCCATTGACCGCTACAACCAGGCGCGCAACGACGCCACCGAGCGTGTCGACGAGCTGCTGCTGGTCGGCCTGGGCCTGGTGGATGCGGACTCGGCCCGCACCGATTCGCCGGTCTCCCGCGCCACCCCCAGCGCGCGGCTCAACAGCGAAACTGCCGGCAGCATGATCGATCGGCTCTCGATCCTCTCGCTCAAGATCCGCGCCATGCGCGAACAAGCCGCCCGACGCGATGCCGACGAGGCTCACCTCGCCCTCAGCCGCGGGCGTCTGTCCCAGCTCGAGCGCCAGCGCACCGATCTGGCCACCTGCCTGGACGCGCTGCTGGCCGACGCGCAGGCCGGGCGCGCCTACTTCAAGGTCTACCGCCAGTTCAAGATGTACAACGACCCGCGCTTCAACCCGGTGCTGCGCGCCGAGCGCGGCTGAGGCGCACGCCGCACCGGTGCCGCGCGGTGCCGCCCGGTGCCGCAAGGCAAGCGTCGCGCCCGCTCGCCTGGCCCGGTTCAGCCGAAGAAGGCCACCACGTCCTCGCGGCGGGCACGCGCGTCGGCCTCGCCCAGCGCGATCAGCTCGCGCGTATACGACGCCTCGAAGAGCAGGTAGCTCGCCAGGGCGGCACCCCGCGCCTGCTCGCCCTGGCCGCTCACACCTGCCCCGCGCAGCAGCGCACGCACCGGTGCAGGCAGGCTCGCCTGGTGGCGTGCAGCGATGTCGTCCAGGCGCTGGCTCGGCGCGATGACCAGGGCCTGCACCGGCCGCAGCGCCGTGCGCGCGCGCGCCTCGGGCGGCAGCAGGGCGAGCGTGCGGTTGATGCGTTCCAGCCGCTCCACATCGACCGCCAGGGCGTCCAGGAAGATGCCCGCCATGCTGTGGCCGGCGATCTGCGCGATCGACGGGTAGCCGATGTTGGCCACCAGCCGCCCGGCAGGTTCGTGCATGCGCCCGGCGCCGATCACGAGCACGCGCTGTGCGCCCAGGTGGATGGCCGGGGAGATCGGCGCCGTCTGGCGCATCGAGCCGTCGCCGAACCACTCGCGGCGCCCGTCGCGCTCGAGCTCCACCGCCGGGAACACGAACGGGATGGCCGAGGAAGCCATGAGGTGATCGACGCCGATGTGCGCGCGCACGGCCACACGCTGGCTGCGCGTCCAGGGCTGGATCGGGGCCTCGGACTGATAGAACGTGATGTGCTCGCCGCTGGTGTAGCTCGATGCGGTGACGGCCAGCGCGCGCAGGCTCCCGCGGCGCATCAGGGTGGGCAGCCGCTGAAAGGCCACCGCCTGCTCGAGCAGCGTGGCCAGTGGCGCGTTGTCCAGAAGCGAGCGCGGTCGGGCCCGACGCCATCGCGCGAGCACCCAGCCGATGGAGAGCATGGTGAGCCACTGCGCGCCCGTGCGCACGATACCCAGGCTGTCTGAGCGGTAGACGCGCTCGGCGTGAAATCCGGCCCACTCCTCGCACATCCGGTTCACCGCCGCCTCGAAGTCGTCGGCGTGGCAGGCCAGCGTGGCGGCGTTGATCGCCCCGGCAGAGGTGCCGCAGATCACGGGAAAGGGGTTGGACCGCCCGCCCAGGCCCGCCTCGCGGCGCATCTGCACCACCGCGCGCAGCACCCCGAGCTGGTAGGCCGCGCGCGCACCCCCGCCGCTGAGCACCAGGGCCGTGAGCGGGAAGGCCGGGTCAGCGGCGGACATCGGGCGCTCCGGCCGGCTCCTCAGTCGGCCTCGTAGACGACGGCCGCCTGCCCGCCCGACGCCACCTGACGCCAGCGCGCCAGGGCCTCGTCGCAGGGCCAGAAGAGCCCCTCCTCGCCCAGGTCGATCTCGGCGCTCGCCCCACGGCCCTGCAGCCGCAACCGCACGGCCAGGCCGCGCAGCAGGGTGCCCTGCTCGGTCGGGATGCGGCGCACGGGCCAGGTACGGATGACCTCGGCCAGCGGGGGCATCGAGCCCTGGACCGCCACCTGCAGGTGGCGCGCGAAGCGCGCGCGGGCCGCCGGCAGGTCCCAGAGCTGACCCACGGTCAGTCGCAGCCCGCCGCCGCTGAAGTGGTCCTTCTGCACGCGACCCTGCACCACGAGCAGCGCATCCTCCAGCAGCACCTCGCGCTGCTCGTCGAGCAGCTCCTCGTTGACCACCGCCTCGATCGAGCCGCTGCCGTCCTCCAGGCGAAAGATCGCCGCGCGACCGCGCTGGCCGTTGACCACGCGCATGCCCGAGACGATGCCTGCCAGCAGCTGCGGCTCGCGCGACTCGGAGACCTCGGGCAGCGCCCGGCGCACGAAGCGCCTGACCTCGGCGGCGCACTCGTCGAAGAGGTGGCCCGACAGCATCAGCCCGAGCGCGCCCTTCTCGAGCATCAGCCGCTCGCGCACCCCCAGGGGGTCGGCGTGCACCAGCGCCGGTTCGCGCGAGGAGGAGCCATGCGCCTCCTCGCCTTCGCCGCCGAAATCGAAGAGGCCGCCCTGCAGGGCGTGCGCCTCCTGCGTGTCGGCCCAGTCGAAGGCAAGCGAGACGCTGGCCAGCAGGCTCGCACGGTCGGGATGCAGCGCATCGAAGGCCCCGGCCTTGACCAGCGCCTCCACGACGCGCTTGTTGACGCGCTGGCGGTCCACGCGCGCGCAGAAGTCGAAGATGCTGCGAAACGGGCCGCCACCGCCGCCGTGGGCGCCATCGCGCGCCGCGACGATCGCCTCGATGGCCGCCTGCCCGGTGCCCTTCACGGCTCCCAGGCCGTAGCGCACGTGCCGCTCGCCCACCGGCTCGAAGCGCCAGGTGCCGCGGTTGATGTCGGGCGGCTCGAAGGACACGCCGAAGATGCGGGCATCGGCCAGCAGCACCTTGAGCTTGTCGGTGTCGTCCATCTCCACCGTCATGTTGGCGGCGTAGAACTCGGCCGGGCCGTGCACCTTGAGCCAGGCCGTGTGGTACGCCAGCAGCGAGTAGGCCGCGGCGTGGCTCTTGTTGAAGCCGTAGCCTGCGAACTTCTCCATGAGGTCGAAGACCTCGTCGGCCAGGCGGGCCTCGATGCCCTGGGCCTGCGCGCCATCGCGGAAGATCGTGCGCTGCTTGGCCATCTCCTCGGGCTTCTTCTTGCCCATCGCGCGGCGCAGCAGGTCCGCGCCGCCGAGGGTGTAGCCGCCCATCACCTGGGCGGCCTGCATCACCTGCTCCTGGTAGACGAAGATGCCGTAGGTTTCGCCGAGCACCGCCTCGAGAAGCGGGTGCGGGTAGACGATCTCCTCGCGCCCGTGCTTGCGCGCGCAAAAGCTCGGGATGTTCTCCATCGGGCCAGGCCGGAACATCGCGTTCAGGGCGATGAGATCCTCGATGCGGCTCGGGCGCGCCTCGCGCAGCATGCGTTGCATGCCTGCCGATTCGAACTGGAACACGGCCTCCGTCAGCCCCTCGGAAAAGAGCTTGTAGACGGCCGGGTCGTCCAGCGGCACATCCTCGAAGCGAAAGCCCTCGCGCCCCGGGCGGCGCGCGCGGATGAACTCCTTGGCGAGTTCCAGGATGGTGAGCGTGGCCAGGCCCAGGAAGTCGAACTTCACCAGGCCGATGGCCTCGACGTCATCCTTGTCGTACTGGCTCACCGCGGAGTCGCTGCCGGGCTGCTGGTACAGCGGGCAGAAGTCGGTGATGCGGCCCGGCGCGATCAGCACGCCGCCGGCGTGCATGCCCACGTTGCGCACGAGCCCTTCCATGCGCGTGGCCAGCGACAGCAGCTCGGCCACCTCCTCGTCGGCGGCCTCGCGCTGCTCGAGCTCGGGCGCCTCCTTGCGCGCGTAGATGACGCCGGAGTCGGGGTTCTCCGGCACGGGGGCGAGCGTGACGGTCTTTCCCGGCGGGGCCGGGATCAGCTTGGCCACGGAGTCCACGTGGCCGTAGGCCATACCGAGCACGCGGCCGACGTCGCGCAGCGCCGCCTTGGCCGCCAGCGAGCCGAAGGTGGCGATCTGGCTGACCGCATCACGCCCGTACTTGTGCTTGACGTAGTCGATGACGCGATCGCGGTTGGCCTGGCAGAAATCGATGTCGAAGTCCGGCATCGAGATCCGGTCGGGGTTCAGGAAGCGTTCGAAGAGGAGCTTGTAGTGAAGCGGGTCCAGGTCGGTGATGCCCATCGAGTAGGCCACGAGCGAGCCCGCGCCCGAGCCGCGGCCCGGGCCGACCGGGCAGCCGTTGGCACGGGCCCAGTTGATGAAGTCGCCCACGATCAGGAAGTAGCCGGGAAAGCCCATCTTCACGATCGTGCGGATCTCGAACTCCAGGCGCTCGAGGTAGACCGGGCGGCTCTGCTCGCGCACGGCGGCATCGGGGTACAGCTGCGCGAGACGCTGCTCCAGGCCCTGCAGCGAGAGGTCGCGGAAGTACTCGGCAATCGGCGTGGGCGTGCCATCGGACTGCAGCGGTGTCGGAAAGTCAGGCAGCTGAGGCTTGCCCAGCACCAGCTGCAGGTTGCAGCGGCGGGCGATCTGCACCGTATTGGCCAGCGCCGCGGGCAGATCGGCAAAGAGCGCCTCCATGTCAGCCTGGGGCTTGAGGTACTGCTCGCGCAGGAAGCGCTTGACGCGCCGGGGGTTGGAGAGCGTGTCGCCCTCGGCAATGCACACGCGCGCCTCGTGGGCCTCGAAGTCCTCGGGCCTCAGGAACTGCACCGGGTGCGTGGCCACCACCGGCAGGCCGAGCTCGGCGGCGAGCTGCACGGTGGCGCGCACGAGCGTCTCGTGGGCGGCGCCGCCGGCTCGCTGCACCTCCAGGTAGAAGCGGCCGGGGAACTGCGCGGCGAGCTCGCGTGCGAGGGTTGCCGCGCG
>JBIIED010000234.1:0-5704 GCA_044237995.1 Rubrivivax sp. | reverse complement strand
GAAGGTCTGCTTGAACCACATCCCGCGCTCGCCCATCATCTCGCCGTGGTCGGCACAGAAGACCACGAGGCTGCGCGAGGCCAGGCCGCTTTGCGCCAGGGCGTCGAGCACCAGGCCGATCTTCTCGTCGACGTAGCTGGCCATCGCGTAGTAGGCGCGCCGGGCGCGCTGCACGTGCTCGGGCGTGATGCGGTGGCGGTCCTGGCCATGGGCGAGGTAGAGCCACTGGCTGTGCGGGTCCAGCCGCTCGTAGGGGATCTCGGGCACCCGCGGCGGGTCGATCTCCACGCCCTCGTAGCGCTCCCAGTGCGCCTGCGGCGCGACGAAGGGCGGATGCGGGTGCGTGAAGGAGACGGTGAGGAAGTGCGGCGCTGCCTCGCCGCGACCCTCCGCGCGCGCGAGGTCCCAGATGCGCTGCACCGCCACGTGCGCCACCTCCTCGTCATAGTCGATCTGCATGTTGCGCAGGCTCGGCCCGGCATCCACGACGTGGCCCATGCCCACGCCGGTGGGCTTGTGGCCCGGGCCCTTCGACCAGTCGGGCACCCAGAGGAACTCGGCGGGGTAGATGTCGGTGGTGAGCCGCTCGTCGAAGCCGTGCAGCTGGTCAGGCCCCACGAAGTGCATCTTGCCTGCCAGCACCGTGCGGTAGCCAGCGGCCGAGAGGTAATGCGCCATCGTCGGCACCTCGGCGCGCAGCTCGCTGGCGTTGTCCCAGACCTGCAGCGCATGCGGCATGCGCCCGGCGAGCATCGAGGCGCGCGAGGGGGCGCAGATCGGGAAGTTGCAGTAGGCCGAGTCGAATACCACGCCCTCGCGTGCGAGCGCATGCAGCGCAGGCGTGCGCACCAGCGGGTGACCGTAGAGGGACAGGAAAGGGGCCGAAAGCTGGTCGGCCATCACGAGCACGATGTGCGGGCGTTCGCCCGTGGCGGCCGTGGTGGCCATGGCTGGGGTGGCGGCGGCCATCAGCTCTCGAGCTTGATCTGGCCGGTGCGCATCACCTGGCCCCACTTGCGGATGTCGGCAGCCAGGGCCGCGGCAAGCTCCTGCGGGCCGCCCGCGCGCGGCTCGAGCCCGCGCTGCACGAGTGTTTGGGCGGTGACAGGTGCGCCCAGCAGCCGTGCGATCTCGGTGGCCAGCCGCTGCACCGTATCCCTGGGCGTGGCCGCAGGCGCGAACACGCCCAGCCACTGACCCGCCTCGTAGCCCGCCAGGCCCGCCTCGGCCGTGGTGGGCACTTCGGGCAGCAGCGCGAAGCGCTGCCGGCCCGTGACGGCCAGCGCGCGCAGCTGGCCGCCGCGGATCTGCGGCAGCGCCACCGGCATCGTGGCCACCATCAGCGACAGCCGCCCGCCGATGAGGTCGGTCATCGCGGGGCTGCGGCCGTAGGGCACGTGCAGCATCTGCACGCCGGCCGTCTGCGCGAGCAGCTCGCTGAAGAGGTGTGCCGGGCTGCCGACCCCGGGCGTGCCATAGGAGAGCTCGCCCGGCTTGGCCTTCGCGGTGGCCAGGAGTTCGGCCAGCGTGCGGTGCGGGGAGCCGGCCGGCACCACGATCACCGAGTGGCTGTCGGCCAGCAGGGCCACTGGCGCGAGGTCCTTGACCGGGTCGTAGGCGGTCTTGCGGCCACCGGCCACGTCCAGTGCGAGGGAGCTCGTGCCCATGAGCAGGGTGTGGCCGTCGGGGGCCGACTTGGCGACCTGGTCGGCACCGAGCGTGCCGGCGGCGCCGGGCACGTTCTCGGCCGTGGCGCCCGTGCCCCATGCCTTGCCCAGGCCCTCGGCCAGCACACGGCCACCCGTGTCGACCAGGCCCCCCGGGGCCCACGGCACGACGATGCGCAGTGGCCGGCTCGGGAAGGCGGGCTGGGCCCGTGCCGGGCCGACCGTCGCGCCGAAGGTTGCGCCAGCCAGACCGGCGAGCCCAGCCAGCCCTCCCAGCGCCCGCCTTCGATCCATGCCGTTTGCTTGCTGACTCATTCTGTAGACCTCTCGCAGTAAGTGTGCGCTCACGCTGCGACGCGAAAGCCGATATTCGACGCGGCACTCTCGGGTGTGTTGAAGCTGCGCCCGGCCACCCGGTAGCGGTTGCAGTAGGAGGCGTGGCACAGGAACGAGCCCCCGCGCATGGTGCGCCGGCCGGTGGGCACCGACTGCAGCGGCTCGTCGGCCGAGGTGTCGAGGTGGTAGCGCGGCGAGTACCAGTCCGCGCACCACTCCCAGACGTTGCCGGCCATCTGGTACAGGCCGTAGCCGTTGGGCGCGAAGCTCGCTGCCGCCACCGCTGCGGGTGCCCAGCCCGGGGCGGGCTGGTCCGGAAAGCGCCCGCGCCAGATCTGGCACTGGCCGCGGCCCTCGTCAGCGAGGTCGTCCCCCCAGGGGTAGCGTGCGCCTTCGAGCCCGCCGCGCGCCGCGTACTCCCACTGCGCCTCGCTGGGCAGCCGCGTGCCGGACCAATCGCAGAAGGCCTGCGCGTCGTGCCACGACACATGCACGACGGGGTGGTCGAGCCGGTCGAGGATCGTCGAGCCGGGCCCGAACGGGCGCTGCCAGCATGCGCCTTCCACCGGCACCCACCAGGGCAGCCCCGCGGCGGTGCGCCGTGCGGCCTGGCGCGCCGGCGCGGGCAGCTGCAACCAGAACACGAAGGACGAGCCGAGTTCCTCGGCCTGCGTCACGTGGCGTGTGGCACGCACGAAGGCGCGGAACTGCGCGTTGGTGACGGTGGTCCGGGCCATCGAGAAGGGCGCCACGCGCACGAGCCGCGAAGGGCCCTCGCCATCCTCGGCGAAGCCCTCCGCGCTGTCGGTGCCCATCCGGAATTCGCCGCCGGGCAGGCGCTCGAGGCGGGGGCTGCCATCTTCCTGGCTGGCCACCTGCTGAGCAGCGGCGTTGCGCGGGGTCGGCGCGCCGGGGCTGCGCGGGGCCGCCTCGCCCGGCTCACGCGAGGGGGTGCAGCAGGCGCGGCCGGCCTCGCTCACCGTCACGCGCCCTTCATTCGTCTTCCCAGAACGCCCGCGTGACGCCCTGGCTGCGCATCAGCGCCACGATCTGCTCGCGCGGGATCACGCCGCAGCGCTGCGCCCACGCCTCGTACTGCGCGGCCATGTCGCGCACGCGCCCGGGGTGCTCGGCCGCGAGGTCGTGCAGCTCGGTGCGGTCGGCATCGATGTCGTAGAGCTCCCAGGGGCCGGGGTGCTTGCGCACGAGCTTCCACCTGCCGATGCGCACCGCGCAGTTGCCCTCGTGCTCCCAGAACATCGGGGGGCGCTCGGCCAGCTCGGCTTGCAAGGCGGGCTTGAGCGAGTGGCCTTCCAGCGGCGCGACCGCCTGGCCCTCCCACTGCTCGGGATAGGGCAGCCCGGTCACGTCCAGCAGCGTGGCCATGATGTCGGGCAGGTAGCCCGGCGTGTGGCGGATCGCGCCGCGCTCGGTGATGCCCTGCGGCCAGTGCATGATCAGCGGGGTGGAGATCCCGCCCTCGTGGATCCAGTGCTTGTACAGGCGAAACGGCGTGTTCGAAAGGTTGGCCCAGGCCTGGCCGTAGCTCTGGTAGGTGTTCTCCGGCCCCGGCATGATCGAGGTGTTGTTGCCGATGTGCACGGGCTCGCCGCTGCGGGTGTGCGAGCGCGCGATCATGAGCTTGTCCACCAGCTCCTGCAGCGACACGCCCTCGGGGATGTCTTCCGCGCAGGCGCCGTTGTCGGCCAGGAAGATGATGAGCGTGTTGTCCAGGCGCCCGGCCTCCTCGAGCGCGCGCACGATGCGCCCGATGCCCTGGTCCATGCGGTCGATCTGCGCGGCGTAGACCTCCATGCAGCGCAGCAGCCAGGCCTTGTGCTCGGCCTGCGTCCAGGGCGGCTGGTTCGGGTCGCGCGGGCTGAGCTTCCACGTGTCGCGCAGCAGGCCCGAGGCCACGAGCCTCGCCAGACGCTCCTCGCGCAGCGAGTCCCAGCCCGCGTCGAAGCGGCCCTTGTACTTGGCGATGTCCTCCTCGTGCGCGTGCAGTGGCCAGTGCGGCGCGGTGTAGGCCACGTACTGGAAGAGCGGCTGCTCGCGGTGCTGCGCGTGGTGCTCGCGGATGTAGGCCACGGCCTGGTCGCTGATCGCATCGGTGTAGAAGAAGCCCTCCTCGCGTGCCTCGTGCTCGACGTTGACGTTGCCCCGCGTGAGCGTGTTGGGGTCGTAGAAGCTGCCTGCACCGATGATCGTGCCGTAGAAGGCGTCGAAGCCGCGCTGCATCGGCCAGGAGTCGGTCGGTTCGCGCAGGTTGCTCGACACGTGCCACTTGCCGCTCATGTAGGTGCGGTAGCCCCCGGTCTTCAAGGCCTGGGCGATCGTCACGCAGCGGTGGTTGAGGTTGCCCGCGTAGCCCTCGGGTCCGGAGTCGTAGGTGAGGATGCCGATGCCCGTCTGGTGCGGGTGCAGCCCGGTGAGCAGCGAGGCGCGCGAGGGGCTGCAGCGTGCGGTGTTGTAGAACTGGGAAAAGCGCAGCCCGTCACGGGCCAGGCGGTCGAGCGTGGGCGTGTCCACCTCGCCGCCGAAGCAGCCGAGGTCCGAGTAGCCCATGTCGTCGTTGAGGATGAGGACGATATCGGGGCGTTGCGTCATCGGGGCGTCTCCAGGGTGCGGGTTCGGGTGGCGGGTCGGGCGCCGGGGTCGGGAAGGGGCCTTCTACACGGCCTGCACGGCCTGCACGGCCTGCAGCCGCGCGCCGTCCGTGCGGGAAAACAGGTGCGCGGATTCGGCCGCGAAGGCGACGTGAACGGTCGACCCTTCTGTCAGTGCGGCGCTGTGGTCGCACTTGATCTTCAGGGCATGCGCGCCGGCGCGCAGGTTGGCGATGCGGGCGTCGCCGAGCTCCTCGACGAGCTCCACGCTGGCAGGCCACCCTTGCCCGGGCGCCACGAGCCGCAGGTCGGCCGGGCGTACGCCTAGCACGACCTGGCTGGCCGGCCCCGGCACTCTCCCCACCGCCAGGGGCGGTGCGTTCTCGAGTCCTTCCAGGCGAATGCCTGCGCCGTCCCAGTGCGCCGGCAGCAGGTTCATCGGCGGCGTGCCGATGAATCCGGCCACGGCCGCGCACGCGGGCTGGCCGAAGACCTCGCGCGGCGTGCCCACCTGCACGATGCGGCCCTCGATGAAGACGGCCATGCGGTCGGCCAGTGTCATCGCCTCCTCCTGGTCGTGCGTCACGTAGACGGTGGTGACGCCCAGTGCGCGTTGCAGCCGGCGCAGCTCCACGCGCGTTTCCAGGCGCAGCTTGGCGTCCAGGTTGGACAGGGGCTCGTCGAGCAGGAAGAGCCGGGGCTGGCGCACGATCGCGCGGGCCAGGGCCACGCGCTGCTGCTGGCCGCCCGAGAGCTGCCCGGGACGGCGCTCCAGCAGGTGGCCGATGCTCACCCGGTCGGCCGCTTCCTGCACCGCACGCGCGATCTGCGCCGCGCTGAGGCCCACCATCTTGAGCGGAAAGCCGATGTTGCGGGCCACCGTCATGTGCGGGTACAGGGCGTAGCTCTGGAACACCATCGCCACGTCGCGATCGCCGGGTTCGGCAAAGGTCATCTCCTGGCCGTCGAGCCACACCTGGCCCCCGTTGACGGCCTCCAGCCCGGCCAGGATGCGCAGCGTCGTCGTCTTGCCCGAGCCCGAGGGGCCCAGCAGCACGAAGAACTCCCCGGCGGCGATGTCCAGGTCCACGC
>JBIIED010000233.1:0-5740 GCA_044237995.1 Rubrivivax sp. | reverse complement strand
TGCTGAACACGAGCGTGCGGTTGTACTTGCTCGTGTTGAGCTCCAGGCCGAGGTAGTGGCCCGATCCGAGGATGTTGTCCTGCTTGATCGAGCCCGAAAGCGTGAGGCGATCGGTCTGGGAATAGCCAGCCCCGAAGGACAGGTTGCCGGTGGACCGCTCCTCGACCGTGATGACGAGGTCGACCTGGTCGGGCTGGCCGGGTACCTCGTTGGTCTCGATGTTGACTTCCTTGAAGTACCCCAGCCGCTCGACACGGTCACGTGAGAGCTTGATGCGCTGGCCGTCGTACCAGGAGGACTCGAGCTGCCGAAACTCGCGCCGCACGACCTCGTCACGTGTGCGGGTGTTGCCCGCCACCTCGATGCGGCGCACGTAGACCCGCCGCTGCGGGTCGGCTGCAAAGACAACGACCACCTGACCCGTGGCGCGGTCGATCTCAGGGCGCGGCTCGACGCGGGCGAAGGCGTAGCCGAAGCGCCCGAAAAGGTCGGAGAAAGCGCGCTGCGTCGCGCTCACGTCCTCTCCACGGTAAGGCTGGCCAGGACGCACCTGCACGCGCTGGCGGAAGTCCGCCTCACGGCCGAGGAACTGCCCATCCAGGCGTACCGCCGTCACGGTGTAAGGCTGACCTTCGGAGACCGAGATCGCAATCGAGATGTCCTGCTTGTTCGGCGAGATGGTGACCTGGGAGGACTCGATGGCGAACTCGAGATAGCCCCGGTTCACGTAGAACGAGCGGATCTTCTCGAGATCGGCGTTGAGCTTGCTGCGCGAGTAGCGGTCGGACTTGGTGTACCAGGTGAGCCAGCCGCCGGGCGTCAGGTCCATCAGGGACAACAGGGCCGATTCGCCAAAGGCCTTGGTGCCAGTGATACGGATCTCGCGGATCCGTGCAGCATCGCCCTCGTTGATCGTGAAGGTCACGTTGACGCGGTTGCGCTCCACAGGCGTGATCGTGGTGACCACCTCGGCGCCGTAGAGACTGCGCGTCAGGTACTGGCGCTTGATCTCCTGCTCGGCGCGGTCGACGACCGCACGGTCGAAGGGCAGGCCCTCGCCGATTCCTGAGTCCTTGAGGGACTTGACGAGCTGGTCCTTGTCGAACTCCTTGAGACCCACGAAGGTGACGTTGGAGATGACGGGCCGCTCGTCGACCACCACCACCACGACCTGGCCCTCGATCTCGATGCGCACATCCTTGAACAGACCGGTGGCGAAGAGCGCGCGCAGCGCCACCGAGCCCTTTTCCTGCGTGTAGGTGTCACCGATGCGAAACGGCAGCACGGCAAAGACCGAACCCGGATCGGTGCGCTGCAGGCCTTCCACGCGGATGTCGCGAACGGCAAAGGGATCTACAGCCAGTGCCGCACCTGGGGCGGCCAGGATTGCAGTGGCGAAAATCGCGGCCACGGGGCGCAGCGAGAAGACAGGTTGGAGGCTCGACATCGTGGAATTCAGTGCAGGCCGAACAATCGGGCCACGTCGTTGTAGAGGGCCACGGACATCATGATCACGAGCACCACGAAGCCACCTCGCTGCAGCCTCTCGAGCCACTGATCCGGGACGGGCCGGCCGGTGACAGCCTCGAAGGCATGATACATGAGGTGCCCGCCGTCGAGCATCGGGAGCGGGAGCAGGTTCAGCACGCCCAGGCTCACGCTCACGAGAGCCAGGAACGCCAGGTAGTGGGTCAGGCCGCGTTCGGCCGTCTGGCCCGCGACGTCGGCGATGGTCAGCGGCCCGCTCAGGTTGGCCAGAGAAGCCTGCCCGACAAGCATCGCGCCAATGGTGCGCAGTGTCAGCACGCACACCTCCCACGTGCGTTCGACACCGAGCGAGAGCCCCTCCCAGACACCGCGTCGCACCTTCACCATTTCAGCCGGTCGGCCGAGGTAGGCATCGATCCTTCCGACCACCCGCACGCTGCCACCCTCCCGAACCTCGACCGCGCGAGGCTGCACGACAAGATCGAGCACGCGT
Source organism: Rubrivivax sp. (assembly GCA_044237995.1). GTDB lineage: Bacteria > Pseudomonadota > Gammaproteobacteria > Burkholderiales > Burkholderiaceae_C > Rubrivivax. The sequence goes on along the minus strand of JBIIED010000233.1, from coordinate 3,759 downwards.
CCCTCGCGCTCCACCGTCCAGGCCGAGGTTGCCACCGTCCCTTGTCGGGCAGACGCACGAATTCGCTCGCGCAGGCTCTGGGCATCGGGCACAGGCACCGCGTCGATGCGCAGCACCCGGTCGCCCTTGCGCAGCCCGGCACGCTCGGCCGGGCCGGCGGCCTTGACCTCCCCGACGATTGGCTCGCTGAAGGGCGCGCCGATCCCGGTCTGCGCGAGCGCGGCGGGGTCGGATCGATCTGCCGCGAGCCGAGCCAGGTCGAGTGTGAGCATCCGGTTGCCGCGACCGTCGCGCTCGCTCACCATCAGTCGCAGCGAGTCGCCCGCCAGCGCAGCCTGGGCCACGCGCCAGCGCAAGTCCGGCAGCGATCGCACGTCGCGCCAGTCGCCATCGGGTGTGGCCGTGGCCTGCACCCAGTCTCCCGCACGCAGCCCCGCACGCTCGGCCGCACTGCCTGCCGCGGGCGCGGCCACGACGGCCTTGGGCTCCTCCATGCCGATCCATTGCACGCCTGCGTAAAGCAGCACCGCCAGCAGCAAGTTGGCTGCCGGTCCGGCCGCGACGATGGCGCTGCGCTGCCACAACGGACGGCGATTGAAGGCACGATCACGCTCGGCCGGATCCACCGCCCCTTCGCGCTCGTCGAGCATGCGCACATAGCCGCCCAGCGGCAGCGCCGAGACGGCGAACTCGCACCCGTCGCGCCCGATCCGACGGCTGTAGAACACGCGGCCGAAGCCGATCGAGAAGCGCAGCACCCGCACGTTGCAGGCAACGGCCATGCGGTAGTGGCCGTACTCGTGGACGGCGATCAGTACCGCGAGCGTGAGAAGAAAGGCAAGCAGCGTGGTCATGTGCGGCACCGCCGGGCGACCTGGGTCCGCGCCCGGTCGCGCGCGCGCTCGTCGAGATCGATCAGCGATTCGACATCGGGCAGGCTCCCGAGTTCCGCCGCCATCGTCTCAAGCGTGCCGGTGTTGACCGCGTGGATGTCCGTGAAGGCCAGCCGCCCCCCGAGAAAGGCGTCAACTGCCACTTCGTTGGCGGCATTGAGCACCACCGTGCTGCCCGCAGGCCCCTGAAGGGCCTCCCAGGCCAGCGCAAGCCCGGGGAAGCGCAGCGCGTCGGGCTCCTCGAAGGTCAGGGCCCCGACCTGGCGGAAGTCCACACGTGGTGCCCCGCTCTCGACGCGATGGGGATAGGCCAGCCCGTAGGCAATCGGCACCCGCATGTCGGGCGTGCCCAGCTGCGCCAGCACGGAGCCGTCCCGGCACACGACCATCGAGTGGATGATGCTCTGCGGGTGGATCACGACACGGATCTGGGCGGGCTGCAGGTCGAAGAGCCAGCGTGCCTCGATGACCTCCAGCGCCTTGTTCATCATCGTGGCCGAATCCACCGAGATCTTGCGGCCCATCACCCAGTTCGGGTGGGCCACGGCCTGCTCGGGCGTCACGTCTCGCAGCGTGGCCGGGTCGCGGGTGCGAAAGGGTCCGCCCGAAGCAGTGAGGACGATGTGGTCCACGCGCGCCGCCCACTGCGTGCGGTCTTCGGGAAGGCACTGGAAGATCGCCGAGTGCTCGCTGTCGATCGGGATCAGCGTCGCCCCGCCCTCTTGCACGGCGCGGATGAACAGTTCGCCCCCGACGACGATGGCCTCCTTGTTGGCCAGCAGCAGGCGCTTGCCGGCTCGGGCTGCAGCCATGCACGGGCGCAATCCTGCGGCGCCGACGATGGCCGCCATCACGCTGTCGACCTCGGGCGCCGCCGCCATGGCCTCCAGGGCTGCAGCGCCCACGCACACCTCGGTGGCGGGTGCACGGCCGCGCAGGGCCCCATGCAGGGCACGCGCTGCCGCGTCGTCCGGCACCACTGCCACGCGGGGCTGGAAGCGCACGCACTGCTCGGCGAGTTCGTCCACCCGGCGGAAGGCCGACAGGCCGAACACCTGGAAGCGCTGCGGATGCCGCGCAATCACGTCGAGCGTGCTCACGCCAATCGAGCCTGTCGAACCCAGGATCGAAACCTTGTGCGTCATGTCCCTGCTCCCTGCCAGGTGACCAGCGCCATCGCGATCGGGAAGACCGGCAGCAGCGCATCGATGCGGTCGAGCACGCCGCCGTGCCCGGGCAGCAGCCGGCTCGAGTCCTTCACGCCGGCGCTGCGCTTGAGGAGTGACTCGAACAGGTCACCCACGACGCTCATCGCGCACAGGCCAGTGGCCGCCAGCGCCAGCCCTGCGAACCCATGGCTCGCCAGCAGGCGTGAATACAGGCTCGGCCCGTCCACCGGCAGGCTGCGATCGATCACGCCCGCCCAAAGCGCCGCCAGTGCGATCACGCCTGCCCATCCGCTGACGGCACCTTCCCAGGTCTTGCCCGGGCTGATGCGTGGCGCGAGCTTGCGCCGACCGAAGAGGTGTCCGCCGGCGTAGGCCGCAATGTCGGCCATCCACACCAGGCACAGAACCGACAGCAGGAAGTTCAGGCCCAGGCCGCGCGCGCTGACGATCGCCAGCCAGGCCGCCCACAGCACCGCCACGCCAAGCCCGAGGCGCGAGGCGCGAGGAAGCGCTCCCCAACCCTCCACCCCGCGCCACAGCGCGAGGGTGCTGGCCGCCACCCACATCGCCGCCAGCCCGCCCCAGGCGGAGGTGTGGACGCTGCGCGTCCAACCGACCTGCCATGCGGCCAGGCCCAGGCCGGCCAGCACGATAGCTGCGATGACCGCAGGCCAGCCCGGCAGGCCGTTGAGCCGGCTCCACTCCCACGCGGCAGCCGACACGAACAAGAGGGTCAGGAGGGCGAAGGGCTCCGGACGCGACGCCCACATCGCTGGCAGCAGGAAGGCCAGCAGGACCACTGCGGTGACGATGCGCTGCCCGAGCACCGTCGCTTCACCGGGCCGCGGCTGCGGCCTCGCGGGTGGGGATGCCCCCGAAGCGCCGCTCTCGGCGGGCGTAGGTGGCCAGCGCCGCGTCCACCTCGGTGGCGCCGAAGTCCGGCCACAGGCATTCGGTGAAGAAGAGCTCGCTGTAGGCAGCCTGCCACAACAGGAAGTTGCTGATGCGCATCTCGCCGCCCGTGCGGATGAAGAGGTCAGGGTCCGGGGCGAACGCGAGGGCCGTGTAGCGTGACAGCACGTCTTCCGTCAGCTCGGCGGGGCCAAGCCCTTCTGCCATCGCACGCCGGCAGGCCTGCACGACGTCCCATCGACCGCCATAATTGAAGGCCACCGACAGGGTGATGCGGGTGTTGTGTGCCGTGCTGGTCTCGGCTTCCTCCCAGGCCGCGCGAAGCTTATCGGTGACGGCATCGCGGTCACCGATGATGCGGATACGCACGCCGTCGGTCGCCAGTCGGCGAAGGTACTTCGAGACGGCCACCAGCACGAGCCCCATCAGGCCTGACACCTCGTCGCTGGGCCGCTTCCAGTTCTCCGAGGAGAACGCGAACACGGTCAGGTACTCGACGCCGCGCTCGGCAAAGAGATCCACCGCGCGCACGAGGGCGTCCACCCCGGCCTTGTGGCCGAAGAACCGCGGCATGTACCGCTGCTTGGCCCAGCGGCCGTTGCCGTCCATGACGACCGCCACGTGGCGCGGAATCGGGGAGTGGCGGTCCATGGCAGAGGGGGCGACGCTCAGACCGCCAGAACCTCGGCTTCCTTGGCCTGCACGAGCCTGTCGACTTCGGCGATCACGCGGTCGGTCAACCGCTGCACTTCGTCCTGGGCGCGGCGCTCGTCGTCCTCGGACAC
>JBIIED010000025.1:0-20058 GCA_044237995.1 Rubrivivax sp. | reverse complement strand
ACTATGAGTTCGCCGGGATCGGGGCCTCGCGGGCCTATCTCGGCGCGTCGCTTCGCCACGTCGGCGAACGCAAGGAGAACTTCGTGCGCGGCCGGGGCCGGGAGCGACTGAGCCTGCCAGCCTTCGCCACGCTGGACCTGCGCGCCGGACTGCGCTGGGACAGTTGGGACCTGAACTTCTACGCGAAGAACGCCACCGACACACGCTTCGTGGAGACGCTCACCACCAATTTCTACCCTGTGGCCGCCGCCATCGGGCGTCCTCGCACCGTGGGTGCGTTTGTGAGCATGCGCTATTGAGCCTCGAGCCCCGGATGCGATCTGATGTCAGCGCAACCGCAGACGCGCTGCGCTCCTGTGGCGCCTCGCGTCCTGGGCTGGCGTGACCGGAGTGGCCAAAGGAGGCTCAGTGGCAACGGATGCACAGGCACGGGCGACGGCGGATGAACTTCAATGGCTTGAGCCTCCTCATTCCGAATTGGCGTTGACCTGGGCCCGTGCGGCCACGCAGCGGTCTGCGATGGCCCTGCAGTCCTCGCCTCGCTTCAAGCCCTTGCTGGACGAGCTGACCGAACTCAACCGCACGGCTGGGCAGGTGGCTGACATCAGGTTCGCGGGTCAGCACATCGTGCGGTTGCAGAAGACGGCTGAGTACCCCAAAGGGCTTCTGCAGACGGCTCCCCTGCTTCGCGAGGGGGCCGGGCCGTGGCGCACCGTCTTGGATGTCGGTGAACTCGGTCGACGCGAGGGCAAGGACTTCGATCTCGAGTGGACCTTCGCCGCCTGCGGACTGCCCGCATCCACACGCTGCCTGCTGCACCTGCACGAGGCTGGGGGAGACGAAACAGAGTTGCGTGAGTTCGACCTGGTGAAGGGCGAGTTCGTGCCGGAAGGGTTTTCGCTTCCGCCGTCCCGCACGGTCGGCGCCTGGTTCGATGCCGACACGCTGCTGCTGGGTCACACCCTTGACGGTGCGCCCAGAACCCTGACCGGGTGGCCAGCCCAGGCGGTGCTCTGGCAGCGTGGCACACCGGTGACGCAAGCCCGGCCCGTGCTGCGCCTGGACTCGACACAACCCCTGTTCATGACGGTGCCTACGGGTGCACCCGGCCTTGCGGTGGTGGCGCAAGCCTTGGACTACTCAAACTTCGCGTTGCACCTGGTGCGCGCCGATGGCACAACGCGCAAGCTCCCCCTACCGGCCGAGTTGAGGATGTCGTTCGGCGCCAACGCCACGCATGTGTTCGCGCAATTGGCGGCACCCGCCGATCTGGGCGGCAAGACGGTACCCGCGGACAGCGTGGTGGCAGTGCGCCTGGACGCCGGCGGTGACGAGGACGAGATGGGGGTCGAGGTGGTCTGCTTCGCCCGCCCGGGTGAGGTGGTGGACAGCACGGCTGACTTCAAGGCCACGCGCAGCGCCGTCGCCTTGCTGGTGCGCCAAGGCCTGAGCGTGCGGGTGGACGCGGCACAGCGCGATGCTTCGGGTTGGCACGCGCAAACACTGGTGCCGGCTCAACCAGGGGAGGCACCGCGGGTGGTCGATACGAGTCCCGACGCGGACCGGATGGTGGTCATGCGCAGTGGCTTTCTGGTGCCGCCGACACAGGAGTTGCGGGATGTCGACGGGTCCCGCGTCCCCTTGACCGCCGCAGCGCCCGCGATGGACGCCAGCGGCTTGCAGGTGGAGGTGCGCCACGCTTCGAGCCGGGACGGTCAGACGATCGAGTACTTCCTGATCGCTCCGCGGCAGCGCACGTGCAGACCCACCCCCACTCTGATGGCGGGGTACGGTGCCTTCGGCGTCTGTTGGACCCCGGCCTACTTCAATGCCGGATTCGAGGGAGCCCGCTATGGTGGTGCGACGATCAAGCTGTGGTTCGATCGGGGTGGTGCGCTCGTGGTGCCGGCCATCCGCGGCGGGGGGGAAGGCGGAGCGGCCTGGCATCGAGCCGCCATGCGCGGCAAACGCCAAACCTCCTACGACGACTTCCATGCCGTGGCGCAGACCTTGATCGACAGCGGTTTCACCGACCGCCCGCACCTGGGCGTCTTTGGCATGTCCAACGGTGGGTTGCTGGCGGCGGTGGCCGGCACCCAACGGCCTGACCTGTACGGCGCCATCGTCAGCGACGTGCCGCTGGCCGACATGCTGCGATTCCCCGAGATGGGCATGGGTGCGGCGTGGATCGACGAGTACGGCGACCCGAAGGAGCCCGAGGCTGCGCAGTGGCTGCGTGCCTATTCTCCGGTTCACGCGGTGAAGCCCGGCGTGGACTACCCGGCATTCCTGGTGACGGTGGCCACCACCGACGACAAGGTGGGGCCGGGTCACGCGCGCAAGCTCGCCCATCGCCTGATGGACGTAGGTGCCCACGTGCACTACCTCGAGTCTGAGGCGGGCGGGCACGGCGTGAGCGACCCGATTCAAAGGCCCAACCTGATGGCCATGCGGATGTCGTTCCTGATTGAGCGGCTAATGGATGTGGCGGAAGCGCCGGCCAGCCCGCGCTCCTGAGCATAAAGGCCACCATGCGATCCACCCTCAGCCTTGCCGGTTACGGCGCGGGCTCCTTCGGCGTCAACCTACTGGGCTGGCCCGTGCATGCCCTGCTGATGTACTTCCTGACGGAGTCGGTGGGATTCGGCGTCGCGCTGGCCACGCTGGTCGTCACCGCGCCCAAGGTGTGGGACATCTTCATGGACCCCTTCATCGGCGCCTGGGCCGACCGCAGTGCTGCCCGAACCGGCCATCGCGGCCGGGTGCTGCTCGGCACCGCAGCCGTGCTGCCGGTATCCGTGGTGACGGTCTTCATGCTGCCGAGCCAGGCGCCTTCCTGGACGGCTGTGCTGGTCATCGCGATGCTCATCGTCCACTCCAGCGCTTTCATGGCCTACTTCATCAGCCAGGTGGCGCTGGCCGACGACTTCGAGCAGGCCGGCACCGCGCGCCGCGACAGCGCGCTGGCCCTGCGCGTCGTCGGGCAGGCCACAGGCAGCCTGTGCGCGGGCGCCGTGGGGCCCTTGCTGATCGGTCTGTCGGGCCAAGGCGGGAAGGACTACCTGGCAATGGCGGTGGTGCTGAGCGTGGCAGGCGCGGCAGGCCTGGTCACCGTGGCACTGACGGCCCGGCGCTTCAAGGTTGGTGCGGCCAAGGCCGACGCCCACCCCAGGGTCGGTCTCGGCGAGGCCCTGCGCGCCGCCTGGCGCAACCGCGCGGCTGGTGCGCTGATCGTCAGCAACTTCGCTGTCTACGTTGCCTCGTCGATCACCGCGACCTTCACGCCGTACATGAACAAGCTGCTGCTGGGTGCCGAGGAGGCCTCCATGTCCTTCCTCTTCAGCAGCTTCATGGTCGCCATGCTCGGCGGGTCGGCCCTGGCGGCCTGGGGCACGCGCCGCTACCCGCGCCTGTGGGTGCTCGCGGGGGGTGCGGGCGTCATGTTCCTGGCCTCGCTGCTGATCTGGCCCACCACGTTACCCGGGGCGCTGAAGGCGGCTTCGGCCGTCAACGCGCTGTGGGGCTTGGGCCTGGGGATCTACGCGCTGGTGATCTTTTCCGCCACGATCGATCTCTCCCAGGCTTCCGCCGCTGGTGCGGGCTTGCTGCTGGGCCTGCTGATCTCGACCGGGAAGATCGGCGACTCCCTGGGTGGCGTGCTCGTCGGCGGCATCCTCAGCTGGGCCGGCTACAGCGCCGGCGTTGTGCCCGATGCGCAAATGACCAGCGCGCTGCGCGCGGCCTACTCCTTGGCCCCGCCGCTGGCGATGGCGCTTTCATTGGCCGTCTTGCTGCCGCACCTGCGCGGCGCTACCCGGCCAGAGTCCATGTGAAGTCGAAGTCCGCGTCGTCCACACTGGGAAACGAGGAAGCCATTTCACGATTCGTCCGCGAGGCTCCTCCGTTGACTCGGATGCCCACGGTCGACGCGATACGGACCCCACGGCGGCACTCGCGGACACCCGATCGCATCCGCCTGCCAGCCTCAGGGCTCGGGCATCAACACGGCACCCCCACGAAGCCGGCATGGCGCAGCGCGTACATCCGGTGGTCGCGCCAGGCCCCGTCGATGTAGAGGTACTCGCGCGCCAGACCCTCGTCGTCGAAGCCCAGGCGATGCAGCAGCGCGGTGCTGCGGATGTTCTCCGGCCGTACGTTGGCCTGGATGCGATGCAGCTGCATGGCTTGCGAGAAGGCGTGGTCGATCACGGCCTGCAACGCTTCGCGCATCAGGCCCTGGCCCTGGCAGGCAACGTCGATTGCGTAGCCGAGCATCGCGTTCTGGAACACGCCACGCGCGATCTGGGTCAGGCCGATGCTGCCCACCAGCCGGGAGGGGTCGTCGCGGGGTTCCAGCCACCAGCGCATCGCCGTGCCCGCTCCTGCGTCCGCGACGGCCCGCTGCAGCCGCTCGCGCTGGAAGGCTTCGGTGGCGAAGCCTTCGGGGGTGGGCGGGTCCCACGGAGCCAGGTGGGCGGCGTTGCGCTGGTAGAAGGCGGTGACCCGCGCCGCCAGACCTTCGCCTGCGGGCAGCAGCACCAGGCGCGGCGTGTGGAGGGTCGCATGCAGTGGCGAGGGTGGCGGGGGTGGCGGGTGTGGCATCGGCCCAGTATGCTGGCCCGTATGGGACCCAGCCATCTCCACCCCATCTCCTTGGGCGTCTTGGGCCTCCAGGTGTCACGGCATGTCGTGCAGCGCGGCGAGCCATGAGGCACCGCGCGCGCTTCAGGGCCTTCGACTGAACCTCGCCATCCGGAGCCACCCTATGCCCGAAATCCTGCTCGTGATGACGAATTGCCCCGATGCTGACAGCGCCGCACGGCTGGCCGCCGCGTTGCTCGAAAGGCGACTGGCGGCTTGCGTCAGCGAAGGTGCGCCGGTGCGCTCCACTTACTGGTGGCAGGGTGCGCTCGAGACCGCCGACGAGATACCGCTGGCGATCAAGTGCACGCGCGACCGCTACGCGCAGGTCGAGGAAGCCATACGCGAGCTGCACCCGTACCAGGTGCCCGAGATCCTCGCGCTCCCGGTGGCGACCGGCTTCGGGCCCTACATGCAGTGGATCGACGACATGACGCGGCCGGGGGCTCTCATGTGCAACCCGATGCCCTGAGAGCACATGCACGGGGACGGATCGTGGGACGCGGCGTTCTCTCCCCCCGAACTCCTGGTGGCAGTGGTCAACCGAGCCATGGCGATCGACCTCACACCCCGGTGGGGTCAGCAAACCGGCGCTGAGCGAACAACGGCTCTGACAGGCCCTCGCGCAGGCTCCAGGCAACTCACAGAGCCAGGCCCTGGCACGAGGATCGCCGCATGGCGTTGAAGGAACGTCCGGGCAGGGCTCCGGTAAACTCGAAAGCGTCATGGGGGAGTAGCCGCCCTGCGCCTCGCAGGGGCCCACGTCAACACACTTGGCCGGCAGGCCATGGCGCGGGCAGTTCTGGAAGCCTGGCAAGACCTTTGACCACACAGCCTCCGGTGCGGGCCGGGGTCGCGGTGTGGTCATGGGTATGTCGCCGGTCCGCGGGAGAGTCCCTTGGAAGCCATCCTCGTATCCACCGTCGTCGTCGCGCTTGGCGAAATGGGCGACAAGACGCAACTGCTGGCCATCGTGCTGGCGGCGATGTTCCGCCGGCCCTGGCCCATCATCGCCGGCATTTTCGTGGCCACTTTGCTGAACCACGCCGTGGCAGGTGCGGTAGGAGGCTGGGTGGCCCAGGCCCTCGGGCCTGAGGTGCTGCGTTGGGTCATCGGCCTGTCCTTCCTGGCGATGGCCGGCTGGATGCTGATCCCGGACAAGATCGACGACGACAGTGCCGCCGGCAGGCAGCGCTTCGGTGTCTTCGGCACCACCGTCATCGCCTTCTTCCTGGCAGAGATGGGCGACAAGACACAGATCGCCACGGTGGCACTGGCCGCCCGCTATACCGAGGTGGTGCAGGTGGTGCTGGGAACCACCCTGGGCATGATGCTCGCCAACGTCCCGGCGGTGTTCCTGGGCGACAAGATCGCTGCAAGAGTCTCGATGCAGTGGGTGCACGCAGCGGCTGCGGCGATCTTCGCGGCCCTGGGGCTGCTCACGCTCTTCAACGTCGGCAACCTGTTCTGAGGGGCCCCGCTGCGGGGCGTGCCGCCAGAGGGTTTTGCTCAGCGCGCCCAGGGCCGCGCGAGCGGCTCGCCGACGAACAGGCCCTGCCCGGGCGTGCGCACCGACTTCCAGTAGGCCTCCAGCAGGGTGTCGCCAGCCTGGTAGCGGTTCACGAGGGTGCTGGCCCGCGGGAACTTGTCGGTGAAGTTGCAAGGCTCGGCCACGGTGCCATAGCTTGCGGTGGCGCCTGCGCGCAGCCAGTCGGTGACCAGCGTCTGGCCCAGCTGGCCTGAAGGCAGGTAGCCGCCAAAGCTCGTGAGGTGGTCGGCAGCGGCCCCCGGAAGCCAGGTGTGGGTGGTGATCTGCGGTACGTTGGCCAGGCTCGTGAAATAGAAGAGCACGCTGGCCTGGTTCACCACCAGGTTGCTGCCGCTGCCGGACGAGTTGTCGAGGTAGTTGAAGACCACGCCCGGCACGCTCTGGCTGGCCAGCGCGCTGAAGTCGGGCCATCGCACGCTGCGGGCCACGTCGTTGGTGCGCACGAGCCAGCCGGTGCCCACCGCACGGCCGCTTGCGATGATCCCGTCGGCGGCCACACCCCGCTCGATGAGCGCCTGGGCTTCGGCCACGCTACCCATCCCGAGCATCATCGAGGGCCGGATGCCGAAGTCGGTGAAGGGGCGCCGGCTCGGGCTGCCAAAGTACGCGGTGGGGGCCGTGGTCTCGCAGGTGTTGGCACACCACTGTGCGTCGAACCCCAGGGCGAGCGCGCTGGTGATGCTCATCGTGCAGGTGCCCACCACTCTGGACGGTGCGGTCCAGGTGAGCAGCGTGGCCTGCACGTTGACGGGCAGCCGGGCGTCGATCGTGGCCTTCAGCGTGGCGAAGTCGGCCGCACCGATCTCGTGGCCCGAGGCCGGCACGCGCACGCGGATCACGTTGGCGTCCGGAACGCCGCGCGCGCGCTGGTAGGCGCGTGCGATGGCCTCGCCATTGACGTCTCCCTCGGCCACGAGGATGGCCAGCTCCGAAGGGCCGAGCGTCGGCCCGCTGCTGGCAGCGTTGGCTGTTCCCTCCCCGCCGCTGCAGCCCGCCAGGGCGATGGTCAAGGTGGCCAGGGCTAAGGGCCGCCCGCTCCATGCACCATGCTGCCGGGGAAGGGCAGGGGAGCTGGTTTGCGTCCGCTCCGCAGGGCCGTCGTTGCGCGTGTTCCACCCGTTCATCGGGGAGCGAGCATAGGAAGTTCGACACCCCCCTGCAAGCCCTTGACTGGGTGTCCGCCCATGCGGCGGCTGTGCACACCGTGTAGCAGTGCTCGCTCGTCGCGGGGTTGCGTGTCGGCCGTGTCGTGTCGGCGGCGCGGGCGGCACGATGGCTTGACGCGCCCAGGGGCCGCCTTGGCAGACGGCGAGCCCTGGGCGGGAGCCTGTAGCGGATCTCGTCCCGAGATCGGGACGGATCAGTTCGGGAAGGCCCTGGGAGCGGGCTTCCTGCCTCCCGGCATACCGGGCTTGCCCCAGGCGGGCTTGCCCCCCGGGCCCGCGCGGCGTGCATCGTTGCGCGAGGGGGCCTCGCGCCTGGGCATGGCCGGCTTCGGCTCGGGACGGCGCGGCTCGAGGCCGGCGATCGTCGCGGGCGCGATGCGCTGCGTGGTGTAGTGCTGGATGCGGTGGATCTGCGAGGCATCACGCCGCTCGGCCAGCGTGACGGCCAGGCCGCTGCGCCCCGCACGCCCCGTGCGCCCGATGCGATGCACGTAGTCCTCGGCCTTCATGGGCAGCCCGTAGTTGATGACGTGGCTGATCGTGGGCACGTCGATGCCCCGCGCGGCCACGTCGGTGGCCACGAGCACGCGCAGCTGGCGCGAGCGCAGTGCCTGCAACACACGGTTGCGCCGCCCCTGCGGCATGCCGCCGTGCAGGGCCGCCACCGCATGGCCCATCTCGGCGAGACGGTCGGCGAGCCAGTCGGCATCGCGCTGCGTGCTCGTGAACACGAGGGCCTGATCGACGCTGCGCTCGGTCAGGATGTGATCGAGCAAGGCGTTCTTGTGCTGGTGGTCATCGACCCAGTGCAGCCGCTGCTCGATGTTCTCGTGCGTGTCGGTGTGCGAGGCCACGTCGATGTGCTGGGGAGAACGAAGCAGCCGGCTGGCCAGCTTGCCCACGTGACCGCCAAAGGTTGCACTGAACATCAGCGTCTGGCGCGTCTGCGGCGTGGCCTCGGCGATGTGCTGGATGTCCTCGATGAAACCCATGTCGAGCATGCGATCGGCCTCGTCGAGCACCAGCATCTGCAGGTGCTCGAGCTCGGCCTTGCCGCTGCCCAGGTGGTCGATGAGGCGCCCAGGCGTGGCGATCAGCACGTCCAGCGGGCCGCGCAACGCCTTGAGCTGCGCCCCGTAGGGCACACCGCCCACCACCGTGGCCACGCGCAGCCCGGGCACATGGCGGCCATAGGTGAGCGTGGCCTTGGCGACCTGCAGCGCCAGCTCGCGGGTGGGCGTGAGCACCAGCACCCGCGGGCCGCGACCCGCGCCGGGCGATCCGCCCCGCGGGCCAGCGGCCTCGCGCGCCGCCCGCACGGCCTCGAGGGCCGGCAGGATGAAGGCTGCGGTCTTGCCGCTGCCGGTGCGTGCGGCCACCGTCAGGTCCCGGCCTTGGAGGGCCGGGCCGATGGCGGCTCGCTGCACGTCGGTCGGCTCGGCGTAACCTGCCTCGCTAACGGCACGCGTCAGGACCGCATGCAGGCCCAGTTCGTCGAAGCTCATGTGATGGCGCGAATTCGGGCGGCCTGCGGGCCCTTCTGGCCCTGCGTCACCTCGAAGCTCACGCGCTGGTTCTCCACCAGCGTCTTGAAGCCCGTGCCTTCGATTTCCTTGAAGTGCGCGAACAGGTCCTTGCCGCCGTTGTCCGGGGCGATGAAGCCGTAGCCCTTGCCTTCGTTGAACCACTTCACGGTTCCAGTTTCAGTCGTCATGTCTGTCTATCCTTGAAAAATGATGGGAGGGGAAGTTCCCCGCCCGCAGTTCGGGGGTGTGTAAGCGTGGCCCGGCTGCGGGATCCGGGCACCGTGGACGTGTGCGGGTCGCGCACGCCTCAACGACGGGGGCCTCCGGAGGACGCAGGCGGACCGCGTCGCTCCAGGTGCCGGAAGGTGATTCGACCCTTGCTCAGGTCGTAGGGAGACAGCTCCAGCGAGACGTTGTCGCCCACCAGAACCCGGATGTGGTTCTTGCGCATCTTTCCGCCGGCGTAGGCGATGAGCGCGTGACCATTGCTCAGCGTCACCCGAAAGCGTGAGTCCGGCAGGACCTCGCTGACGACGCCTTGCATTTCGATGAGTTCTTCCTTGGCCATGCGTATCTACTCCTGTGGCACGGGGGGGCGACAGGAACCCGACGGCCCGAGCCAGGCAAGCGCCTGTTCCGAGGCGAAGCGGCTGGCCTGCTCGTGGGTGTCGAAGACGGGCACGAACCGCAGGACGCGATCGTGGGTCATGGTGCCTGCGCCGCTGCGGATCGAGACGCCGGCTGCAAAGGCGCCGCCCAGCGTGGGGCGGGTCAGAGGGGAAACAAGATACTTTCCGACTCGGAACGGGGTATGGATGGAAAACTCCTTCGGCGACGGCCAGCGGGGCCGTCGGTCTGATTGCAATGGACTCGCCTGGATGGCGGGTGCTCGGCGGATGAACTCTGTCCGGCGGCTGGCCCGCAGGGTCACTCGCCGCGGGCTAGGAGCAACCAGAACAACCGTGGGACCGCAAATGCAATCAGGAGATCTGGCGAAGGATGGAGATCAACTCGTGATCTCGGCGCCGGGGGCCGCTTGCGGCCATGTGTTCAGCGCCAAAACGCGGACTCTACCACGAACCCGTGCCGCCATGGGCGGGGCACGCCTGCTTCGGCCCCGGGCGCCCTGGCCGGCGCATCGCGTCGCGCCCCTGGCAAGGCGTGCGGTGCGACTCGACCGCACCGCCTCTTTGGCGATGGGGTCAAGCGGGCGGGTGCCACGCCCGAGCGGTCTGCGCTGCCTACACTGCCGTAAAGACGGTCCAAGGATTGCCCACCCTGGATTGCCCATCCAGGCCGCCCCGGCCGCACGCTGCGCCCCCCGCGCGTGCCCCGCCAGCACGAGGAGACCCGCACGATGAACCCGGCCGACGCCTCCCACTACGACCTGCGCACCTGGCAGGCTCATTACGGCGCCGATACGCCTGCCCAACTGCCTGTCTCGCCGCATGCGAACCTGGCCGCCATGGTGCATGCGGCGAGCCAGCAATACGCCTCGCAAAAAGCCTTCACCGCGGTGGTGCCCAACGGGATGAACGGCAGCCTGAGCTTTGCCCAGGTGGATGCGCTGTCGGATGCCTTTGCGGCCTATCTTCGCGAGGAGCTCGGGCTGGCCGAAGGCGCGCGCGTGGCGGTACAGCTTCCCAACGGCCTGGCCTACCCGGTTGCCGCCTTCGGCATCCTCAAGGCCGGGTGCGTGCTCGTGAACACGAACCCGCTGTACACGCCGGCCGAGATGGAGCATCAGTTCCGTGACTCCGGGGCCGAGGCGCTGGTGATCACGGAGCTCTTCGCAGACAAGCTCGATGGCCTGGTGGGCAAGACGCCGGTGCGCCACGTTGTCGTGGCGAGCGTGCCGGAGATGTTCCCCGCCGTGCCGCGCGGCATCGTGCGCGCCGTGCAGCGCTGGTGGAACCGCGCGCTGCCGCCCATCGGCGTGCCGCACGTGCGCTTCATGGCCGCCGTGGCCAAGGGCCGTGCACACCTGGAGCGCCTGGGCGGGCAGCAGCCGGCGCACCGCTGGTGGCAGTCCATCGGCCCCGACGCCACGGCCGTGCTCCAGTACACGGGGGGCACCACCGGCGTTTCGAAGGGGGCGCAGCTCACGCATCGCAACCTGCTGGCCAACATCGCGCAGATCCGCGCAATGGGGGCCAGCCACATCGAGCCCGGCCGCGAGTGCGTGCTGACGGCCCTGCCGCTCTACCACGTGTTCGCCTTCACGGCGAACCTGCTGAGCTTCTACGAGGCCGGTGCGCGAAACGTGCTGATTCCGTCTCCGAGGCCGGTGCAGAACCTGCAGCGCGCCATCGAGAACACGCCCGTCACCTGGATCACGGGCGTCAACACACTGTTCAACGCGTTGCTCAACGAGGAGTGGTTCGTCGCCTTCCCGCCGCGCCACCTCAAGGCGGCGATCGCCGGGGGCACGGCCCTGCACCATGCGGTGGCTGAACGCTGGGAGCAGGTCACGGGCACGCGCATCGTCGAGGGATACGGCCTGACCGAGAGCTCGCCCGTGGTCACCTTCAATCCGCTTGGCGGCACGCGCCGAGTCGGGTCGATCGGCATACCGGTGCCGAGCACCGACGTGCGGCTGCTCGACGACGAGGGCCACCCCGTGGCCGTGGGCGAGCCGGGGGAACTCGTGGTGCGCGGCCCGCAGGTGATGCAGGCCTACTGGAATCAGCCTGCGGAGACGGCCAGCGTGCTGCGCGACGGCTGGCTGCACACGGGCGACGTGGCGGTGATGGATGCCGAGGGCTTCTTCACCATCGTCGACCGCAAGAAGGACCTGATCCTGGTGTCGGGCTTCAACGTCTACCCCAACGAGGTGGAGGATGCGGTGAGCCGGCTCGATGCGGTGCTGGAGGCGGCCGTGGTCGGCCTGCCGGATGCCAGGAGCGGCGAGGCGGTGCGCGCGTACGTGGTGCGTCGCGACGAGTCGCTGACGGCCGAGCAGGTGATCGCGCACTGCCGCACCCTGCTCACCGACTACAAGGTGCCCAAGTCGGTGGTGTTCCGTGAGGAGCTGCCGAAGTCACCCATCGGCAAGATCCTGCGCAAGGAGCTAAAGGCCGAGGTGAAGGCGGAGATGAAGGCGGAGAACTCCTGATGCTGACCGAAACCGAAACCCGCCTGCTGGGCGTGATGATGGCGCTGATCATGCTCGGCATGGGTGCGTCGCTGACCTTTCGCGACTTCCTGATCGCCTTTCGCAAGCCCAAGGGCGTGCTCGTCGGGCTGCTGTGCCAGTACGGGATCATGCCGTTCCTGGGCTATGCGCTGGCGATGGGGCTCGGCATGCCACCGGCCCTGGCTGCGGGGTTGATCCTGATGGGCTGCATGCCCGGCGGCACCACCTCCAACATCTTCACCTACTTCAGCAAGGGCGCGCTGGCGCTGTCGATCATGATGACCAGCGTGTCCACGCTGGTGGCGGTGGTGGTAGTGCCGCTCTTGATCAAGTTCTACTCGGGCCTGGCGGGCATCCAGGGCGAGTTCGTGATCCCGGCGGCCAATGTCGCGCAGGTGCTCGTGGTGCTGCTCGTGCCCACGGTGATCGGCATGGTGCTGCGCAAGGCCAGCCCCAACATCGGCGCCACGGTGGAGCTGATCGGGGGGCTGCTTGGCGTCCTCGTGATCCTGTTCCTGATCGTCTCGTGGGTGCCGCGCAACCACCAGTTGCTGGCCACCACGCCCTGGCCCGTGTACTGCGCCGCCATCGGCCTGGGGCTGGTGGGCATGCTGCTGGGCTTCGTGCTGGCGCGGCTGCTGCGCCAGGATGCCAACCGCTCGCGCACGATCGCCCTGGAGACCGGCATCCAGAACGGGCCGCTGGCCGTGCTCATCGTCACGCTCACCTTCAGCGGCGAGCTGCAGCAGCAGGTGCTGCTGATCCCGGTGCTGTATTCGCTCTTCATCGTCCTGAGTTCCACGGCCGTGACGCTGTGGTTCCGTCGCCTGGCAGACCGCGAGGCGCTGGCCCGCGACCGCGCGAAGGTCGGGGCGCTGGTGACAGCGGCCGCGGGCTGAGCGTGGCGCGCGCCGCTCGGCTGTTTCCGAGGGCTGAACTCGGGAGCAGAGCGGCTGATATGCTGGCTCGCATGAAGAAGCTCGTCTCCTGCGCGCTGCTGGCCGCGCTCCTGGCGCCCCTCGGGGCCCTTGCCCAGTCCTGGCCTGCGTCCAAGCCCATCCGCATGGTGATCCCGTTCCCCGCGGGCGGTGCCACCGACATCGTGGGGCGCACGATCGCGCAAAAGCTCTCGGCGGCCATCGGCCAGCAGATCGTGATCGACAACAAGCCCGGGGCCGGCGGCACGATCGGTGCGGACCTCGTGGCCAAGTCGCCGGCCGACGGCTACACGATCCTGATGGCCACGAGCTCGACGCACTCGGTCGGGCCGGCGCTGAACGCGAAGATGCCCTACGACGCCTTCCGTGACTTCGCTCCGGTGGTGCATGTCGCCAATGCACCCAGCGTGCTCGTCGTGGGGCGCAACTTCCCTGCCTCGACGGTGCAGGAGCTGGTGGCGCTCATCAAGCGCAGCCCGGGGCAGTACAACTTCGGCTCCAGCGGCATCGGCACCTATCCGCACCTGTCCGCCGAGATGTTCAAGTGGCGTGCCGGCGGCCTCTTCGTCGTGCACATCCCCTACCGCGGCACCGGCCTCGTGATCACCGACCTCGTGGCGGGGCAGATCGCCTTCCTGATGGACAGCATCGTCTCGGCGCAGCCCCACATCGGGGACGGCAAGGTCAAGCCCCTGGCGGTCAGCGGCTCGCGCCGCTCGATCTCCGCCCCGACGGTGCCGACCTTCGCGGAGGCGGGCATCCCGGGCATGGACTTCAGCAACTGGTTCGGCGTGTTCGCGCCCGCGGGCACGCCCGCGGACATCGTCCAGAGGCTCAACCGCGAGCTCAACGCCGCGTTGCGCTCGCCCGAGGTGGTGGAGCGGCTGCAACGTGCCGGAGCCGAGCCCGTGGGCGGCACGCCCGAGCAGTTCTCGAAGGTCTACCGGGACGAGTTCGAGAACTGGAAGGCCGTGATCCAGCGCGCCGGCATCAAGGGCGAGTGAGCTCGGCGCTCACTGGCGCAGCATGTCGGTCAGGGGCATTCCGGTGAGTTCACGTGCACCGCGCGCGAGCCACCACATGAGCACCATCATCATCAGCATGGATGGCAGTGCGATCACCGGGTAGCTCAGCAGCGTCAGGCGGCCGAGCTCCTCGTTGAAGGCTTCGGTGCCGGCCGGGCTCGTGACGACCCAGCGCGCGAGCACGTAGTTCATCACCGCCGAGAAGAAGAAGGTTGCGGCCAGGAAGAGCGTGCCGCGGCGCAGCCGCAGCTCGAAGGGCACGGTGGTGCCTCGGCTCGCCAGCGCTGACTCGATGCGGTCCACATCGAAGATCTGGCGGTTGAAAACGAAGATGCGGATCAGCGGCCAGCGCGTCCAGTTCGAGCCGAGCACGGCCACCCCGATCAGCCCGGGCACCGCGGCTTCCTTCACCGCGAGCCAGTAGGGATCAACCTTCAGCAGCCCGATCCCGCCCGTCAGCAGCGTGCTCACCACGCCGAGCACGGCCATCGGGCTGACCTTGCGACGCGTGAAGGCCTCGCGCAGGCCCCAGCCGATGGGGAACGCGAGCGCGAGCACGAGCGCGCCGGCCGGCCCGAGGCGCTGGGCCGAGCTCAGCTGCATCAGCACGATGGCCGGCAGGACCACGGTGATGCCGAGCTCGAGCAGCGGGTTGCCGTTGGCAGGCCGGCTCGGTGCTGCGGCCGCTGGCGGAGGGGTATCGGAGTCGGGCATCTTCTGAGGCGAGGGGATCAGACGCCTAGCGTAGCCGAGAAGAAGCCCCCGGAGCCGGGCTCGAGAACGACCAGCGACGGTTGGCGGTGTAGCCCCCGAGCAGGACGATCAGGGTGGCGGCTGCCTGCGCGGCAAGCCAGTGCCAGCCCAGGGCGGCCGTACCGGCCCATACGAGCCAGCCGTTGAGCAACGCCCCGACGGCGGCCACGGCCAGGAAGCGCGGCAGCGCCTGGCGGTGCGGCACGCTGCTGCCGGCGAATGTCCAGGCCCGGTTCAAGACATAGGCCAGGGCGGCACCGAGTGTGGCACCCGCAACCGAGGCCAACCCGGCTGGCCAGCCTGCGGCCTCCACGAGCCCGGCCATCAGCGCGTAGTGGGAGGCCGTGGCCATGCCGCCCGTCACCGCGTAGCGCCCCAACGCGCGGGCGTGCTCGCGCGCACTCACCGCCGAGCTGCCCCCATGCGGCCTGCCTCAGCGCACCACGGCCAGCAGCTCATAGCCCTGGTACAGGCCCACTGGCTGCATCCGTGCGCGCAGCGCCGGGGTCGGCTGCTCGTCGTTCCAGCGCCGGATGGCCACGAAGCGGCGTGCCGGGCCCAAGGGGGAGGCCGCCGCAGGGGCGTCCAGCCGCGCGGTGAGTGCGGCGAAATCGGCCAGGGGCTTGTAGCGTCCGTGCCCGTAGAAGGCCACCGAGAACTGGTTGGCACCGACGAAGAGCAGTTCGTCGCCAGGCTGGCGCTGCGCCTCGAAGGCGGCGATGACATCGTGCGCCGACTTGACCTCGCCGCCGGCCACGCGCTTGGCGGTGGCCCCGATGAAGAGCGCGGCCGTGACGAGCAGCCCTGCGGCAAGCAGCCGCTCCTGGCGCTGTTGACGCCCGTCGCGCGCGAGCCAGGCCGCAGCGAGCATGGCCAGCGCCGGCAGGCCTGGCAGCACGTAGGTCCACAGGATGTTGCGCGAGGCGGTGAAGAAGAGGCACGGCCACAGCGCCCACGCCCACAGGTACAGCCCGGCGCGGGTCGGCTTGCCGAGCGGCTCCGAGGCGATCGGGCGCATATGCGCGCGGCGTCCCCAGGCGAGCATGGGCAGCAGCAGCGTCCAGGGCAGGCAGGCCTGCCCGAGGAAGACCCAGATCATGCCGCGTGGCTCGAGGTGCGCGTTGCCGTAGCGGTCGCCGTCCCAGCCGGGCACGGTGAAGCGGCGCCAGTGCTCGCCGATGAGGAAGTAGTCGAGAAAGCCCGGTGTCTTGCGCTCGGCCAGCAAGTACCAGGGCGCGGCGATGAGGAGCATGAGCGCCGCGCCGCGCAACCAGGGCAATGCCTGCCAGGCGCGGGCGAAGTCACGCGTGGCCAGCAGCCAGGCCGCCATCGGCACGCCAGCCATCACCAGCGCGATGGGGCCCTTGGCGAGCAACCCGATGCCCAGGCCCGCGAAGAGCAGCCAGCCCTCCAGGCGCGCCTGCGCGGCCGGCGCATGCAGGCCCCGCCAGAAGCCACGCATGGCCATCACCAGCCCGACGAGCAGGGCCATGTCGGTGAGCACGGCGCCCGCACACAGGTAGAAGAGCGCGGCCCCCCACAGCAGCGCCAGCGTGTGCCGGGCGTGCGTGGGCCCGTGATCGCGACGCTGCCAGTCCCACACCAGATAAGCCACTGCCACCCCGGCCAGGAAGTGCCCCACGCGTGCCCCGAGGGCATTGACCCCGAACAGGCCCATGCCGCCGGCCGTGATCCAGGTGTACAGCGGCGGCTTGCCCCAGAAGGGAACATCGTCGTCGAACCACGGCGTGATCCAGTCACCGAGCTCGAGCATGCGCCGCCCGATGTCGGCGTAGCGGGCTTCGCTGGAGTCGGCCACGGGCACGAGGGCGAGCGATACCAGCCGCACAAGCACCAGGGCGCCCAGGCTCCACCACAGCAGCTTGATCGTGCGGGGCGAAGCCGCTTGGCTCGGGCTTGCGGTGTCGTGGTCGGGCACGGGCGCCTCGGGAGAGGAGCCTTTCACACCCGCGCTCCCGGCCGTGTGCGCGTGGCGCGCGGGGAAGGGCGGGCAGGCTCTGCGGGAACAGCAAGGGTCAACACGAGCGGAAGTGTGTCACGCCTGCGGCGCCATCGGCGCGAAGGCCCGAAGGCCTGAAGTCCCGTTGTGGTGCGCAGGCGCAAGCGCTGCCCGCGCGCAGCGGGCAGGGTGAGGCACACCGGAAAACTCGATGAACCTCCACACTGAAACCCCACTGCGCGAGCCTGCGGTGGTGAGCCGATGCGCGCTGCACGGCGTGCCGCGCACGCTGCTGATCCCGCTGGCGGCCCGCGCATGGGGAGGCGAGCGCTACCCCTGGCTGGCCTGTGGCGACCACGACGCCAAGCGTCTGCTGGCGTGCGTGGAGCCGCGCGCGCGCGAGCTGCTCGACGATGCGCCCGTGGTGCTCAACGTGCTGTGGCGCACGCGTGTGCTCAAGGAATTGGCCGGGCGCTTCTTCACCGCGCATCCCCAGGCAGCCGGCGTGAACCTCGGCTGCGGCTTGTCCAACCCGTTCCAGTGGCTCGACACGGGCTGCAACACCTGGCTCGACGCCGATCTGCCCGAGGTGATGGCGCTGCGGCGCAACCTGATGCCGCCACGGCCGCCGCGCGCCCGGATGGCTGCCGTCGACCTGCGCGTGCCGGGCTGGTGGAACCGCCTGGGTCTGCCGGTCGCCGGGGCGGCGCGGCGGAGGGCTCGGGCCCCGGCCAGTCCGGTCTTCGTGCTGTGCGAAGGCGTGCTGATGTACCTGCAGCCGCGGCAGGTGCACGCGGTACTCGAGGAGTTCGCGGCCCGCGCGCCTGCGGGCTCGCAGTTGCTCGCCGACTTCATCTCCCACCTCGGCGTGGGTCGTGCCCGCTGGGTGCCGAGCCTGGCCCGCAGCCATGCGCAGTTTCACTGGGGTGCCAGCGGATGGTCGGACTTCACCGGGCCGCACCCGAGGCTGCGCCTGCTGGAGCGGCGCAGTGCCGCCGAGTGCCTGGGCGGTTGGGCGGTGCTGGCCGAGGCGGGATGCCAGGTGCTCGTGGGGCCGGCCGTCTACGGAATGGCCCTGCTCGGCGTGGCCGACACGAACGCCTGCAAGCCTACTTCAGCACCTCGAAGAGGTTGTTGAAATCGTCTGTCCACGGGCGCCGGCCGCTGACACCCGGCAGCAGCGTGCCCTTGTCGTCCTTGCGCAGGAGCTCCAGCAGCCAGTCGTTGCGGGTGATGACCACCCAGTCGGAGTGGTACTGCGGGCTGTCCGAAGGCGGCTCGTCCACGACGAGCACGGCCTGCCAGCCGATCTGGTCGGCGAGCTGACGAACGACGCCGCGCAGGTCGAGGTAGCGGTTCGTGATGTGGAACACGATGGCCCCGTCGTCCACCACGTGACGCCGGTAGGCCTCCATCGCCTCGCGCGTGATCAGGTGCACGGGTATCGAGTCGCTGGAGAAGGCGTCGATGGCCAGGACGTGCAGGCGTTGCGGCGGCTCGCGCTCGAGCACGAGCCGCGCGTCGCCCAGCGGGGTCACGATCTCGGCTTCGCTTTGCGACAGGTAGGAGAAGCGGCGCTTGGCCAGCTCCAGCACCTGTGGGTTGATCTCGTAGATGCGGTAATGGTCGCCCTTGCGGCCGTAGGTGGCGAGCGTGCCCACGCCCAGGCCGACGAGCCCGGCGCGCTGCGGCCCGTTGCCCTGGATCTCCCGCATGGCCTGCAGCGTCACGCCGATGCCCGAGTTCGGCCCGTAGTAGGTGGTGGCCTCGCGCCGGCGCTCGGGGTTGCGGTACTGCTCGCCGTGGATGATCACGCCGTGCAGCAGGCGGTCGCGCGCGTTGAGCTCGCTGTCGGGCTCGACCGCCTGCACGCGCAGCGTGCCGTAGAAGTTGCGCGACATGTCGCTCGCGCCCTGGCGCACGTAGCCGTCATAGTCGTGGTAGGCCACGAGGCAGCCTGCCGCGCACAGGGCACACAGGCCGCCGCGCCACCACGCTTTGGAGGCCAGGGACAAGCCGGCGGCCAGCAGCGCGGTGAGAGCCAGCGCCTGCGCGAACTCCCAGGTCCAGTTGTAGACGCTCGGCGCCACTACCCCGATCAGCAGGCCGCCGACGGCTCCGCCCAGCGACACCATCAGGTAAAAGCGCGTGAGGTGCTGCGGGTGCGGCTTGCGCCGCACGAGCTCGCCGTGGCAGAACATGCATGCCAGGAACAGTCCGATGCCGTACAGCGGCACGGCCTGCGTCACGGGCATGATCGAGCGAACGGGCTGCAGCCAGGGGGCAACATCCTGTGGGTCCACGCGCCAGCTGAGCGCGGCGAGCATCACGAGCGCAAGCAAGGCGGCCAGCGGCACCATCCACGAGGGGCGGTACCAGCCCTGCCCGTCGAAGGTCAGGATGAAGGTCGTGAGGTAGATCACCAGCGGCAGCACCCACAGGAAGGGTACCGAGGCCACGTTCTGCGTGATGTGGGTGGTGGTGCCCAGCAGCATCACCGAGCCCAGCGCCGAGAGCGTGAGCCACAGCAGCTGCCGGTGCCAGGCCGGGGCCGCGGGCGAATCATCAGTGGCTGGCGCAGGGCCCTGCAGGGGCGCGTCGGCCGATGCCTGCACTTCCACCGGCTGGTGCGGGCGGGCCCCGCCGCGCACGGCGGCCCAGGCCGACGCGGCTGCGAGCACGGCGAAGAGTGCATAGCCCGCGCTCCAGGCCCATGACTGGACCTTGACGGTGGTCAGCGGCTCGATCAGCGGCGGGTAGGCGATGAGGGCGCCCAGTGACGCCACGTTGCTCAGCGCGTAGAGGCGGTACACCTGCCCGTGCTCGAAGCGGCGCGCGAACCAGGCCTGCACGAGCGGGCCGGTGGTGGAGAGCATCAGGTAGGGCAGGCCGATGGTCACGGCCAGCAGCAGCAGGATGCGGCCCACCGGCTCGGAGTCGGCCTGCGGCTTGAGTGCCTCGCTCGCAACGATGGGCAGCGCCGCCAGGCTCACCAGCAGCAGCGCCGTGTGCACGATGGCTTGCCGGCGCACCCCGACGCGGCGGATCAGCGTGTCGGCATAGAAGTAGCCCGCCAGCAGCACGCACTGGAAGAAGACCATGCAGGTCGTCCACACGGCAGACGAGCCGCCGAACCACGGCAGGATCTGCTTGGCGATGATTGGCTGGACGAGGAACAGCAGGAAAGCCGACAGGGCGATCGTGGAGGCGAAGAGCAGCATGGTCGTCTGCCGGCCCGTTGCGAGGGCGGCGCGGATGGAGAGGCGCGGGCGCGCAGGCTGGCCCGTCGGCGCAGGCTACGCGACGGACGGCGCGAAGTATCGTGCAAAGCGATCGCGCACGTCGGGCGGCTGGGCTCGCGTAT
>JBIIED010000232.1:0-5751 GCA_044237995.1 Rubrivivax sp. | reverse complement strand
CGAGCACATCGACGAGCACGCGCGCGCGCGCCGCCAGGGCCTCTTCTACGTGCTGGGCGCCGCCCACCTGCTCGACTTCGAGGACTTCGACGGGCTGCTCACGCTGCTCAGGCAGCGCGGCTTTCGCATCGAGATCGTTCGATAGCGGATGAAAGCGGCGCAGCCGCGCGCCGCGCCGCCTCACTCACCCTTCTTCAAACACCTCTCCGCCAACCTCACCCAATAACTCGCCCCCGTCGACAGGCACGCATCGTTGAAGTCGTAGCCGGAGTTGTGCACCATGCAGCCGCCCTCGTTGCCTTCACCGTTGCCGATGAAGACGTAGCAGCCGGGCACCTTCTCCAGGAAGAAGGCGAAGTCCTCGCTGCCGGTCTCGGGGGTGCGGGTGAGGTCCAGTGCCTGCTCGCCGACCCAGTCGCGGATCACCTGGCGGCACAGCTCGGTGTGATCGGGGTGGTTGACGAGCACCGGGTAGCGGCGGATGTAGTTGACGTCGGCGGTGGCGCCAAACACCGCGGCCTGGGCGTGCGCGATCTCGGTGATGCGCTGCTGCAGCATGTCGCGGATCTCGGGGCGGAAGGCGCGCACGGTCAGGCGCAGCTCGACTTCGCCCGGGATGACGTTGGGCGCCTCGCCGGCCAGGAAGGCGCCCACCGTGACGATGCCCGCATCCAGCGGCGGCACGTTGCGGCTGACGATGGTCTGCAGGGCCATCACCATCGCGCTGGCGGCCACGATCTGGTCGGTGGCGTACTGGGGCAAGGCGCCGTGGCCGCCCTTGCCGCGCACCTTGATGATGCAGGTGTCGGCACTGGCCAGCGCCGGGCCGGGCACGGCCGCGAACTTGCCCGCCGGCAGCCCGGGCATGTTGTGCATGCCGTACATGGCGTCGCAGGGGAAGAGGTCGAGGAAGCCGTCCTCGAGCATCTTGCGCGCACCGCCCAGGCCCTCCTCGGCAGGCTGGAAGACGACATGCAGGATGCCGTCGAAACGCTGCGTGGCCGCGAGGTGGCGCGCGGCCGACAGCAGCATCGCCGTGTGCCCGTCGTGCCCGCAGGCGTGCATCTTGCCGAAGACCTTGCTCGCCCAGGGCTTGCCACTGGTCTCCTTGATCGGCAGCGCGTCCATGTCGGCGCGCAGGCCGATGCGCCGCGTGCTCGTGCCGACTTTCAGCGTGCCCACCACGCCCGTCACGCCCAGGCCGCGGTGCACCTCGTAGCCCCAGCGTTGCAGGCACTCGGCCACGAGGTCGGCCGTGGCGTTCTCCTCGTAGGCGAGCTCGGGGTTCTCGTGGATGCGGCGGCGGATGGCCACCATCTCCGCCTCGTGGGCGCGGATCTCGTCGAGGGCAGGCAGCAGGCTTTGCGGGGCGTTCATGGCGAGAAGGACCTTCCTGGGCAGGTGCCCGGATGCGAGACGGACGGCGGCGCGCCCGCAGGCGCGCACCGCCCCGATTTTGCCTCGCCCCCGGGCCCGCGCTCGCGGCAGCCAGCCCGGCTGCCGTGGCACGCTCCACAATGGCGCCCATGGCACGCGAAGGCAAGACCCTCTTCAGCTGCCGCGAATGCGGCGCCACGAGCCCGAAGTGGCTGGGCAAGTGCCCGGCCTGCGAGGCGTGGAACACGCTGGAAGAAACGCTCGCCGAGCCCGCCGCGGGCAGCGCCAAGAACCGCTTCCAGGCCCTGGCCCGCAGCCAGCCGGTGGCCACGCTCAGCGAGATCGAGGCGACCGACTTCGACAGGAGCCCCACCGGCCAGGAGGAGCTCGACCGCGTGCTCGGCGGCGGCCTGGTGGCCGGCGGCGTGGTGCTCATCGGCGGGGATCCCGGCATCGGCAAGAGCACGCTGCTGCTGCAGGCGCTCGACGCCTTGTCGGCCCAGGCCAAGGTGCTCTACGTGAGCGGCGAGGAAAGCGGCGCGCAGGTGGCGCTGCGTGCGCGGCGCCTGGGCCTGTCGGGCCGGCAGGTACGCGTGCTGGCCGAGATCTCGCTGGAGCGCATCGTGGCCACGATCGAGGCCGAGGCACCGGCGTTCTGCGTGATCGACTCGATCCAGACGCTCTACTCCGAGCAGCTGAGCTCGGCCCCGGGCTCGGTGGCGCAGGTGCGCGAGTGCGCGGCGCAGCTCACGCGCGTGGCCAAGACGCGCGGCTGCGCGATGGTGCTCGTGGGCCACGTGACCAAGGAAGGGGCGCTGGCGGGCCCGCGCGTGCTCGAGCACATCGTGGATACGGTGCTCTACTTCGAGGGCGACACGCACTCGAGCTTTAGGCTCGTGCGGGCCATCAAGAACCGGTTCGGTGCGGTCAACGAGATCGGCGTCTTTGCCATGACCGAGCGCGGCCTCAAGGGCGTGGCCAACCCGAGCGCGATCTTCCTGTCCACGCACGGCGAGCCGGTGCCCGGGGCCTGCGTGCTCGTGACGCTGGAGGGTACGCGCCCGCTGCTGGTGGAGGTGCAGGCGCTCGTGGATTCGGGCGGCCCGAGCCCGCGGCGGCTCTCCGTGGGGCTGGACCGCGACCGCCTGGCGATGCTGCTGGCGGTGCTGCACCGCCACGCCGGCGTGGCCTGCGGCGATCAGGACGTCTTCGTCAACGCCGTGGGCGGGGTGCGCATCGGCGAGCCGGCAGCGGATCTGGCAGTGCTGCTGGCCATCACGAGCTCGCTGCGTGGCCGCGCGCTGCCGCGCGGCTTCCTGGCCTTCGGTGAGGTGGGGCTGGCCGGAGAGGTGCGCCCGGCCCCGCGCGGGCAGGAGCGGCTGCGCGAGGCGGCCAAGCTCGGTTTCAGCGTGGCCGTGGTGCCCAAGGCGAACGCGCCCAGAAAACCCATCGAGGGCCTGACGGTCCACCCGGTGGACCGCATCGAGCAGGCGATCGAGGTGGTGCGGGGGTTGTAGCACCCCCGCCGTGGGGCCACGGCCCCACGGCAGATCGCCCGCTCAGACGAGCGTGAGCTCCACGGCGATGTTGCCGCGCACCGCGCGCGAGTAGGGGCAGGTCTCGTGCGCAGCGTCCACGAGCGACTGCGCGGTCTCGCGGTCCAGGCCGGGCAGCGACACCTTCATGCGCACGGCCAGCCCGAAGCCCGCGCCGGCGGGCCCGACGTCGCACTCGGCGTCCACCGAGGCATCGGCCGGGAACGCGATCTTGCGCGCCCCGGCATGAAAGCGCAGCGCCCCGATGTAGCAGGCCGAGTAGCCCGCCGCAAACAGCTGCTCGGGGTTCGTCGCCGCGCCGGCTCCGCCCATCGAAGCCGGCAGCGCCAGCGCCACGTCGAGCAGCTTGTCGTCGGAGGTGGAGCGGCCGTTGCGCCCGCCGGTGGTGTGGACGCGTGCGGTGTAGAGCACCTTGTCGATCGTGATCATGGGGGGAGTTCCTTCGGAGCCTCGGGCTCGGGGTGAGAGGGCGCGTCAGGCAGGCCTGCACGTGGGAACGGCCCGGATGGGCCGAGGGTCGCATTTTCGTTCACTCCGCGGCGCGGGGCCGGCTGCCCGACAATCCGGCCCATGGGTGCGACATGGGGATGGGCCCTGGCCCTGGCCGCGGTGGTGGTGGGCTGGATGCAGTGGGGCTGGCAGGGCGTGGTGATGGCCATCACGCTGATCTCGTTTTGGCTGCTGCTGCAGTTCAACCGGGCGCTGCGCGTGATGCGCCAGGCCGGCGGCGCGCCCGTGGGCCGGGTGGGCAGCGCGGTGATGGTGCACGCGCGCATGCGTCGCGGCATGCGGCTCATGGAAGTCATTCCGATCACGCGCAGCCTCGGGCAGGTGACGGAGCCTGACCCGACGGCCGGACCGGGCATCGGCGTGCGCGAGGCCTTCACCTGGCAAGACGACTCGGGCGCCGAGCTGCGCGTGGACCTGGCAGGCGGGCGCGTGGTGCGCTGGACGCTGCAGCGCCCGGACGAGCAGCGCCCGGACGAGCAGCAGCCGGCTCCGCAAGAGCCCCCGGCCCGGGCCACGGCGCCACCGGCGGCCGCGGCCGAATAAACTCAGGGTTTTCCGCCCCGGGCGGCGCACCATGCCGGAGCGCCCCCCATGCACAGCGAGGTAGCGCGATGTCGATGTCAGACCGTGACGGCAAGATCTGGATGGACGGCCAGCTCGTGGAGTGGCGCGACGCCAAGATCCACGTGCTCACCCACACGCTGCACTACGGCTGCGGCGCCTTCGAGGGCGTGCGCGCCTACAACACCACCAGCGGCCCGCAGATCTTCCGGCTGCGCGAGCACACCGAGCGGCTCTTCAACAGCGCCAAGATCCTGCGCATGCAGATCCCCTTCTCCGTCGACGAGGTGATGCAGGCCCAGCGCACCGTGGTGCGCGAGAACAAGCTCGACAGCGGCTACCTGCGCCCGCTCGTGTGGATCGGCGACAAGAAGCTCGGCGTGAGCCCCAAGGGCAACACCATCCACCTGATGGTGGCGGCCTGGCCTTGGGGCGCCTACCTCGGCGAGGAGGGCCTGGCGCGCGGCATCCGCGTGAAGACCTCCAGCTACACGCGCCACCACGTCAACATCACCATGACGCAGGCCAAGGCGGTGAGCAACTACACCAACTCGATCCTGGCCAACATGGAGGCCACCGACGAGGGCTACGACGAGGCGCTGCTGCTGGACCCCGCGGGCTTCGTGGCCGAGGGCGCGGGCGAGAACATCTTCGTCATCAAGAAGGGCGTGGTCTACACGCCCGACCTCTCCGCCGGTGCGCTCAACGGCATCACGCGCGACACCATCTTCGCGATCTGCCAGGACCTGGGCTTGAAGCTCGTGGAAAAGCGCATCACGCGTGACGAGGTCTACATCAGCGACGAGGCCTTCTTCACCGGCACCGCCGCGGAGGTCACGCCGATCCGCGAACTCGACCGCATCGAGTTGGGCTCGGGTGCGCGCGGCCCGATCACGCAGAAGATCCAGGCCGCCTTCTTCGACATCGTGGGCGGCCGCAACCCGAAGTACGCCGGCTGGCTCACGCCGGTCTGAGGCGGGGCACAAGGTCGAGCAAGCGAGGAGGCAGCCATGAGCCACACCCCCAAGGCAGTCGTGGAACTCACGGCCAAGGAGTTGCAGGGCCCGGGCGTGACGCACTGCCCGAACCCGAAGATGCCGCTGTGGTGCAACCACCCGCGCGTCTACATCGACGTGGCCACCACGGGCGAAGGCGCGTGCCCGTACTGCGGCACGGTCTACCGGCTTGCCGCGGGCGAGAAGCTCGCGCACGCGCACTGAGCCCGCGGCTGGCGCGAGGCCACCCCGCCACATGTCGCGCACCAAGCCCCAGATGGCCTCGCTGATGGCCTCGCCCGACGACATCGAGACCCAGTTCTACGAGGCGCTGCAGCGCGGCGACATCGAGCGGCTGATGTCGGTGTGGGCCGACGACGACGAGGTGGTGTGCGTGCACCCGGGCGGCCCGCGCGTGATCGGGCCGGCGGCCATCCGCGCGAGCTTCGAGGCGATCTTTGCCAACGGCGCGATACCCGTCGTGCTCGAGCAGGTGCACCGGCTGCACACGATCGGCAGCGCCGTGCACCACCTGGCCGAGCGCATCACGGTGCAGACGGGCGAAGGCGCGCGCACGGCCTGGGTGCTGGCCACCAACGTCTACGTCAAGACGGCACAGGGCTGGCGCATGGTGGCGCACCACGCGAGCCCCGGCAGCCTCGGCGAGGAGCCGCCCGAGCAGGGCGAGGTGCCGGCCACGCTGCACTGAGCGGCGTGCACGGCGCCACCTCACCTGCGATGCACGGCTACCG
>JBIIED010000231.1:0-5771 GCA_044237995.1 Rubrivivax sp. | reverse complement strand
AAGGGCGGGCGGCTGGCTGCGCGGTGCTGGCCGGCGCGGGTGGTGACGCTGCTCATCTCCGACGTGCCCGGTGACGCCCCCGAGGTGATCGGCAGCGGCCCGACCGTGCCCGACCCCACGACCTGCGCCGATGCGCTGGCGATCTGCCGCCGCTACGGGATCGAACTCCCCCCGGCAGCCCTGGCCGGGCTCGAAAGCGGTGCCTTCGAGACGCCCAAGCCGGGCGACGCACGCTTTGCCGGGCACGAGGTGCACCTGATCGCCACGCCGCAGGCGAGCCTGGAGGCGGCAGCAGCACTGGCGCGGTCGGCGGGGGTGAGCGCCCATATCCTCTCCGACGAGATCGAAGGCGAGAGCCGAGACGTGGGGCGCATGCACGCCGCACTCGCGCGCGCCGTGGCGCGGCGCGGCGCGCCCTTCGCGCGGCCGTGCGTGATCCTCTCCGGCGGCGAGACCACCGTGACGGTGCGAGGCGAGGGTGGCCGCGGCGGCCGGGCCACGGAGTTCCTGCTCGGCTGCGCCCTGGCGCTGCAAGGCGAGCCGGGCGTGCACGTGCTGGCCGCTGACACCGACGGCATCGACGGCATCGAGCACAACGCCGGTGCACTCGTCACGCCCGACACCCTGGCCCGCGCGGCCACGCTCGGCCTGAAACCCGCCGAGTTCCTCGACCGGCACGACTGCTTCACGCTCTTCGAGCGCCTGGGAGACCTCGTCGTTCCAGGGCCCACCTACACCAACGTCAACGATTTCCGGGCCATCCTGGTCGCATGATCGGCGCCTGAAGCCCCGCCGACAGGCGCCCGACGGCCGGTTGCACGCACCGGCGGCACGCGCCTTGCTTCGGAACCCGCATGCCTGCCACTGCCCGCACCCCCGCCCCCCGCGACGACATCCGGCTGCTCGGCCGCATCCTCGGCGACACCATCCGCCAGCATGAGGGCCGCGAGGCCTATGAACTCGTGGAGCGTGTACGGCAGCTGGCGGTGGCCTTTCGGTCCCGGCGCGATGCGAGCGCCGGGCGCACGCTCGACGGGCTGCTGAAGAACCTCTCGGGCGACCAGACGGTGTCGGTCATCCGCGCCTTCAGCTACTTCTCGCACCTGGCCAACATCGCCGAAGACCGTCACCACCTGCGCGAGCTGCACCGCGACGAGCGGCTCGGCCGGCGCCGACGCGGTTCGCTCCAGGCCACATTCGAGCACCTGGCCAAGGCGGACCTTGGCACCGACGACATCGCCCGCGCCCTCGAGCATGCCTGGCTCTCGCCCGTGCTCACGGCCCACCCCACCGAGGTGCAGCGGCGCAGCATCCTCGACGCCGAGCGCGCGATCGCCGAGCTGATTGCCGAGCGCGAGACGCTGGCCAGCGTCGAGGCGTTCGCGCGCAACGAGGCCCTCATCCGCGCCCGCGTGACGCAGCTGTGGCAAACGCGCATGCTGCGCACCGAGAAGCTCACCGTGGCCGACGAGATCGACAACGCGCTGGGCTACTACGAGAGCACCTTTCTGCGCGAGATTCCGCGCGTGTACGCCGAGCTCGAGCAGCGCCTGGGCGGGCGCCGCGTCGCCCCCTTCCTGCGCATGGGCCACTGGATCGGCGGCGACCGCGACGGCAACCCCAACGTGGGGGCCGAGACGATGCGCCGCGCGCTGGCACGCCAGGCCGAGGTGGCGATCCGCTTCTACCTGCGCGAGGTGCACGCCCTGGGCAGCGAGCTGTCGATGTCGCAGCAGCTCGCGCCCGTCACGCCTGCCATGCAGGCGCTGGCCGCGCGCTCGCCCGACCACAACGCGCACCGCGCCGACGAGCCCTACCGGAGGGCGCTCATCGGCATCTACGCGCGCCTGGCGGCGAGCCTGCATGACCTCACCGGCACCGAGGCGCTCGCGCATGCGGTACCACCCGGCAACCCCTACCCGTCGGCGCAGGCGCTGGCCGACGATCTGCAGACCGTCGCCGACAGCCTGCGCGCGCACCACGCCGCGGCGATGGTGGCCCCGCGCCTGGCCCCGCTGCAGCGCGCGGTGCAGGTCTTCGGCTTTCACCTGGCCACGCTGGACATTCGCCAGAACTCCGACCGGCACGAGGCGGTGGTGGCCGAGCTGCTGCGCGTGGCGCGCATCGAGCCCGACTACTCGGCGCTCGACGAGGCCACGCGCCAGGCGCGGCTGCTGGCCGTGCTGGGCGACGTGCGACCGCTGCGCGTGCCCGGGGCGGCGTACAGCACGCTCGCACGCAGTGAGCTCGAGGTCTTCGAGGCCGCACGCGACCTGCGCGAGCGCTACGGGCGCGAGGCACTGCGCCACTGCATCATCTCCCACACCGAGGCCGTGAGCGACCTGCTCGAGGTGCTGGTGCTGCAGAAGGAGGCGGGCCTGCTGACCGGCACGCTCGCTGAGGGTGCACGGGCCGCGCTCATCGTCGTGCCGCTCTTCGAGACCATCGGCGACCTGCGCCAGGCCGAGCCGATCATGCGCGCCTTCTATGCGCTGCCGGGCATCGCGCCGCTGGTGGTGGCCGGTGGCGCCGAGCAGGACGTGATGCTCGGCTACAGCGACAGCAACAAGGATGGCGGCTTCTTCACGAGCAACTGGGAGCTCTACCGCGCCGAGGTGGCGCTGGCCGCACTCTTCGACGAACTGGGTGCGGCGCACGGCATCCGGTTGCGGCTCTTCCACGGCCGCGGCGGCACGGTCGGGCGCGGCGGCGGGCCGAGCTACGAGGCCATCCTCGCGCAGCCTCCGGGCACCGTGCGCGGGCAGATCCGGCTCACCGAACAGGGTGAGGTGATCGCCTCGAAGTACGCGAACCCCGAGATCGGCCGGCGCAACCTCGAGACACTCGTGGCCGCCACGCTCGAGGCGACGCTGCTGCACCCCACGCGGCCGGCCCCCGCGGCCTTCCTCGAGGCGGCGGCGGCGCTGAGCCAGGCGAGCTTCGAGGCCTACCGCGCCATCGTCTACGGCACGCCGGGCTTCACCGACTACTTCTTCGAGTCCACGCCGCTGCGCGAGATCGCCGAACTCAACATCGGCTCACGCCCGGCCTCGCGCAAGGCCTCGCGCGCGATCGAGGACCTGCGCGCGATCCCCTGGGGCTTCTCGTGGGGCCAGTGCCGGCTCGGGCTGCCGGGCTGGTGCGGCTTCGGCTCGGGGGTGCAGGCCTTCCTCGGCGAAGGGCCCGAGCGGGCCAGACGCCTGGCGCTGCTGCAGCGCATGCACCGGCAGTGGCCGTTCTTTCGCACGCTGCTGTCGAACCTGGACATGGTGCTGGCCAAGTGTGACCTCGGCATCGCCCGGCGCTATGCCGAACTCGTGCCCGACCGGCGCGCAGGGCGGCGCATCTACGCGCTGCTGGAGGCCGAGTGGCAGCGCACCGAGGAGGCCTTCGCGCTCATCACCGGCCACGCCGGGCGGCTGCGCGGCAGCCCGGGGCTTGCGCACGCGATCGCGCACCGGCTGCCCTATCTCGACCCGCTGAACCACCTGCAGGTGGAGCTGCTGCGCCGCTACCGCAGCCGTGGTGCAGACGGCCCCGAGGTGGGGCGCGTGCGCACCGGCATCCACTTGTCGATCAACGGGCTGGCGGCGGGGTTGAGGAATACGGGGTAGGGCCTGCAAGGTAGCGCGCGCCCTGTCAGACTTGTCAGCTGGATTTCAGAGGTCGACCATGTTCCGTCTTGCTCGCACGCTCCGTCGCGACCCTCGTCGCGACATCCTTCGCTGGGCCCCTCGCGCGTGGGCTGCGCGCTGGGGTTCAGGCGTCGGCATGCACCCGTGGGGTGCTTCCCTCGCAGCCTGGAGCCTTGGCGTTGTGCTCATCACGGCCGCACTGCTGCTGCCGCGCGTGGCTTCGGCAAACCCCAGGGGCGCAGCGAGCCCCCCTTCGGGCCAGCCTGCCGCCTCTACCGCATGCCCCGCGCTCTTGCAGCACACCTTCCCCCGCCTGCAGGACGAGAAGCCCCAGGCGTTGTGCCAGTACGCCGGCAAGGTGCTGCTGGTGGTGAACACCGCGAGCTATTGCGGCTTCACGCCGCAGTACGAGGGGCTCGAAGCGCTGCACGCACGCTTTGCGGCACGCGGCCTGGTGGTGCTGGGCTTTCCCTCCAACGACTTCAACCAGGAGACGGGCTCGACGCAGCAGATCGCCGATCTGTGCTTCAACACCTACGGCGTGAAGTTCCCGATGTTTGCGAAGACGAGCGTGCGCGGAAGCGACGCGCACCCCTTCTTCCGCGCGCTTGCGCGCGAGGCCGACCGCGCCCCGCGCTGGAACTTCCACAAGTACCTGGTGAACCGCCAGGGCAAGGTGGTGGAGGACTTCTCCAGCCTCACGGCGCCGCTGGACGCGAAGCTGGTGGCGGCGGTGGAGCGGGCGCTGGCGGCGAAGTGAGCTGCAGCAGCTGAGCCACGGCCGAGATCGCCACCACTTCGGGTTCCTTGCCCGCGAGGCCGGGCACGCCGATCGGGCAGCAGACGCGTGCCACGGCCTCGGGCGCATGGCCGCGCGCAAGCAGCCGGTGCTCGAAGCGCGCGCGCTTGGTGCGGCTGCCGATCAGGCCGAGGAAGGCGAAGTCGCCGCGCTTGAGCCAGGCCTGCACGATCGCGAAGTCCAGATCGTGGCTGTGCGTGAGCACGAGCACGTGGGAGCCGGGTGGAGCGTGGGCCACCTCGGCCTCGACCGGCTCGGCGCAGACCTTCTCGATGTGTGCCGGCAGTGCCATCCCCGCGGGGAACTCGTCATCGCGCGCATCGATCCACTGCACGCGGCAGGGCAGCGTGGCCAGCAGCGCAGCGATCGCGCGGCCCACGTGCCCGGCCCCGTAGAGCTGCAGGAAAAAGCGCGGCTGCGCCTGCGGCCAGGCGGCCAGGGCCTGCGCATCGAGCCGCGAGTGGCGCAGCGTCACCACGCCGCCACAGCACTGGCCCAGCGCCGGCCCGAGCGGGTGGCGCTGCACGTGCGGGGTGGGCTCGGCACGCGCCAGGCGGGCGCGCGCCAGCTCGATGGCGACGAGTTCGAGATGGCCGCCACCCACGGTGCCGAAGGCCTCCTGCGCGGTGACGAGCATCCGGGTGCCCGCCTCACGCGGCACGGAGCCTGCGGCGGTGAGGACTTCGATGATCTCCGTCGGCGTACCGGCGGCGACGATGCGCTCGGCCGCGGCGTGCAGCCTCTGGGCCTCGGTGTGCCCGTTCACGGCCGGGCGGCCACGTCGCGCACCGCGCGCACGGCGCTTACGTCGCGCACCGCGCTCACGGCGCGCAGGATCGCCTCGGGCGTGGCCGGTGCGGTGAGCGGCGGCTGCACGCGGTGGCCCCCGGCGGCCGACACGGCATCGCGGATGGCAAGGAAGGCCGAAAACGCCAGCAGCAGCGGCGGCTCGCCCACGGCCTTGCTGCGGTGGATGCTGTCGATGCGGTTGGCCTCGTCGTACAGCGTGGTGTGCAGCTCGGCCGGCACGTCGTTGGCGGTGGGGATCTTGTAGGTGCTCGGGGCGTGCGTGAGGAGCCTGCCGGTCTTGGGGTGCCACACGAGCTCCTCGCTCGTGAGCCAGCCCAGGCCCTGCACATAGGCGCCCTCGATCTGGCCGATGTCGATGGCCGGGTTGAGCGAGCGGCCGGCGTCGTGCAGCAGATCGGCGCGCAGCACGCGGCTCTCGCCGGTGAGCGTGTCCACCACCACCTCGGTCAGGGCTGCGCCGTAGGCGAAGTAGTAGAAGGGGTGGCCGGTGAGGGTGGCGCGGTCCCAGTGCAGGCCGGGGGTGGCGT
>JBIIED010000024.1:0-20215 GCA_044237995.1 Rubrivivax sp. | reverse complement strand
CAGCCTCTCGGGCCGTTCCTGGCCAAGAACTTCGCCACCAGCGTCTCCCCCTGGGTGGTGACGCTGGAGGCGCTTGCCCCCTTCCGGGTGCCGTTCAGCCGCCCGGCAGAAGATCCGCAGCCGCTGCCCTACCTCGACTGCCCCGCGAACCGTGAGGGCGGCGCGATGGACATCCGGCTCGAGGTGGCGCTGCAGACCCCGCGCATGCGCGAGACGGGGCAGGAGGCCGCAAGCATCTGCCAGACCAGCTACCGCCACGCCTACTGGACGGTGGCCCAGCTGATCACGCACCACAGCGTGGGCGGATGCAACCTGCAACCCGGCGACCTGCTGGGCAGCGGCACGCTCTCCGGGCCCACACCCCAGGAGGCCGGGGCGCTGATCGAGCTCACGGCCGGCGGCAAGCAGCCGTTGACCTTGCCGGGGGGAGAGCAGCGCGTGTTCCTCGAAGATGGAGACACGGTGAGCCTGCGCGGCTGGTGCGAGCGGCCGGGTGCGGCCCGCATCGGGTTCGGGGAGTGCGCGGGCACCGTCCTGCCCGCGCGCGTGCCGGCCCTCCGGTAGCATCGCCGACGCGCCCGACAGCCATTGAGTGAGTGACGCACCCCGGACCACCCCGGAAAGCTTTGAGGAGCCAGCCGATGAAGATCGACCGCATCCACCACGTGGCCTACCGCTGCCGCGATGCGAAGGAGACCGTCGAGTGGTACCGCCAGCACCTCGACATGGAATTCGTGCTGGCCATTGCCGAAGACCACGTTCCCTCCACCGGCGCACCGGACCCCTACATGCACGTGTTCCTGGACGCCGGGCACGGCAACGTGCTCGCCTTCTTCGAACTCCCCAACTCCCCTGCCCAGGGCAAGGACCCGAACACGCCGGAGTGGGTGCAGCACATCGCCTTCAAGGTGGACAGCCTCCAGGACCTGGAAGCGACGAAAGCCAGGCTCGT
This sequence comes from Rubrivivax sp., assembly GCA_044237995.1. Classification (GTDB taxonomy): domain Bacteria; phylum Pseudomonadota; class Gammaproteobacteria; order Burkholderiales; family Burkholderiaceae_C; genus Rubrivivax. The sequence goes on along the minus strand of JBIIED010000024.1, from coordinate 19,263 downwards.
GGCGGCCGGGGTGCCCGTGGTCGGCCCGACCGATCACACCATCTTTCGCAGCATCTATTTCTTCGACCCCAACGGCCACCGGCTGGAGCTCGCCGTGGACGTGGGCACGCCTGAGCAGTACCGGCGCCTGGACGAGGTGAAGTGGGAGATGCTCGAGGAGTGGAGCCGCACGCGGCGTGCGCCGCGGCATGCGGCGTGGATGCACGAGAAGGCGACGGCCCCGGACGCCTGAGAGCGCGGCGCACTGCCAGAGGGCCGGTGGCGGCCCCAACCGGGTCAACAGGGTCAACCGAGCCCAGACCGACGATGCTCAAGACCTACACCTTTCCGCAGTTCGACTACCGGATCAGCGACGAGCAGCGCACCGGCTCGCCCGTGCGGCACCCGGTGGTGATCGTCGGCGCCGGCCCGGTGGGCCTGACGCAGGCGCTCGACCTCGCCTGGCGCGGGGTGCCTGCCGTGATCCTGGACGACAACAACACCGTCAGCGTCGGCTCGCGCGCCGTGTGCTATGCCAAGCGCACCCTCGAGGTCTGGGACCGCCTGGGCATCGGCGAGGCCTGCGTCGGGCAGGGGGTGCAGTGGAAGGTGGGGAAGGTCTTCTTTCGGGACGAGCTCGCCTACGCCTTCGACCTGCTGCCCGAGGCCGACCACAAGATGCCGGCGATGATCAACCTGCAGCAGTACCACCTCGAGGAGCGCCTCGTGCGCGCCTGCGAGGCCTCGCCCAGGGTGGACCTGCGCTGGAAGCACAGGGTGGTGGCCGTGGAGCCCCACGAGGACCACGTGGCGCTGACGGTGGAGACGCCCGACGGCACTTTCAGCATGCAGGCGCAGTGGGTGGTCGCAGCCGACGGCGCCAACAGCGACGTGCGGCGCATGCTCGGCGCGGACTTCCGGGGCCAGTTCTTCCAGGACCGCTTCCTGATTGCCGACGTCGTGATGAAGGCTGCCTTCCCCACGGAGCGCTGGTTCTGGTTCGATCCGCCTTTCCATCGCAACCAGAGCGTGCTGCTGCACAAGGAGTGCGACAACGTCTGGCGCATCGACTTCCAGCTCGGCTGGGATGCCGACCCGGCCGAGGAGAAGCGGCCGGAGAAGGTGATCCCGCGCATCCAGGCGATGCTCGGGCCGGATGTGGATTTCGAGCTTGAGTGGGTATCGGTGTACCAGTTCGCGTGCCGGCGCATCGATGCCTTCCGCCACGGCCGCGTGATCTTCAGCGGCGACGCGGCGCACCAGGTGTCGCCCTTTGGCGCACGCGGCGCGAACTCGGGCGTGCAGGACGGCGACAACCTGGGCTGGAAGCTGCAGGCGGTGCTGGCGGGCGACGCCCCCGAAGCGCTGCTGGATACCTTCCACGAGGAGCGTGCCGCGGCGGCCGACGACAACATCGGCCACTCCACCCGCGCCACGGACTTCATCACACCCAAGAGCCGCGCCTCGCTGCGGCTGAGGAACGCGGTGCTCGAGCTGGCGCGAAGCGAGCCCTTTGCGAGACCGCTTGTCAACAGCGGGCGACTGTCCACGCCCACTGCGTATCTCGGTTCGTGCCTGAACACGCCCGATGAAGAACCCTTTGCGGGGCGCATGCGCCCGGGAACGCCTTGCGCCGACGCGCCGATCCGCCGGGGCGGGCATCCGGCCTGGCTGCTCGAGCAGCTCGGGCAGGGCTTCACGCTGCTGAGCTTCGGGCCCGCCCGGCCGGTGGGCGTGGGCGGCCTCACGGCCCACGTGCTGGAAGTGGGACGCGACATCGAGGACGTGCGCGGCGTGCTCACCGCCCGCTACGACGCCCAGCCCGGAACGGTCTACCTCATCCGCCCCGACCAGCACGTGGCCGCGCGCATGCGCGCCTTCGACGAGGAGCGGGTGCGCGCTGCGATGCGCCGCGCCCTCAAGCTGGCCTGAACCCAGAGGCCCGAAGCCATGCCGCTGCACCGAGAACCCCGCATCCCCGACCCCGACACCTTCTATGCCGAGCTGATTGCGAGCCAGCGCGACCTCAGCGACGAGCAGGCCGACACGATGCTGGCCAAGCTCGTGCTGATCCTGGCCAACCACGTGGGTGACCGGGAGGTCCTGGCCGAGGCGCTCGCGCTGGCACGCGAGAACACGCTGTCGGCCCCCTCCTGAGCACCCCCCTCAGGAAGTCAGCACGCGCGCGAGCTCGATCACCGATAGCGGCGCCGATCCCTCGGCCTTGTTGTTGATGGTCACGAAGGCGCGGTGCCCGGCGTCGAGCGTGGCGGCCACCACGCGTGCGACGGCTGCGCGGGTGGCAGGGTCGGGCGCCTGCAGGCGGTCGAAGGGCGCGAAGCTCTCGTAGGCCTGCTGGTAGGCGAGCCCGCGCTGCAGGTTCCAGCGGCACACGAAGTCACCCGGCCAGGTGGCGCGCAGCATGTCGAGCTGCGCCAGTGCATCGGGCATGCGGTCGTGCAGGCCCAGCACGTATCGCACGCGGTGGGCCTTGAGCTGAGCCGCCAGGCGTGGAGTCAGGAGCGCTGGATCGCGCACCTCGAGACCGGCGACGGCACCTTCGGGCAGCGCGGGGACGACCGCCTCCCACAGCCGCTCCAGGCGCGCGTGCAGGTGCGCGCGATCGCACAGCCAGGCATCTGGCAGGGGAGAGAGCTGGAACACGAGCACGCCCAGCCTCGCGCCCAGGCCCTCGCGCAGGGGCTGCACGGCCGCCGTCAGGGCCGTGGCCGGGTCGAGGAAGCCCGGGTTGGCGCCCACGGGGCGCCCGGCTCCCGCCTCACGCGCGCTGGCGTCCGAGACCAGGGCAGGGGCCTTGACCACGAAGCGGAAGTCAGGGGGCACCTGAGCGGCCAGTTCAGCCAGCGTGCTCGAAGAGGCCGGCCGGTAGAAGGTGCGGTCCAGACTCACGGTACGCAGCAGCGGGTGCTGCGCGTAGGCCGCCAGCCCCCTTCGCGACAGCCACGCCTGCGGGGCCTGCCTGTCGTAGACCAGCCCGGCCCAGCCCGGAAAGTGCCAGGAGGAGGTGCCCAGGTGCAGCCGGTCGCCCCAGCGGGCGCGCAGGCGGTCTGCCATCACCTGCCACTGCGCCGCGTCGGGCGCAGGTCCGGCAACGCCGCGCACCTGCTCGCCGCTCCGATCCTGCCCGGGAACGGGTGCGGGCGGGGGATCGAAAAGCGAGGTCTGACCGGACATGCCGGGGGATTGTGGAGCAGCCCGAGCCCTCACAATGCCGCCCTGGACTGCGCCCAACCGGAGGATCCCGTGCCCCTCAGCGACATCGAAATCGCCCAGCAGGCGAGCCTGCGCCGCATCACGGAACTTGCGCGAGACCGGCTCGGGATCGACGACGCGCACCTGATTCCCTATGGCCACCACAAGGCCAAGATCGCGCTGCCTTTCATCGACACCCTGCAGGACCGTCCGGACGGCAGGCTCGTGCTCGTGACCGCCATCAGCCCGACGCCAGCCGGGGAGGGCAAGACGACGACGACGGTGGGCCTGGGTGACGCGCTCAACCACATCGGCAAGCGCGCCGTGGTGGCGCTGCGCGAGCCCTCGCTCGGGCCGGTGTTCGGCATGAAGGGCGGGGCAGCCGGAGGCGGGCGGGCGCAGGTGGTGCCGATGGAGGACATCAACCTTCACTTCACGGGCGACTTCAACGCCATCGCGCTGGCCAACAACCTCCTGGCAGCGGCCCTGGACAACCACGTGCACCACGGCAATGCGCTGGACATCGACGTACGCCGCATCAGCTGGCGCCGGGTCGTCGACATGAACGACCGGGCCCTGCGGCGCCTCACCGTTGGCCTGGGCGGACCCGCCAACGGCTACCCGCGCGAGGACGGTTTCGACATCGTCGTGGCCTCCGAGGTGATGGCCATCCTGTGCCTGGCCACCTCACTGAAGGATCTCAAGGAGCGGCTGGGGCGAATCGTGGTGGCGCAGACGCGCGACCGCCGGCCCGTTCGAGCGGCCGACCTCAAGGTGCACGGCGCGATGGCCGTGCTGCTCAAGGACGCGCTCGCACCGAACCTCGTGCAGACCCTGGAGAACAACCCCGCGATCCTGCACGGCGGCCCCTTCGCCAACATCGCGCACGGCTGCAACTCGGTGCTGGCCACGCGCACGGCGCTCAAGCTGGCCGACTACGTCGTGACCGAGGCCGGCTTCGGTGCCGACCTGGGTGCGGAGAAGTTCGTCGACATCAAGTGCCGCAAGTCAGGCCTTCGGCCGCAGGCGGCGGTGATCGTGGCCACCGTCCGGGCTCTGAAGTACCACGGCGGAGTGGCACTCGGAGACCTCGGTCGCGAAGACCTCCAGGCGCTCGGAAAGGGGCTGGCCAACCTTCGCCGTCACGTGGAGAACGTCACCCAGCGCTACGGCCTGCCGTGCGTGGTGAGCGTCAACCACTTCACCCAGGACACCGAGGCCGAGCACCGGTTGCTGCGCGAGCAGATCGGCGCGCTGGGCGTGCCGGTGCTCACGGCGCGGCACTGGGCCGAAGGCGGCGCGGGCGCGGCCGACGTGGCGCGCGAAGTGGTGCGGCTGTGCGAGCGGCCATCCGCGCTGCGCTTCGTCTACGAGGATGCCGACCCGCTGTGGGACAAGATGCGGAAGATCGCCACCGATGTCTACGGTGCGGCCGGCATCTCGGCCTCGGCCGAGGTGCGGACGCAGATCCAGCAGCTGCAGGAAGCCGGCTACGGACACCTTCCGGTGTGCGTGGCCAAGACGCAATACAGCTTCTCGACCGACCCCAAGGCCCTTGGCGCGCCAAGCGGCCACACCGTGACGGTGCGCGAGGTGCGGCTGGCGGCGGGTGCCGAGTTCGTCGTCATGATCTGCGGCGACATCATGACGATGCCGGGGCTGCCGAAGGTGCCGGCGGCCGAGCAGATCGATCTGGACGACCAGGGGCGCGTCGTCGGACTGTTCTGAGAGCTTCGGGCGGGTTCGCCCGTCTCTCAGACAGTTGACATAATATACATCGTCGCGCTTTAAGAGGGATCGTCTTCCTCGTCATCCTGGGCCGTCGCATCGATCTGCGCGTCGTAGGCAGCCAGGTTGGCATCCTGCAGGCGCGGAATCAGCGGGCGATCCAGCGGGCGGCACACGCGCGCCTTCAAACGAGCCAGACGCTCGGAGCGCTCCATGGCCTGGACCACCCCTTCCGGGTTCATCATCAGGGCGAACGGGTTGCCGAGTTCGAGTCCGGTTGCCATCGTGTTCTCCATCACATCAAGGTGAACCCATGATGGAACAGGCTCCCGGGTGCTGCCATCCGGCACGGCGCCATCCCTTGTGTCAGCGCAATTCCGACAAGCCTGTCGGACGACGGCCGCGGCTTCGTGGTTCCTGCGGCGCCCGGATGGGCACCTGGATGGGCCTTTGGTTGGAGGCCTGGAGGGGTGTTCTCTGCCGGCTCTCAGCGCCGCACGAGGCCGTCCAGGCGCCGGGCCAGCGCGTCACGGCCCACGGCCCGCGCGAAATCGGCGGCGCCCAGGTCGAGCTGGTTGCGCAGGCTGGCGTCGGCTCCTCGCTCCAGCAGCATCGAGGCCATCTCTTCCGTGCCATACCGCGCCGCCATCATCAGCGGCGTGGTGCCGTTCGGAGCGCGTGCATCGATGGCCGATCCGCGCTCCAGAAGAAGCCTGACCAGCGCGGGGTTCGGCCCTGAGGCGGCGTAGTGAAGCGGCGTCCAGCCCGGCCGCTCCACGCGAGCCCCGCGCTCCAGCAGCCGCCTGGCCGGCTCGAGCGCGCCGCGCAGGGCCGCCATCATCAGAGGTGTTTCCTCAGTCGCATTGGCGGCGTCGACCTTGAGTTCGGGATGCGCGAGCAGCACCTGAGTCACCTGGTCGGAGCCCCCGCGCAGGGCCAGGAAGAGCCCCACCTGGCCCTGCGGATCGGGCGTGTTCGGGTCAAAGCCTCGCTGCAGCAGCCGCGAAACGGTGCGAGCGTCGTCCATCTCGACCGCACGAAAGAAATCCTCGTAGACACCTGCTTGAGCGGAAACGGAAACTGCAGCCATGACAATGCCTTGCAGAGTCTTTCTGATCCAGTTCATCACGTCGCTCCGTCGGTTTCTTGAAGTGAAAGCTCAACAAGATGAGGGCGCCGCTGCACCCGCCTGCGGCCCCAGCGCGGCTCCCCAGGCGGACTCCCCGGGCCGGAACAGCTCGAGGAAGTTGCGCGTTGTCGCCTGCGCCACCTCCTCCAGCGGGAGACCCTTGACCCGCGCCAGCTCCGCCGCCACGTGCGGCACCCAGGCAGGGGTGTTCACCTTTCCGCGGTGCGGAACCGGCGCCAGGTAGGGGCTGTCGGTCTCGATCAGGCATCGGTCGAGCGGCACGAAGGCCGCCACCTCGCGCAAGTCTGCGGCATTGCGGAAGGTGAGGATCCCCGAAAACGAGATGAAGAATCCCATGTCGAGCGCAGAGCGCGCCACGGCCAGGGTCTCCGTGAAGCAATGGAAGACACCTCCGACAACGCCCGCCCCTTCCTCGGCCAGCACCGCAAGTGTGTCGTCGGCGGCACTTCGGGTGTGCACGACCAGCGGCAACCCCACCTGCCGCGCCGCCCTCACGTGGGCGCGAAACCGGTCACGCTGCCAGGCCATGTCGCCCCAGCTGCGCGAGCCGATCCGGTAGTAATCGAGGCCGGTCTCGCCGATGGCCAGCACGCGAGGCTGCCGAGCCCGCTCGACCAGCGACTCCACCGAGGGCTCGGTCACGCCCTCGCTGTCGGGATGCACGCCCACCGTGGCCCATAGGTTCCGGTGGACACAGGCCAGGGCGTGCACCCGGTCGAACTCCTCGAGCGTCGTGCAGATGCACAGGGCCGCGTCCACCTGTGCCCGGCCCATGTCGAGCAGGATCTCCTCTGCCCGAGGGCTGAGCTCGGGAAAGGCGAGATGACAGTGGGAGTCCACGAACATGCCGTGCTCCGAAGGGCAAACGCTCAGAGGGTCTGAGTCGGCTTGGACGAAGCAAGCGAGGTGCCCAGGAGCTCCTCGATGCGCAGCTTCAAGGCCCGCGTCTTGTCGTCGTTCGGAAATCGCACCCCCACTCCCTGCGTGCGGCCGCCCGAGGCGTTGGGTGGTGTTATCCACACCACCTTGCCGGCCACCGGATAGCGCTGGGGATCGTCGGGCAGCGAGACGAGAAGGTACATGTCGTCGCCGAGCTGGCACTCGCGCTGGGTCGGCACGAAGAGGCCGCCATCGGTGAGGGCGGGCATGTAGGCCGCGTACAGCGCCCCGCGCTCCTTGAAGACCAGCTGAATGACGCTCGGCCGCGGGACCCCGGCAGCCGCCGGTGCCGGCGCGGCGCTGAGCGGACCCAAGGAACCTGCCTCTGGCGTGCTCATGGTGGCAGTGTAGCGAAGACAGGGCTGGCCGAAAGTGCCGACTGGCCCTGCAGCACGAGTGCCTCCACCAGGAGTGGCTCGTTCCAGGGATGCTCGGCGTGGGCGGCCAGCGCCTGCAGCCTGCCCTGCCAGGCCGCAAGACCCGCCGAGCTGCCAGGGGCCGGGACCGAGGCCGTCGGGAAGTAGCGCGCGGCGGCGCCCGTTCGCGTGGCCATCGCGTCGTGGCACAGCTTGTGAAGGGCATCGACCACGCGCGGCAGGCCCCAGCCCTCGAAGAAGGACGCCTCGCCCCGCTGCACGGCCTGCGGCAGAGCGGCCCACTGCCTGGCCCCGATGCCCTGCCCGTGCAGCTGCGCGGCCTCCAGTGGCAGGCCGCCCGCTGCGGCGAGCAGCACGGCCGGGTCGTCCACACCCTGGGCCTGCAGCCAGGCCAGCGCGGCCTCGCGTGCCGGGGGCGCCAGCCTCAGGCGCTGACACCGACTCAGCAGGGTGGGCAGCAGGCGCGCCGGGTCGCTGGCCGTCAGGATGATCCGTACACCGGCAGGAGGCTCCTCGACCGTCTTGAGCAGGGCGCTGGCCGACACGGCGTTGAGCGCGGTGGCGGGATGCAGCACCAGCACCTTCGCACGCCCTCTGCCGCTGGTGGTCACGACCCAATCGAGGGCCCGGCGCACGTCCTGGATTCGGATCTGGCGACTGGGCTTGCGCTTCTCGTCGACGTCCACCGGCCAGCCGTGTGCCAGCGCGACCTCCTCGGGCAGCAGCAGCATCAGGTCCGGGTGCGTGCTGGCCTGCACCAGCCGGCACGACGGGCATCGCCCGCACGGCCGAGGTGCGGGCGAGCCAACCGCCCCTGGCCCGCCAGTGGGCGCCTCGCACAGCCACGCCTGCGCCAGGGTGGCAGCCAGCTGAAGCGCCCCTGCGCCCGGAGAGGCGTGCAGCAGGAGGGCATGCCCACGCTGCGCCTCGAGCGCCTGGCGCAACGCGGGCTCGATCCAGGGCAGGGGCAGCTGCGCGCTCTCCCCTACCACCATGGGCGCGCCTCCACGGTCGCTCGGATCTGCTGCCAGACCTCCGGCAGCGGCCGAGCCGCATCGAGCACGGCAAAGCGTTGCGGTTCGGCGTCCGCCCGGGCCGCGTAGCCGGCCCGCACACGGGCGAAGAAAGCTTCGTCCTGCGCCTCGAACCGGTCGGGGCGGCGCGCGGCCTGGCGGCGCTCGGCAGCGATGCCGGCGGGCAGGTCGAACCACAATGTGAGGTCGGGCTGGCGACCCTGCTGCACCCAGCCCTCGAGCGTTCGCAGCACCTCCAGATCGAAGCCGCGGCCGCCGCCCTGGTAGGCGAATGTGGCATCGGTGAAGCGGTCGCACAGCACGTGCGTGCCCGCGCCAAGGGCCGGCTCGATGCGCGTGACGAGGTGGTCGCGCCGGGCGGCGAACACCAGCAGCGCCTCGGTCATCGCGTCCATCGACCGGTGCAGCACGAGATCGCGCAGGGCCTCGGCCAGCTCGGTGCCGCCGGGCTCTCGCGTCACGACCACCTGCTGCCCGCACGAGCGCAGCCACAGCGCCAGCGCCTCGATGTGCGAAGACTTTCCGGCGCCGTCGATGCCCTCGAAAGTGATGAAGCGGCCGCTCATGGGGCGCCGCGCTGGTAGCGATTCACTGCCCGATTATGGGCTTCCAGCGTCTCGCTGAAGACGCTGCTGCCATCGCCGCGGGCCACGAAGTACAGGGCCGGCGTCGCCTGCGGCCGCACCGCGGCGCGCAGCGAGGCCATGCCGGGCAGGGCAATCGGCGTGGGCGGCAGCCCGCGGCGCGTATAGGTGTTGAAGGGCGTGTCGGCCAGGAGGTCGCGCTTGCGCAGGTTGCCGTCGAAGGCCTCGCCCAGTCCGTAGATCACGGTGGGATCCGTCTGCAGCGGCATGCCGATTCGCATGCGGTTGACGAAGACTCCGGCCACCAGGCCGCGGTCGCTGGGCAGCCCGGTCTCCTTCTCGACGATGGAGGCCAGCACGAGCGCCTCCTGGGCGCTGCGAAGCGGTGTGTCCGGATCGCGCTCCTGCCAGGCCTTGTCCAGTCGCACACGCATCGCCTCGTGGGCGCGCTTGAGCACGGTGAGGTCGCTCACGCCCCGGCTGTAGCGGTAGGTGTCGGGGAAGAACCGCCCTTCCGCCGGTACGCCGGGCGCCCCGATGGCGGCCATCAGCTCGGCTTCGGAGAGCTGCGCCGTGGCCGGGCGAAGGTGGGCGGAGCGGGACAATTCCATGCGCATCTGGCGCACCGTCCAGCCCTCGATGATGCGCACGGTCTCCAGCGTCTCGTCGCCCTGCACCATCTTCTCCAGCAACGTGCGCGGGGTGGTGCCGGGCCCGGCCTCGTAGCTGCCGGCGCGGATGCGCCGGGCCTGACCCGACCAGCGGAACCACTCGTACAACCACGTCGGCGAGCTCTTCACGCCCGCCTGCACCCACAGGCGCGCCACTTCGCGGGGCGAGGTGCCCGGCTCGATCGAGACCTCCACGCTCGGTTGCGACAGCTCCAGCGGGCGCTGCAGCCACCAGGCGACCCCAGCCGCGGCCAGCCCTGCGGCCAACAGGATTGCAGCCACGCAGGCAGCAGCGAGGCGCAAGCCCGTGGGCAGGCGTGGACGTGTCCCTGGAGCGCGGGCGGGCATGGCGGGCCTGATGATAATGAGCCGATGGATGAACACACTCAGACCCGCCCATCGCCCGCTGGCGCGCTGCCCCTGACGAGCTGGGGCCTCATCGCGGCCCGGGGCCCCGATGCGGGCACCTTCCTGCAGGGGCAGCTCACGCAGGACGTGCTGTCGATGGACGAAGGGCAGGCCAGGCTCGCCGGGTACTGCAGTGCCAAGGGACGCCTGCTGGCCACCTTCGTCGTCGTGCGCGGCGGCCCGGACGAATGGTGGCTGGCCTGCAGCGCAGACCTGCTCGCCCCCACCCTCAAGCGGCTGTCGATGTTCGTGCTGCGGGCCCGCTGCAAGCTCACCGACGCGACCGCGGAAAGGGCCCTGTGGGGCCTCGTGGGCCCTTCAGTTACCCGCGCCTGCTCGCATCAGCCCCCTGCCGACGCGCCGAGCACGCCGGCCGGCCCGGCGGCGCCCGGGGCGGTGGTTCGCACGCCCGGACGCATCGTGGTGCGTCTGGCCGATGCCGGCGGCCTGCCGCGCGCCTTGCTGCTGCAGGATGCCGATGCCCCGGCCCCTGACGGCCCGGTACTCACCTTGCAGGACTGGGAAGCACACGAGGTGCGCAGCGCGGTGGCGCGCGTGCAGGCGCGCACGGTCGAGCTCTTCGTGCCGCAGATGGTCAACCTGGAGGTCGTAGGCGGGGTGAGCTTCCAAAAGGGCTGCTACCCGGGGCAGGAGATCGTGGCGCGCAGCCAGTACCGCGGCACGCTCAAGCGCCGGGCCTACCTCTACGCCGTGGATGCTCCCGCCCAGCCGGGCGAGGCGATCTTCGCCGCAGACGACCCCGGGCAGCCTGCCGGCGCAGTGGTGCTGGCTGCCCCGGCGCATGGCCAGCCAGGCAGCTGGGAGCTGATGGCCGAGACGAAGATCGCCGCAGCCCAGGGCTCGACGCTGCACCTGGGCTCGGTCGAAGGTCCGGCCTTGCGGCCCCTTCCCCTGCCCTATCCGCTGCCGGCGGAGGCCTGACGCGCTTGCGCCTGCGCTGCGTCTACTACAAGGTGCCGCGCCAGCGCGTCGCTTCCGTGTGCGCCGCGGTGCGGATGGTGCAGCAGGCTTGGGTGGCGCGCGAGCCTGGCCTGCAGGCCGAGGTGCTGCTGCGCGTGGACGGCGGGGGCGCCGGGGACACCGGGGCCGCACCGAGGCCCGCCACCGTGATGGAAGTCTGGCGCTGGGAGCCCGATGCGGCTCGATTGCCGGCGAGCCCGCCTGCCTGGGGTGATCTGGAGAGCGAACTCGGCGAGGCGCTTGGCGAGGCCCTCATCGGGCCACGGCACGTCGAGGATTTCGGCGTCGCGCCGGGCTCAGAGCCCGTCGCGGGCCCGGGCCCGACGGTGATAGATTGAGCCGGTTCACCGCCGACGGATCCTGAGATGAAAGAAGCTGCCCAGCCCTTCACCCTGCTGCTGCGCGTGCGATACGGCGAGTGCGATGCGCAGCGCGTGGTCTTCAACGCCCGCTACGGAGACTTTGCCGACATCGCGATGACCGAGTTCTTCCGCGCCGTCGTGGGGGGCTTCGACAAGCTGCTGGCTGCGGGCCTGGACACCCAGGTCGTCCGGCTCGTGACCGACTTCCGCTCGCCCGCCCGGTTCGACGAGGTGCTGGCCATCACGGTGGAGACCACCGCCGTGGGCAACACCTCGTTCGTCCTGACGATGCAGATCACGCAGCACGCCTCAGGGCGCCTGGTGGCTTCGACGGCGGCCACCTACGTGATGGTGACGGTGCAGGAGCATCAAAAGGTGCGTGTGCCCGACGACATCCGTGCCCGGCTGCTGGCGGGCGCGCCTGGCGTGGTCGTGAACCAGGCCGGGGCGGCGCTGCCGGGCCAATAGTTATCCGCGGGGTCTGCGCGGCGTTCTTGGCGAGCACGCAGGGCGCCGCGGGCGCAGCGCGCGCCGCAGGCCGCTCTTGCCGCGGCATACTCTCTGGATGGCTCACATCCAGTACCTCACCCAGATCCACCTCGACTTCGGCGTCGTCACGATGCTGCCGCAGGCCTGCGCGGACGCCGGCATCACTCGGCCGCTCGTCATCACCGACGCAGGCGTGCGTGCCGCCGGCGTGCTCGATCAGGCGCTGCAGGCGCTGCGCGACGTGCCGCATGCGGTGTTCGACGGCACGCCCTCCAACCCGACCGAAGCCGGCGTGCGTGCCGCGGTGCAGGTGCTGCGCGCCAACGGCTGCGACGGTCTGGTGGCCGTGGGCGGGGGCTCGAGCATCGATCTGGCCAAGGGCGTGGCGATCGCCGCGAGGCACGAGGGAGCACTCAAGACCTACGCCACGATCGAGGGTGGCAGCCCGCGCATCACCTCGCAGGTGCTGCCGCTGGTGGCGGTTCCCACCACGGCCGGAACCGGCAGCGAGGTGGCGCGCGGGGCCATCCTCATCGTCGACGATGGCCGCAAGCTCGGCTTTCACTCCTGGGGCCTGGTGCCGCGAACCGCCTTGCTCGACCCGGGCCTCACGCTTGGCCTGCCCGCGCGGTTGACGGCTGCCACCGGGATGGATGCGATCGCGCACTGCATGGAGACCTTCATGGCCCCGGCCGTGAACCCCCCTGCCGACGGCATCGCACTGGACGGGCTGGCCCGGGGCTGGGCACACATCGAGCGCGCCACGCGCGACGGGTCGGACCGCGACGCGCGCTGGGCGATGATGAGCGCGAGCATGCAAGGTGCGATGGCCTTCCAGAAGGGGCTGGGCTGCGTGCACTCGCTCAGCCACAGCCTCGGCGGCGTGGATCCGCGGCTGCACCACGGCACGCTCAACGCGCTGTTCCTGCCGGCCGTCGTGGCCTTCAACGCCTCGGCGCCGTCGATCGAGCGCGAGCAGCGGCTGCAGCGCATGGCGCACGCGGTGGGCATCGGCTCCTGCGATGCCGCCGGCACCGAGCTGTGCGACGCGCTGCGTGAGCTCAACGCGCGGCTGGGGCTGCCCCGTGGCCTGGGCGAGCTGGGTGTGACGCCTGCGGTCTTCGAGCAGGTGATCGACGGGGCAATGGCCGACCACTGCCACAAGACGAACCCACGCACGGCCACGCGCGACGATTACCGGGCGATGCTCACCGCCTCGCTCTGATCCGCGCGTGGAGGCGGGGCCCGGCCGAGGCCCCTGCCCTGCTCAGTGGTGGGTGCCGTCGAGGAACTGTTCGTCCTCGGTAGAGCCCTTGAGCGCGGCGGTAGAGGCCTCGCGCTCGATCGTCGTGGTCACGGCGTCGAAGTAACCGGTTCCCACCTCCCGCTGGTGCTTCACCGCCGTGAAGCCGCGCTCGGCCGCCGCGAACTCGCGCTGCTGCAACTCCACGAAGGCGCTCATGTTCTGGCGCGCGTAGCCATAGGCCAGGTCGAACATCGAGTAGTTCAGGCTGTGGAAGCCCGCCAGCGTGATGAACTGGAACTTGTAGCCCATGGCGCCGAGCTCGCGCTGGAACTTCGCGATCGTCGCGTCGTCCAGGTTCTTCTTCCAGTTGAAGCTGGGGCTGCAGTTATAGGCCAGCAGTTTGCCCGGGAACTTGGCGTGGATCGCGTCGGCGAAGGCCTTCGCGAAGGCCAGGTCGGGCTTGCCCGTCTCACACCAGATGAGGTCGGCGTAGGGGGCGTAGGCCAGGCCGCGGCTGATGGCCTGGTCCAGGCCGTTGCGGCTGCGGAAGAAGCCCTCGACGGTGCGCTCGCCAGTCAGGAACGGCTGGTCGTTGTCGTCCACGTCGCTCGTGACGAGATCGGCCGCCTCGGCATCGGTGCGCGCCAACAGGACCGTGGGCGTGCCCATCACGTCGGCCGCCAGGCGCGCCGCCACGAGCTTGGCCACCGCCTCCCGGGAGGGCACGAGCACCTTGCCGCCCATGTGGCCGCACTTCTTGACGGAGGCCAGCTGGTCCTCGAAGTGCACGCCCGAGGCGCCCGCCTCAATCATGGCCTTCATCAGCTCGAAGGCATTGAGCACGCCGCCGAAGCCGGCTTCGGCGTCAGCCACGATCGGGGCGAAGTAGTCGATGTCGTCACGCCCCTCGCTCCACTGGATCTGGTCGGCACGCTGCAGCGTGGCGTTGATGCGGCGCACGACCTTGGGCACGGAGTCCACCGCGTACAGGCTCTGGTCGGGATACATCTCGCCACTGCTGTTGGCATCGGCCGCGACCTGCCACCCGGAGAGGTAGATCGCCTTCAGCCCTGCCTTGACCTGCTGCATGGCCTGGTTGCCGGTGAGCGCGCCCAGCGAGTTCACGAAGGGCTCGGTGTGCAGCAGCGACCACAGCCTTTCGGCGCCGCGGCGTGCCAGGGTGTGCTCGACGGCCAACGAGCCGCGCAGCCGAATGACATCGGCGGCGCTGTAGCCGCGGCGGATGCCCTTCCAGCGCGGGTTCGTCGCCCAGTCGGCTTCGAGGGCGGCAGCTTGCTGTTCACGGGTGGGTCGGTTCATGGAGAGCTCCTGGATCAAGGGTGGATAGGAAAGGGTGACTGTCGGGATGCGGGCATCCAATGGACAGCAGCGTATCTCCACCGAGTCGAGCTCTCGTAACTTATGTCTTATACAAGAGTGAAAATCTTTCTAAATGAAAACAACAGCTTAGGCGCATCATTCCGCTTTATGAAATACCCTTTCTTACGATGAAGTCTTGTCGACAGCGCACGGATCGGGCGCTTTCACACACGGGCCCGCCATTTCATCAGCTGAAATCCAGCCCCTCTGCCCATCGCCCGTACACGCGGCGCGCCAGCGCCTGGTGCGCCGGCATCAGCCGGGGCGCTTCCTCCACCAGCGCGGGAAGGTCCTGTACGGACTCCGGATGGCGCTGCCGTGCGTCGTTCCACAGCGGGTCGCCTTCCTGGACCCAGGCCTGTACCTTCGACGCGTCCATCTCGATGTGAAACTGCATGCCAAGGTGCGGGCCGATGGAAAAAGCCTGGTGAGCACAGGCATCCGAACGCGCCAGCAGCGTCGCACCGGGCGGGAGCTCGAAGGCCTCGTAGTGCCACTGCATCACGGTGGCGCCGAGCTCGGGGCCGAACCAGGTGCGGGCCTCAGGGGTATCCAGCAACTCGATGGCCTGCCACCCGATTTCCGGCGCCGGCGAGGCGTGCACGCGCACACCCAGGGCCCGCGCCATCAGCTGCCCGCCCAGGCAGTGCCCGATGACGGGCCGCCCCCGTTCCATCGCGTCGAGGATGAGCCGCTCTGTCTCGCGCAGGAAAGGCAGCGGGTCATTGGCGCTCATGGGCCCACCGAGCACCGCCAGGCCCGCGTGCCCATGCATCGACTCCGGCCAGCTGTCGCCCGAGGTGGCCAGCCGAACCTCGAAGGCCAGCCCTTTCTCGCGCAGCCACGTACCCAGGTAGCCGGGACTGTCGCTGGACGAGTTTTGAAGGATGAGGATCGGCTTCATGGATCGAGACCCAGGCGGCGGGCGCAGTCAGGAGATCAGGCAGGATCATCGCCCAGGCGCGGCCCGGTTTTCGGTGCGCTCCCCCTGGCGTCGGGGATAGACTCCAGAAGTCTGACCGACCACAGCAGGAGACGCGATGTACAAGGACATGGACGCTTACTGGATGCCGTTCACGGCCAACCGCCAGTTCAAGAAGAGCCCGCGCCTGCTGACGCGAGCCTCGGGCATGTACTACTGGGACGACCGCGGCCGCCAGGTGCTCGATGCGGTGGCCGGGCTGTGGTGTGTCAACGCGGGCCATGCACGGCCGCGCATCGTGCGCGCGATCCAGGAGCAGGCCGGCGAGATGGACTTCGCCCCGCCCTTCCAGATGGCGCACCCCAAGGCCTTCGAGCTCGCGAGCAGGGTCGCTCAGATTGCGCCGGCGGGCATGGGCAAGGTCTTCTTCACGAACTCGGGCTCGGAGTCGGTGGAGACGGCTCTCAAGATGGCCATCGCCTACCACCGCGCGCGCGGTGAGGGCACGCGCACCCGCCTGATCGGGCGCGAGCGCGGCTACCACGGCGTGAACTTCGGCGGCATCTCGGTGGGCGGGATCGTGTCGAACCGCAAGATGTTCGGCACACTGCTGGCCGGGGTGGACCACATCCGCCACACGCACGATCCGGCACGAAACGCCTTCAGCCGCGGCCAGCCCGCCCACGGCGCGGAGTTCGCCGACGAGCTCGAGCGGCTCGTGGCCCTGCACGATGCCTCCACCATCGCCGCCGTGATCGTCGAGCCGGTGGCGGGCTCCACGGGTGTGCTCATCCCGCCCCAGGGCTACCTGCAGCGCCTGCGCGAGATCTGCGACAAGCACGGCATCCTGCTGATCTTCGACGAGGTCATCACCGGCTTCGGCCGCACCGGCTCGCCGTTTGCGGCCCAAACCTTCGGCGTGACGCCAGACATGATGACGGTGGCCAAGGGCCTGACCAACGGCTGCGTGCCCATGGGCGCCGTGATCTGCAAGGACGCGATCCACGACATCTTCATGCAGGGCCCCGAGCACCTCATCGAGTTCTTCCACGGCTACACCTACTCCTCGCACCCGCTGGCCTGCGCGGCGGGCCTGGCCACGCTGGACACCTACGCCGAAGAGGGCCTGCTCACGCGTGCGGCGCAGCTCGAGTCGACCTTCGCCGAGGCCGTGCACTCGCTGCGCGGCGAGCCCAACGTGGTGGACGTGCGCAACGTCGGCCTGGTGGCGGGGATCGAGCTGGCCTCCATCCCGGGTGAGCCCACGCGCCGCGCCTTCAGCGTCTTCCTGGACTGCTGGGAGCAAGGCGTGATGCTGCGCACCACGGGCGACATCGTGGCCCTCTCGCCGCCCCTGATCATCGAGACCGGGCAGATCGAACAGATCGTCGAGACCGTGCGCGGCGCGCTGCGGCGCGCGGCCTGAGCGTCCGGCTGCCCTCCCCCATGGCGGCGGCCCGCCCGCCCTGGACGGCCTACCTCTGCCTGGCGGCATCGATGGCCGTGGTGGGCTTTTACGTCGGCTTGTCCAAGCTGCTGGTGGCGGCGCTGCCGGTGTTCCTGCTGGCCTGGATGCGCTTTGGCATCGCAGCCGTGGCAATGCTCACCTGGCTGCCGCGCCCGGCCGGCGAGGCGCCGCTGACCCGCCGCGACCGCATGCTGCTCTTCTGGGAGAGCTTCCTGGGCAACTTCCTGTTCTCGATCTGCATGCTCTTCGGCGTGGCGGCCACCTCGGCCCTCGCCGCAGGGGTCGTGATGGCGGCCATTCCTGCGGCGGTAGCCCTGCTGTCGTGGCTGGCACTGCGCGAGCCTGTGACCACGCGCGTGTGGCTGGCCATCGGCTGCGCGGCTGTAGGCATCGCGTTGCTGGCGGCATCGCGTGATCCCAGCGGGGCGGGATCGGCCCCGCAGGCAGCCGCTCCCTGGTGGGGGTATGCCCTGCTCCTGGGCGCCGTCTTCTGCGAGGCGAGCTACGTGGTCATCGGCAAGCGGCTCACGGCCTCGATCTCGCCGCGCCGCATCAGCGCGCTCATCAACCTGTGGGGCCTGGCACTCGTCACGCCGCTGGGCCTGTGGCAGGCGCTGGACTTCGAGTTTCATGCCGTGCAGCCGGGCACCTGGGGCCTGCTGGTCTTCTACGCAATTGCCGCGAGCATGGTGACCGTGTGGCTGTGGATGCGCGGGCTGCGCCACGTGCCCGCCGCGCGGGCGGGCGTGTTCACGGTGATGCTGCCGCTTTCGGCCGCTGCCGTGGGGGTTGTCTTCCTCGGTGAGCCCTTCACCTCGGGCCACGCCGCTGCCTTCGTGCTCGCGCTGGCCGGGCTGCTGCTGGCCACCTGGCCAGCGCGCGCTCAGGCGGCCGTGGCCAGTTCCTCGTAGAGCGCCAGGTAGCGCCGGGCCGGGCCGCGCCAGCTGGATTCCCGCAGCATCGCGGCCCGCTGCACCGCCGTCCAGGCGGCGGCGCTGCGATGGAGGTCGACCAGCCGGGCCACGGCCGCCGCCAGGGCCTGCGCACTGGCCTCGTCGAAGACGATCCCCGTGGCGCGGCCAGCGGCCAGCGCGGGCCCGTCGGCATCCACCACCGTATCGGCCAGGCCACCCACGCGGCGCACCACCGGCACGGTGCCGTAGCGCATGGCATAGAGTTGCGCCAGCCCGCAGGGTTCGAAGCGCGAGGGCATCAGCAGCGCATCGGCCCCGGCCAGGATCCGATGCGCGCGCGCCTCGTCGTAGCCGATGTACACCGCCACGCGCCCCGGGTGCCGGGCCGCAGCTTCCTCGAAGGCTTGCTGCAGCGCGGGTTCCCCCGTGCCTTGCACGACCAGTTGCACGCCCTGCGCCAGCAGGGCAAGCAGGCTGTCGAGCACGAGATCCAGGCCCTTCTGGTTCGACAGGCGGCTCACCACGGCCAGCAGCGGGGCGCCCGCATCCTCGGCCAGGCCAGCCTCATGTTGCAGGGCCTGCTTGCAGACGGCCTTGCCCGCCATCCCAGCGGGCCCGTATGGCGCCGCCAGGTCCGTATCCCGGCCAGGGTTCCAGACCTGCTCGTCGATCCCGTTGAGGATGCCCAGCACTGCCGGGCCGCGCATGCGGATCACGCCATCCAGGCCTTGCCCGAACTCGGGGGTGGCGATCTCGCGCGCATAGCCAGGGCTCACGGTGGTGACGCAGTCAGCGAAATTGAGGCCCGCCTTCATGAAGGAGAGCTGCCCGTGGTATTCGAGCCCATCGGCCGACAGGAAGGCCGACCCCAGCCCGAGCAGCGCGTGGTCGGCCAGCGGGAACAGGCCCTGGTAGGCCAGGTTGTGGACGGTGTAGACGCTGCGCGCGCCTGAGCCGGGGTGCGCCCGCAGGAAGGCACAGGCCAGCGCGGCATGCCAGTCATGCGCGTGCACCACCTGCGGCGACCACTGCGGATCCAGCCCGGAGCCGGCCAGCTGTGCCGCCATCCACCCCAGCAGGCCCCATCGCTGCAGGTTGTCGGGCCAGTCCCGCCCGCTTGCATCGGCGTAGGGGCCGCCGCCGCGCCGATACAGCATCGGCGCATCGACCACATAGACGGGCAGCTCAGGAGCGGCAAGCTGCGCCCGCCACAGCCGGATGCGAGCCACGCCGAAGCAGGGCCCGAGCTCCGCCAGCACCTGCGGCTCGCGCATCGCGTCGAGCACCGCCGGCAGCCCGGGCAGCAGAAGCCGGGCGTCGGCGCCCTCGGCGCGCAAGGCCACCGGCAGCGCCGCCATCACGTCGGCCAGCCCCCCGGTCTTGACGAGCGGGAAGACCTCAGCCGCCGCGTGCAGGAT
>JBIIED010000230.1:0-5836 GCA_044237995.1 Rubrivivax sp. | reverse complement strand
TGGCCATTGCGGCTTCCTTCAGGCAGGGCCGGCCGGCGTCCTTGAGCGCAGCGGCGTGCCAGATCATCTGCCGCGCCGCCTCGATCTGCGTGGCCATGTCGGCGAGCTTGAACTGCACCGCCTGGTGCTGGAAGATGGGCTGGCCGAAGCTCTGGCGATCCTTCGCGTAGGCAAGCGCCGCCTCGAAGGCCGCACGCGCCATGCCCACGGCCTGGCTGGCAATGCCGATGCGCCCGCCCTCCAGGCCCGAGAGCGCGATCTTCAGGCCCATGCCCTCCTCGCCGAGCAGGTTCCCGGCTGGCACACGGCAGTTCTCGAACAGGATCTGCGCGGTGTCGCTCGCGTGCTGGCCCATCTTGTCTTCGAGCCGCGCCACCGTGTAGCCGGGGGTCGAGGTGGGCACGACAAAGGCGCTGATGCCTTTCTTGCCCGCGGCCTTGTCGGTGACGGCCATGACGATGGCCACGTCGCCGTTGCTGCCGCTCGTGATGAACTGCTTGACGCCGCTGAGCACGTAGTGGTCCCCGTCGCGCACCGCTGTCGTGCGCAGCCCGCCGGCTTCCGAGCCCACGTGCGGCTCGGTCAGGCAGAAGGCGCCGAGCATGTCGCCGCGCGCCAGCGGCTTGAGAAAGCGCTCCTTCTGCTCCTCGTTGCCGAAGGCCATCAGGATCGAGCACACCGGGCAGTTGTTGACGCTGACGATGGTGCTCGTGGCCCCGTCGCCCGCGGCGATCTCCTCGAGGATCACGGCCAGCGCCAGGTAGTCCAGCCCCGCGCCGTCCCAGTGCTCGGGCACGGCCACGCCGTAGCAGCCCAGGTCGGCCAGGCCCCGCAACGCGGCCTTCGGAAAGGTGTGGCCCTTGTCCCAGGCGGCCGCGTGCGGCGCGACTTCGGCCTGCACGAAGGCACGAACCGCCTCCTGAACGGCCAGGTGATCTTCACTCAACAGCATCGTGCGCTCCCATTCGGTGGTGGTTCCTCAACGCCGCAGCCACTGCCCGAGCGCCCACGCCAGGCGCCTGGACTCGTTGCGCAAACGAAAGGCGTGCGTGGGCAGGCGCTGCGCCCAGCCGAACTTCCGCGTGCGCCCGCTGGAGATGGTGGAGGGGCTGCCATCTTGCGCCTGCACGGGGCTCGGCGTGACGATGCGCAGGCGCTGGCCGAAGGCCCAGGGCCGCTCGAGCGCGTGGTCGTAGGGCAGGCGCATCGGCTCGAGCGCGCGCACCGCGGCGGCGGCCGCCTGCCGGTTGAACATCAGCGCGGCCGTGTTGCCCTGGCGCGAGAACGGCACGGCCAGAACAAAGCCCGCCACGAGCGGCATCACCGTAGCCGGCGAGCCGCGGTGAAAGCCCGAGAGCTTGACCAGATCCCAGCGCCCGCCGGCCTGAAGCAGTGCCTCCACGACCGCGCGGCAGGCCGGCCCGGGCAGCGCGTCGTCCTCCAGCAGCAGCAGGTGGCTGGCCCCGGTGTCCAGGAACGCGCGCAGCGCCTTCAGGTGCGAGAGGTAGCAGCCCACTTCGCCGGCCGCCACGGGCTTGCCGTGCCAGCGCGCGTATCCCGCCTCGTCGACGCTGCCCAATGGCCAGGCCGGCAGTGCCGGCCCGTCCACAGCGACGATGCGCTGCCAGGGCAGCCCGAGCGCATCGAGCCGCTCACCCATGGCGCGCAGCCGCTCGGGCGAGCGCTCGAGGTTGATGACGAGGGTGGCCAGGGTCTGGCCGCCGGGGGCCTTCCAGACGCCAGGTGCCGCACCAGGTGCCCCGTCAGGTGCCGCTTCGCCAGAAGCCGCGCCGCCAGGCGTCACACGGTCTCCACGCACATCGCGGTGGCCTCGCCGCCGCCGATGCACAGCGCCGCCACGCCGCGCGTGAGGCCGCGCTTGCGCAGCGCCCCGAGCAGCGTGACGACGATGCGCGCGCCGCTGGCTCCGATCGGGTGGCCCAGCGCGCAGGCGCCGCCGTGCACGTTCACGATCTCGTGCGGCAGCTTGTACTCGGCCATCGCCGCCATCGTCACCGCGGCAAAGGCCTCGTTGACCTCCCACAGGTGCACGTCGCCGGCCTGCCACTGGGCCTTCTTCAGCGCCTTCTCGATCGCGCCGGCCGGCGCGGTGGAGAACCACTCGGGCGCCTGCGCGTGCACGGCGTGGCTGACGATGCGCGCCACCGGAGCCAGGCCCCATTGCCGCGCTGTGCTCTCGCGCGTGAGCACGAGCGCAGCGGCGCCGTCGGAGATGCTCGAGGCATTGGCCGCGGTGATCGTGCCGCCCTGGACGAAGGCGGGCTTGAGCGAGGGAATCTTGTCGAGCTTGGCCTTGAAGGGCTGCTCGTCGTGGCGCACCACCACCTCGCCAGACTTGCCCGCGAGCGTCACCGGGGCGATCTCCCAGTCGAAGCTGCCGTCCTCGTTGGCGGTCTTGGCGCGCGTGGTGGAGGCGATGGCGAAGGCGTCCTGCGCCTCGCGCGTGAAGGCGTACTTCGTGACGCAACTTTCGGCGAACACGCCCATGGCCTTGCCGCGCTCGTAGGCGTCCTCCAGGCCGTCGATGGCCATGTGGTCGAAGAGCGTGGCTGCGCCATAGCGCACGCCCTTGCGCGCAAACATCAGGTGCGGCGCATTCGTCATGCTCTCCATGCCGCCGGCCACCACCGCCTCGGCGCTGCCGGCGGCCAGCATGTCGTGGCCGAACATCATCGTGCGCATGCCCGAGCCGCACATCTTGGAAAGCGTCACGGCACCGGCCGAGTCGGGCAGCCCGGCGCGGCGCATCGCCTGGCGCGCCGGCGCCTGCCCCTGGCCGGCCATCAGGCAGCAGCCCATCAGCACCTCGTCGATGCGCTCGGCCGGCACCCCCGAGCGTTCGACGGCTGCCCGGATGGCCACGCCGCCCAGCTCCCAGGCGGCGAGCCCGGAGAAGTCGCCGAGCATGCCGCCGATGGGCGTGCGTGCGGCCGAGACGATGACGATCGGATCGGAATTCATGGTCAAGCTCCTGAAGGTGTCGATGGGAGGGCGTACGGTCTGTGGCGTGCCTCAGCCCAGCTCCGGCGGCAGGGCGGCGCGCTCTTCCTGGGCCACGCGCCGCATGTAGGCCTGGAACTCGGCGTCCTCGCCGCGCAGCAGCAGCGGCAGCGCGTTGTGGAAATCCTCGCGCCGGCACCACTCGCGCATGTAATCGTCCCACGAGTTCCAGCGCCGCAGCTCGGCCGGGCTCATCTGCGGCTTGTGGGCCACGAGATAGGCGCGCTCGAAGAGCGCGATCAGCATGTCGAAGATCACGAGCATGCGCTCGCGCTGCCCGGGTGTCGGATCGGGCAGGGCCGCGGAGGTGCGCAGCTGCAGGTCGGCGTTGGCCAGCACCACCTTGAGGAAGTCGTTGTAGGCGTCCGACAGGAGCTGGAAGGCCTGCTCTTCCTCGTTTTCGCGCTCCTTGCGCTGCTCGAGCACGAAGACCCACACCGCAAAGGGCAGGGCAATCACCGTGACGGCAAAGCTCGCCAGCTCCAGCGCGTCGCGCCAGCCCGACATCACGCCCGCTCCTGCTCGGCCGCGCGCCGGTGCGCGAAGCGCCGCGAGGGCTCGTAGGGAAAGACATCGTGCACATGCCCGGCGCGGATACGCGCCTGGTGGCCCTGCCAGTAGGCCGCATCCAGCAAGTCGGCATGGTTCTTCATGAACACCTCGCGCACCGCCGGGTTGCCTAGCAGGAAGGGGCCGAAGGTCTCGGGGAACACGTCCTTGGGGCCCACCGCGTACCAGATCTCCCCCGAGAGCTCGTCGTCCTCGTCGCGCGCAGCCGGCACGCGGCGGAAGTTGCAGTCGGTGACGTACTCGATCTCGTCGTAGTCGTAGAACACCACCTTGCCATGGCGCGTGACGCCGAAGTTCTTCCACAGCATGTCGCCCGGAAAGATGTTGGCCGCCACGAGATCCTTGATCGCGTTGCCGTACTCAACCACCGCGCGCGCCATCTGCGCCTGGTCGCCAGACTGCGCCGCGTCGTGCAGGTGGATGTTGAGCGGGATCATGCGCCGCTCGATGTACAGGTGCCGGATCACGAGCATGTCGCCGTCCTCCTCCACCATGCTCGGGCAGAAGTGGCGCAGCTCGGCCAGCAGCTCCTCGTCGAAGCGCTGGCGTGGAAAGGCCACGTTGCTGTACTCCAGCGTGTCGGCCATGCGCCCGACCCGGTCGTGCTGCTTCACCAGCAGGTACTTGCCCTGGATCTGCTCGCGCGTGGTGTCCTTCTGCGAGGGGTAGAAGTCCTTGATGACCTTGAACACGTAGGGGAAGGAGGGCAGGTCGAAGACCAGCATCACCATGCCCTTGATGCCCGGCGCGATGCGAAAGCGGTCGCTGGACAGGCGCAGGTGCGCAAGAAAGTCGCGGTAGAAGAGGTTCTTGCCGTGCTTTTGCAGCCCGAGCGCGCTGTAGAGCTCGGCGCGCGGCTTGCGCGGCATGAGGCTGCGCAGGAACTGCACGTAGGCGCTGGGCACCTCCATGTCGACCATGAAGTAGGCACGCGCGAAGCTGAACACCATCAGCAGTTCGTCCTCGCTGAGCAGCGCCGCGTCGATCACGAGCGCGCCGCGCCCGTTGTGCAGGATGGGCAGGCACATCGGCAGCTCGGTGTAGCCGTTGATCACCTTGCCCACCAGGTACGCGCCCTTGTTGCGGTAGAAGAGCGAGGACAGCACCTGGATCTGGAAGTTCGTGCGCAGCTTCCACTGCGAAAGCGGCAATCCGAGCGCGCGCTGCATCGCCTCGACCACCGCATCGATGTCACGCGCCAGGTTCTCGAAGGGGCACTCGAGCTGGAAGTTGTCCACCACGCGCACGAGCGTCTCGTGCAGCGTCTCGCGCGTGGGGTAGTAGGCGCGGTAGGTCGCCACCGCCGCCGGCTCGTCGTTCTCGATGTATTCCGTGCTCACCGCCGGGCGCACGAAGATGAACTCGTTGCGAAAGTAGCTGCGGTGCAGGAGCTTGGAGGTGACGGAGTTGAAGAAGGTCTCGGCCAGCTCGGGCTGGTGGTGGTCGGTGAGCAGCCCGATGTAGTGCAGCTTGGCCTGCTGCCAGGTGTCCGCCGGCAGGGTGGCCCCATCGAACTCCGCGCGCAGCCGCGCCACGGCCTCGTTCACGCGCTTGTCATAGAACTCGATGCGCTCGCGCTGCGCGCGCTGCTGGTCATGCCAGTCGGCGCGCTCGAAGCGGGCCTTGGCGCCGGCGCTCGCCTCGCGAAAGAGCCGGTAGTGGCGGTCGAAGCCCTCGAGCATCGTGCGCGCGATGGCGAAGGCGCGGCTGTCGGTGAGCTGGTGCGGGAACATGGCGAGGCCCCCGGGTCAGCCGCGGCCGGGGAGGAGCCCGCCGGCATCGGATGGCAGGTCGTCGGCATCGCGCTCGCCGCCTGGGGCATCCGGACTGCCCGCACCCCCGCGCGGGTAGCGCTTGAGCGCCGCGGCGAACACCGGCACCACCGACTCGGGCCGGTCCATCGTCACCTGCAGGTCCTTCAGCAGACCATCGCGCAGCCCGTAGATCCAGCCGTGCACGGCGACTTCCTGGCCACGCGCCCAGGCATCCTGCACCACGGTGGACATGGCCACGTTGCCCACCTGCTCGATCACGTTCATCTCGCACAGGATGTCTTCCTGCACGTCCGCGGGCAGGTGGTCCAGGCGCTTCCTGTGGCGCAGGCGCACGTCGTGCACATGGCGCAGCCAGTTGTCGGCCAGCCCGATGCGAAGGCCCCGCATCGCCGCGCGCACGCCGGCGCAGCCGTAGTGGCCCACCACCATGATCACCCGCACCTTCAGGTGCTCCACTGCGAACTGGATCG
>JBIIED010000229.1:0-5855 GCA_044237995.1 Rubrivivax sp. | reverse complement strand
GCCTCGGGCACGGTGGCGCTTTCCATCTGGGTGCGGCGCACGCGCTTCGGGCTGGCGCTGCTGGGCATCGGCGCCGACGAGCAGCGCGCGCAGACCCTGGGCGTGGACACGCGGCTGGTGAAGATCGCGGGCTTCGCGATGACGGCGGCGGTGGCCGGCGCGGTGGGCGCGGCGATGTCGGTGCGCTGGACCTACATCGACCCGCCCACCGTCTTCAATCCCTTCATCGGGTTCCAGACGGTGCTGATCGCGCTCATCGGCGGGGCCGTGACGCTGTGGGGGCCGCTGATTGCCGCAGTCGTCTTCAGCCTGCTGGCCGAGACACTGCGCCTGGCCGCTCCGCAGGTCTACATGATGACGCTGGGGCTCCTGCTCATCCTGTGTGTGCTGTACCTGCCCGGGGGGCTGGCCTCGCTGCGCTGGGACACCTGGAAGCTCTGGCGCGACGACATGCGCGCCTGGTGGCGCGAGCGGCGATACGAGTGGAGCGGAGACAAGGCCCGCGACAAGCGCCTGGCGCGGGAGCGGCGCCTTGGATGAGGCTGCCGCCGCGGTGCTGCTGGAGGCGCGTGAGGTGACGGTGCGCTTCGGCGGCCTCGTGGCCGTGGATGCGGTCAGCGCAAGCTTTCGCGCAGGTGAACTCGTGGGCATCATCGGGCCCAACGGCGCGGGCAAGACCACCTTCTTCAACGCGCTCACGGGCGTGCAGCGGCCCACCTCGGGGCGGCTGCTGGCGGCGGGGCGCGACCTCACCGGCGCGGGCCCGCACCGCTTCGCCGCGCGCGGCCTGGCACGCACCTTCCAGACCCCGCGTGTCTTTGGCGACCTGAGCGTGGCGGCCAACATCGGCTTTGGCCTGAAGTTCGCCGGCCGCAGGCGGCGCAAGTGGTGGTGGTGGGGCGAGGAGCTCGGCGTGCCCTGGGCGCTGCGCGACGTGGCCGGGATCCTGGCCCTGATCGGGTTGCGCGAGCAGGCGGCGCTGCCCGCCGGATCGCTCACGCCCTCGCAGCAGCGCCTGCTCGAGATCGGGATGGCGCTTTCCACGCGCCCGCGGCTGCTGCTGCTCGACGAGGTGGCAGCCGGCCTCACCGAGGCCGAGCTCGAGGACATGGCGCGGCTCATCCGGCGCCTGCGCGACGAACTCGACCTCACCGTGATCTGGATCGAGCACGCCGTGACGACGCTGCTGCGCCATGTGGAGCGCGTGATCGTGCTGCACCAGGGCCGCAAGATCGCCGACGCCACCCCGGCCGAGGTGGTGCGCGACCCCGAGGTGATCGAGGCCTACCTGGGCGACGAGATGGCCGACGTGGCCGCAGACGGGCCCCGGCCATGATGTGGCACCGTCAGGAGGGCTTCGTGCTGGGCGGAAGCGGCCAGGCACATCTGAAGGTCGAGGCCCTGGCTGCCGGCTACGGGCCGGTGCAGGTGCTGCGCGGGGTGCGCTTCGAGGCGCGCCCGGGCCTGACCGTGATCCTCGGGCCCAACGGCGCGGGCAAGACCACGCTGCTGCGTGCGCTGGCAGGCTTGATTCCGCGCAGCGGCGAGGTGCTGCTCGACGGCGAGGAACTGCCCGAGAAGACGCACGAGATCGTGCGCGCCGGCGTGGCGCTGGTGGCCGAGGGCCGGCAGCTCTTTGCGCAGATGACGGTGACGGAGAACCTCGAGCTCGGTGGCTGGCTCGTGCCCAAGGCCGAGCGCGAGCGCCGGCTGCAGCAGGTGCTTCAGGACTTCCCCAAGCTGCGCGAGCGCGCTTCGCAGCTGGCCGGCACGATGAGCGGAGGCGAGCAGCAGATGGTGGCCGTGGCCCGGGCCATGATGAGCCGCCCGCGCCTCTTGATGCTCGACGAGCCCTCGCTCGGCCTGGCCCCGCGCATGGTCAACGAGCTGCTGGCGCTGGCCCGGCGCATCGCCGACACCGGTACCACCGTGCTGATGGTGGAGCAAAACGTCAAGAAGGCGCTGGCCGTGGCCGACCGCGGCTACGTGCTGGAGCGCGGCGCACTCGTGGCCAGCGGCCCGGCGCGGCTGCTGGCGCGCTCCACGGTCGTGCGCGAGGCCTACCTGGGCGCGCAGGACCACGGCACCACCAGTGCGACCGAGGCAGCCCGGCGCGGGCGTGTCTCCCCGACCCCGACCTCTTCAAGGAGCTGAGATGTCCGATCTCGCGATGCTGATCAACGGGCTGAAGGTCACGGCCGAGAACCAGGCCACCTTCGAGCGCCGCAACCCACTGGACGGCACGGTGGCCACGCGCGCGCCGGCCGCCTCGCCGGCCGATGCGGTGATGGCGGTGGAGGCCGCCGCTGAGGCCTTCAGAACCTGGAGCGAGACCGGACCGGGCGCGCGCCGAGCGCTGCTGCTCAAGGCGGCCGACGAACTGGAGGCGCGAACGCCCCGCTTCATCGAGGCCGTCTCGGCCGAGACCGGTGCCACCGGCATGTGGGGCGGCTTCAACGTCTTCCTGGCCGCGGGCATGCTGCGCGAGGCCGCGGCGCTCACCACGCAGATCACCGGAGAGGTGATCCCCTCGGACGTGCCGGGAAGCCTGGCCATGGGCATTCGCCAGCCCGCCGGCGTGGTGCTGGGCATCGCGCCGTGGAACGCGCCGGTGATCCTGGGCGTGCGGGCCATTGCCACGCCGCTGGCCTGCGGCAACACGGTGATTCTCAAGGGCAGCGAGAACTGCCCGCGCACGCACCAGCTCATCATCGAGGCACTGCAGGAGGCGGGCTTTCCGCCGGGTGTCGTCAACTACATCACCAATGCCCCGGCCGACGCCGGCGCCGTGGTGGAGGCGATGGTGGCGCACCCGGCCGTGCGGCGCGTGAACTTCACCGGCTCCACGCGCGTGGGGCGGCTCATCGCGATGACATGCGCCAAGTACCTCAAGCCCGCCGTGCTCGAGCTCGGCGGCAAGGCGCCGCTCGTCGTGCTCGATGACGCCGAGCTCGACGACGCCGTCAACGCGGCGGCCTTCGGCTGCTTTGCCAACAGCGGCCAGATCTGCATGAGCACCGAGCGGCTGATCGTGGACCAGCAGGTCGCCGACGAGTTCGTCAAGCGTTTCGCGGCCAAGGCGCGTGCGTTGCCGCTGGGCGACCCGCGCAAGCCCGAGCCCGTGGTGCTGGGCAGCGTGATCGGGATGTCCACGGTGGAGCACTGCAATGCGCTCATCGACGACGCGATTGCCAAGGGCGCGAAGCTGGTGTGCGGCGGCAAGGCCGACAGCACGCTCATGCCCGCCACGCTGATCGATCACGTGACGCCCGCCATGCGCATCTACCGCGAGGAGACCTTTGGCCCGGTCAAGGCCATCGTGCGCGTGCGCAACACGGAGGAGGCCATCGCCTGCGCCAACGACAACGAGTACGGGCTGTCGGCTGCCGTGTTCGGGCGCGACGTGGCGCGCGCGATGAACGTGGCCCGGCGCATCGACTCGGGCATCTGCCACGTCAACGGCCCGACCGTGCACGACGAGGCGCAGATGCCGTTCGGGGGCGTCAAGGGCAGCGGCTTCGGGCGCTTCGGTGGCCGTGCCGGGGTGCACGAGTTCACCGAGCTGCGCTGGGTGACGGTGCAGACCACGCCGCGCCAGTACCCCTTCTGACGCAGCGGCGCGATCGCCCGGACCGAGCCAGGCGCGCCACGGCATTCCTTGCAAGAAGAACGGGCCGCCGGGTTGCCCCGGCGGCCCGCGTTCTATGTGCCCGGAGGGATCAGAAGAACTTGTAGTTCGCGCTCACCGAGTAGCGCCGGCCCATCTGCGCCGGCAGCCCGCTGTCCCAGAAGGTGAAGAGCGACGGCACCTGGACCGAGCGGCTGTAGGAGTTGTCCACGTTCAGCACGGCGGCAGCCAGCGTCAGGTTCTTGATGCCGCGGTAGCTCATGCCCACATCCACCGATGCCTCCTTGCCCAGGCCGCACAGGTTGTTCTCGCGCAGGAAGAGGTTGGAGCCCGAGGTGGCCACGGAGCAGCCTGCGGTGCCGCTCACGGCCATGCCGTCGATGTGGTTGTAGCGTGCCCAGGCAGTCCAGGAGGTGGCCGCCCACTGGGCCCGCAGCGAACCCTTGCTCTTGGGCGTCTCGACGACGATGGCCGTTCCGACGTACTGGCTCGGGGTGGTGCCCGCGAGCACCTGCTGGCTGAAGCGGCTCGTGTAGGTGCCAGCCAGGTTGAACGACAGCTGGCCGCGGTCCGTCTTGGGGAAGCGGACGTTCAGGTCGTAGTCGATGCCGGCAGTCTTGGTGTAGTTGAAGTTCCCGTACTGGCGGATGAGCGCGACGATCGGGCCGCTGTTGGCCACACCTGGCAGCCAGGTGGCCGGGTTCGGGTCACGCAGCACGTACTGCGCGTTGGCCGCCGGGCTGGCGTTGTAGGCGTCCATGATGTCCTGGCCGCGCTGGACCCGGATCTCGTTGTTGCGCTCGAAGTACCAGCCATCGACTGCCAGGTCGATGTCCTTGGTCGGGTTGAGCACCAGGCCCAGCGTCATCGACTTCGAGGTCTCGGGCTTCAGGTTGGGGTTGGCGCTCACCACCGTGGGCAGGCTGCCCGGGTTCTGGCCCACCGGCACCGATCCGAAACCGAGCACGTTGCAGTCCCGCACCACCGGGGGTACCGAGCGGCTGACCGGGTTGGCCGGGTTGCTGGTGTTGCAGCGCAAGCCGTCGAACACACGCACCGACGAGGTGTGGAACGACAGCAGGAACGAGTTGCTGATCTGCGAGATCGAGGGCGCCCGGAACCCCGTGGCAGCCGTGCCGCGCAGCGCCAGGACCGAGGGCACCGCATCCCATTTGAAGCCGAGCTTGCCGGTGGTGGCGCCACCGAAGTCGGAGTAGTTCTCCGTGCGCAAGGCGGCCTGGGCTTCCAGCGTCTTGAGCAGCGGCAGGCGCAGCTCAGCATAGGCCGCCATCGAGTCGCGGCTGCCCGAGGTGCCGTTGGCCACCAGGCCGATGTAGTCGCCGCTCTGGTAGTTGGCGTCCGGAATGGATTCGAGCTCTTCGCGCCTGATCTCCGCGCCCACCGCGATGGCGGCACGGCCGCCGCGCATCGAGAAGAGCTCGCGCGTGGCGCGCACATCCAGCGACACGATGGAGGAGTCGCCGTTGTTCACCGCATCGGTGGAGATGGCGGCAATCGCGGCAGCGTCGTTGGCCTTGCCGAAGCGGTACAGGCTCGTGCCTGCGATCGCCTTGTTCAGCAGCGAGGAGCGGATGCGGTTGGTGCGGATCGACTCGTTCTTCTGCTGGCTGAACAGCACGGCCGAGTCATAGTCCCACTCGCCCCAGGTGCCCTGGATGCCGGCCACGAAGCGCAGCGTGTTCAGGTTGGACAGGGAGGCCTGGGGAACGTCCTCGAAGCGGTACAGCAGCTGCACGGGGCGCGCGCCGGCCGTGCCATTGGTCGGGTTGTCGGGGTGGCCCACCGGCAGGATGATGGCGTTCTGGCGCAGGAACGTGCCGTCCACCTTGGGCCAGGTCACGGCCGTCGGGGCGGCGGAGGTGACGAGGCTCGTCGTGAGCGCGTAGGGCGAGAGCTTCTCGGTGGTCTTGGTCTGCGAGACCATGAGGTCGGCGTAGACGGTGGTGGTGGGGGTGAGCGCGAAGGTCGCGCGCACCGAGCCGTTCATCCGTTCCTGGCCTGCGACGTACTCCAGGTAGTCGTCCAGGAAGGTGCGGCACATGCCGGTGGGAAAGCTCACCGTCGTGGGCGAGAACCCGGGCAGCCGGTTGGGCACACCCTTGCCCACGGTGCGGCTGTCCGGGCAGCCGGGCAGCGCGCCGAGGAACAGCGGGCCCGAGGTGTTGGCCGTCGTCGTGGTCAGGGAGGTCGGCACCTGGTAGTAGTT
>JBIIED010000228.1:0-5865 GCA_044237995.1 Rubrivivax sp. | reverse complement strand
CGACGACCACCACGCGCGCTGGCCCTGGAGTCGGCTGCGCTGGGACTTCGTGGGCGCGCGGCTGGACGCCCTCACGCACGCCCAGTGGCGGGGCACGGCGGCCCAGTGGCGCCAGGCGCTGGCCGGCGCCGCGGCGGTGCATGGCTGGAGCGACCCGAACCTGGGTGCGCTCGGGCAGGAACTCGGCCTGGCCGCGCGCCCGCCGGCCTTCACCGAGCCGGCCGGGCCGTGCCGCTCTTTCTCGCAGTTCTGGCGCGCGGTGGCCTATGCGGACTGAGCGGAAGGCTCCGCAGGCCCTTCGGGCGCCTCAGGCCCCGGGGGCCTGAAGGCCCGCCACGCTGGGCCGCCGCACCGGGCAGGCCGACTCGAAGGCGCGCGCCGCGCGCAGCACGCGCGCGTCGTCGAACATCGGGCCCACCAGCTGCAGCCCGATGGGCAGGCCGTCGGAGCTCAGCCCACAGGGCACCGTGATGGCGGGCTGCTGCGTGAGGTTGAAGGGGTAGCTGAAGGGCGTCCAGCCGAGCATCGACTCGGGCGTCATGGCCTGCTGGCCGGCGGGTCGTGCCTCGAAGGCCGGAACGGCCACGCTGGGCGTGACGAGGAGGTCGAAGCGCTGCATGAACTGGCGCATGTGCGAGCCCAGCGCCCCGCGGCGCAGCTGCAGCCGCTGCAGCTCGAGCACGCTCAGGCGCTCGCCCAGCCGCGCCTGGGCGGCGAAGTCCGGGTCCGTGACGGCCTGCTGCGCCGGGCTGAGCGTGTTCCACAGGGTCCAGCTGCCGGCAAACCACAGCCCGGTGGTGATCTCCAGCGGATCCTCGAAGCCAGGGTCCACCTGCTCCACGTGGGCGCCCTGTGCCTCGAGCAGCCGCACCGCCTGCGCACAGGCGGCTGCCACCTCGGGGTGCACGTGCTTGGCGTAGCCGAGCGTGGGCGACCACGCCACGCGCAGCCCCCGCACGCCGTCCTCCAGGCCAACCGCGTGGTCGCGCGCGTCGGGGGGCAGGGCGGTCCAGTCACGCGCGTCGGGCCGGCTCATCACGGTCAGGGCGAGTGCCGCATCGCGCACGCTCATCGTGTGCGGGCCGATGTGCGCCACGGTGCCGAAGGGCGACAGCGGGTAGGCCGGCACGCGGCCGAAGCTGGGCTTGAGGCCCACGTTGCCGCAGAAGGCGGCCGGGATGCGCACGCTGCCTGCGCCGTCGGTGCCCATCGCGATCGGCCCGAGGCCTGCGGCCACCGCGGCGGCCGCGCCCCCGGAGGAGCCGCCGGGCGTGCGGGCCGTGTTCCAGGGGTTGCGCGTGAGGCCGGTGCGCGGCGAGTTGGTCTCGCCCTTGCAGCCGAACTCGGGCGTGGCGGTCTTGCCCAGCAGCACGGCGCCGGCCTCGCGCAGCCGCGCGGTGACCGGTGCATCCACGTCCCAGGGGTGGTTCGCGTCGATGGTGTGGCTGCCGCGCAGCGTGGGCCAGCCGCGCGTGAGGATGAGGTCCTTGATCGAGACCGGCACGCCGTCGAGCGCGCCGCAGGGCTCACCGCGCTGCCAGCGCGCCTGGCTCTGGCCGGCAGCGGCCAGAGCCTCCTCGTGGGCCACGTGCGTGAAGGCGCGCAGCACCGGGTTGAGCCGGTCGATGCGCGCGAGCACCGCGCGCGTGGCCTCCACCGGGGAAGCCTGGCCACTGCGGTAGGGAGCCAGGAGTTCGTGGGCGCTGCAGTCGGCGAGGTCGGTGGGGGTCATGCGGCTGTCCTGGCAGTTGGCGCGCGCCCTTCACCGCCCGAGCAGGTGCGCCAGCGGGATGTGCAGCCGCTCGGTCCAGGCGCGCTCGTGGTGGCCTGCGCCCTCGAAGACTCGGGTGTCGAAGGTCGGCGCGCCGAAGCCCTTCTCTCGCATCAGCGCGTCCACCCGCTCCTGGGCCTGGTCGTAGAGCGCGTCGAGCTCGGCCGTGCCTCTGTCCATGTAGAGGCGGTGGCGCCCGGGGGGCGGCAGGTGCTGGCGTAGGTAGGCCAGCGCCGCCGCAGGCACCTCGGCGTTGCGCTCGAAGTATCCGATCCAGTGCGTGGACAGGCAGGCCGCGCCGCCGAAGACCTGCGGGTGCTCGGTCAGCGCGTACAGCGAGATGAGGCCGCCCATGCTCGAGCCGGCGATGAAGGTGTCTCCCGGCCCCGTGGCGGGGCGAAAGCGGGCGTCGATGGCGGGCTTGAGTTCTTCCACCAGGAAGCGCAGGTAGGCGTCCGAGCGCACCGGCCCCATCGCCGCGCGCTGCAGCAGCACGTCGCGCGCGGGCCCTGGGGCGAGGTGGTCCACGAAGCGCTGCGGGAAGTACTCGGCAAAGCGCGTGGGCCCGGTGTTCCACACCCCCACCACGATGAAGGGCCGGATCTGGCCGGCGGCCATCAGCCGCGCGGCCACCGTCTGCACGTTCCAGGCCTGCTTGTTCCAGGTCGTGCGCGCGTCGTAGAGCATCTGCCCGTCGTGCATGTAGAGCACGGCGTGGCGGCCGTCGGCAGCGAAGCCTTCGGGCAGCCACACGTCCACGTGGCGCGCGGCCACGTGCTGCGAGGCGAAATCGGCCAGGCGCACGAGGCGGCCGGTTTCCACGCCGGGCAGCGCCGGCGCTGCGGGTGCTGCAGGTGCGGCAGGTGTCATTGCCGTGGACGGCGCCAGGGCGGCGCCTCCCAGCAGCGCGGCACCCGCCTGCAGCAGGCGCCGCCTCGCGGCGCTGGGCAAGTCAGCTCTCGGCCGTGAAGCCGATGGCCTTGACGATCGGGCCCCAGCGCTCGGTGTCGGCCTTGAGCAGCGCGGCCAGCTCCGCCGGCGTGGAGGACTTGGCCTCCAGCCCCATCAGGGCCAGCCCGTCGACCGTCTCCTTGTCGGCCAGCGCCGCGCGCAGCGCCGTGTTGGCCCGCTGCACCACGTCGGCAGGCGCCTTGCCCGGCAGGTAGAAGCCGAACCACTCGCTGAAGGCCATGTCGCGCAGGCCCTGCTCCACCATCGTGGGCGTGTTGGGCGCGAAGCGGCTGCGGCTTGCGCCGGTGGCCGCCAGCAGTCGGCACTTGCCCGCCGCCACGTGCTGCGTGAATTCGCCGATCGGCCCGGAGACGGCCTGGATCTGCCCGCCGATCATCTCCAGGATCGCGGGCTGCGTGCCGCGGTAGGGCACGTGCTTCAGGTCCACCCCGGCGCTGCGCCCGAGCAGCACGCCGATGAAGTGCGGCACCGAGCCCGCCGCGGGCGAGCCGAAGTTGGCCTGCGCCGGGTTGGCCTTGCACCAGGCGAGGAAATCGGCGATGTTGCGCACCGACTCCGGCACGGCCGGGCCGACGGCAAAGCCGAAGTCGAAGGTGCAGCCCAGCGTCACGGGGGTGAGGTCGGCCACCGGGTCGTAGGGCAGGCGGCGGTAGATGTGCGGGTAGATGCCGAGCATCGACATCGGTGTTTGCAGGAGGGTGGTGCCATCGGGGGCCATGGTGCGCACGCCCTGGATGGCAATCTGCCCGCCCGCACCGGTGCGGTTTTCCACCACGACGCTGCGCCCGTAGCCCGGGGCCATCTTGGCTGCCACGCGCCGGCAGATGGTGTCGGAGGTGCCGCCGGGCGGAAAGCCGGTGATGATCCTCACCGTCTCGAACGGGGTCTGTGCGAAGGCCTGCGGCCCGGCCCCCAGGAGCGTGGTGGCGGCGACAGACTGCAGCAGGGTGCGGCGGCTCAGGGTCATGGGGTGTCTCCGTAAGGCGTGACGAACAAACACGCAGGATAGCCCGAGTCGGTGCCCTGTCTGCGCTTGGGCGCGTCGGGGCTGGGGGCACTCTGGTGCCGAGCCGAAGCCTGGACATTTTCCCGGTGACGGGACGGTCGGCCCTTGTTCGGGCCCGTCAGGGTCGCATTTGTGCGCGGCCACGAAGCTCGGCACCAAGGCGTGGCCAGGGTGGCGCACCGGGTCGCGCCGGTGAGCTCCGTGACGAAATACCGGCCATTCGGTCCGCTCATTCGCGATTCGCCGCCCGCCCGGGCGGTCAAGACTCGGTCGACCGGCTTCCTGTCCGAGCCGGCGGATCGACCCTACCCGATGAACCCCGCACTCGCCGAGCCTCTCGCGGGTCCGCGCCTGGATGCCCGCGCGGATGCGCCGTCCCGCCTGGCCGACCCGGTCGAGCTCGCCCGCGCCCAGGCCGCTGCCTTCAAGCAGCTGCTGGAGGTGCAGGCCGCGCTCGTCGACGCACGCTCGCACCGGCAGGCGGCTGCGCGGTTGGTGGAGCGCCTGGCGCGGCTGCTGCGCTACGACGAGGTGGCGGTGGCCTTCCTCAAGGGCGGGCGGCTGCACGACGTGGTGCGCTCCGGCGGCGCGCCGGGCGACCCGAACCTGCCCGCGGTGCGCGCCATGCTGGCGGTGATGCACGAGGCGCTGGACCAGCGCGCCTCGGTGGCCACCCCGGCCCCGCTGTCGGAGACGCTGCCGCGCATCCGGGCGGCCCAGGACAGGCTCATCGACGAGCAGGGCGGGTCGGTGGCCTGCGTGCTGCTGAGCCGCCCGGCCGAGGAGGGCAGCGACGAATCCCGTCCGCGCGAGCCCGCGGGGGTCATCTGCGTGCGCCGCCACGGCCCGCAGGCGCGCCGCATCGGCTCGCGCGAGATTGCCTGGCTCGAGCACGCGGCAGCCTTTGCCTCGCCCGTGCTGGGCCTGCTGGCCGAGCGCGAGCGCAGCCTGCGCTGGCGGCTCATGCAGCGCTGGGCGAACCTGCCCGGCGCTCGGCACCGGCGGCTGCAGGCGGCCTGTGCCCTGGCTGGCGCCCTGGCCCTGGGCACGGTGCTGCTGTGGCCGATGGCGCACGAGGTGGGCGGGCGCGCGCGCGTGGAGGGCGCCGTTCAGCGCGTGGTCGTGGCGCCGGCGGCTGGCTTCCTCAAGCAGGCCCACGTGCGGCCGGGCGACACGGTCAAGGCCGGGCAGCTCCTCGTGGAGCTGGCCGAGGAGGACCTGCAGCTCGAGCGCGAGCGGCTGGCGAGCCAGTCGGTGCAGTTCGAGAGCGCCTTGGCCGAGGCCAACGCCAAGTCCGACCGGGCGCAGGTAATGATCCAGCTCGCGCGGCTGCAGCAGGCGCGCGCGCAGCTCGCCCTGGTGGAGTCGCAGCTCGAGCGCATCCGGCTGCACGCGCCCTTCGACGCCGTGATCGTGCACGGCGATCTCAGCCAGCGGCTGGGCGCCCCGCTCAAGGAAGGCGAGGAGCTCCTCACGCTTGCACCCGTGGGGCAGTACCGCGTGATCGTCGAGGTCGACGAGCACGACATCACACGCCTGCAGGCCGGGCAGCCCGGCTCGCTGGCGCTGGCAGCACTGCCCTGGAAGACGCTGGCGCTGAAGGTGCGACACGTCTCGCCCATGGCCACCACCGTCGAGGGCCGCAACGTCTTCGAGGTCGAGGCCGAGGTGGCGGACCCGCCTCCCGAACTGCGCCCGGGGCTTTCGGGCAGCGGCCGGGTGGAGATCGGGCAGCGCGCGCTGCTCGTGGGCTGGGGGTCCGACCTGGCCCGTGCCCTGCGCCGCGCCTGGTGGAGGCTGTGGGGATGACTTCCGAGTTCGCGCCGGTCACGCAGGCCGCGGCCGAGGCGCCGCTGCTGTCGGAGCAGTGGTTTCGCGTGGCCGAACTGCGCCCGCTCCTGAACGCGGGCGTCGCGGCCGAGCGCGTGCTGTACCGCGGCACGCCCTGGATGGTCATGGCCTCGCCCGACGGGCGCCGGCGCGTGCGGTTGAACCTGGCGGCCTACGCACTCGTGGGGCGCTGCACGGGCCGGCACACGCTGCAGCAGCTCTGGGAGGTGCTGCTGCAGGAGCGCCAGGACGACGCCCCCACCCAAGACGAGATCGTGCTGCAGGT
>JBIIED010000227.1:0-5877 GCA_044237995.1 Rubrivivax sp. | reverse complement strand
CCTCGTGCTCAAGTACCGCCGGCGCATCGAGCGCCTGGTGGCACGCATCGTGCGCGACCCTGACTCGGTGCCCGACGTGGCGCAGGAGACGTTCATCCGTGCCTACCGGGCGCTGCCGAACTTCCGTGGCGACAGCGCCTTCTACACGTGGCTCTACCGCATCGCGGTGAACACGGCCAGGAAGGAGGCTGCGGACCGGCGGCGCGACCCCGTGATCAGCGAATCGGCGCTGGCCCAGGGCGATGACGAGAGCGATGAAACTTCCCGCGCGGAAATCGCACTAAGCGACGTCGAGACGCCCGAGTCGGTGCTCGCGAGCCGGGAGATCGCCCAGGCCGTGAACGCCGCCGTGGAGGGGCTTGCGGAGGACTTGCGCCAGGCCGTGACGCTGCGCGAGATCGAGGGATTGAGCTACGAAGAGATTGCCCAGGTGATGAACTGCCCGATCGGAACGGTGCGCTCGCGGATCTTCCGCGCGCGCGAGGCCATCGCGCAGCGGCTGCGTCCGCTGCTCGATACGCCCCAGGGGAGGCGCTGGTGAGCGCGGCCGGACGCACGCCCGAAGACGCCCGCGAGGCGATGTCGGCGCTGGCCGATGGCGAGCTGAGCGCCGGACCCTCGGGCGGGCCAGGCGGCGCGCAGGGCTTGGACCAGGCGATGGACGAGGCGCTCGCGCTGTGGCGCAACGACGCCGATGCACGCGAGGCCTGGAGCACGTACCACACGATCGGCGACGTGCTGCGCTCGCAGGAGCTGGCGCGCCATGCCGGGGGCGACGAGGCCTTTCTGGCCACGCTGCGCGAGCGGCTGGCACGCGAGCCGGTGGTGCTGGCCCCTGATCCCGCGCTCACGCAGGCCGTGCGGCAAAGTGCGGCCGTAAAGGACTCTGCCCGGCGCCGCGCGAGCTGGCGCCCGCCGGCGTGGCTGGGCGCCTCGGCGGCCGTTGCTGGCGTGGCAGCGGTGGCGGCCGTGGTGTGGGTGGTGCAGGGGCAGGAGGCCGAGCCGGCCGCTGCGCTGCTTGCGCAGGCCCCGGCCACAGCCCCTGCGTGGCAGGGGGGCGGCGCGCGGGCGGTGCAGCCAAGTGCGGTGCAGCCGAGTGCCTTGCTGCCCAATGCCGTACAGCCTGTGGCCGTGCAGCCGCCTTCTCAGGCCCCCTCAGGAGCCCTGTCGCCTGCGACCGGTGCCGGTGGGCTCGAGGACTACCTTCGCGTGCACCAGGGCTCGCCCCGCGTGCCCGCGCCCGTCCGACTCGAGGCCGAGGGCTGGACGCTCGTGCGTGTGCCCGAGGGCTACGAGCTGCAAGGCGCCGTGCGGCGCCTGGCCGAGCGTGGCGCCCCGGCCGGCACGGCCGTTGGCGCGGCGGCGGGCTCGGGCGCAGCGTTGCCCCAGCAGCTGCAGGCCGTGTACCAGCGCGGCGCGCAGCGCGTCTCCGTGTTCATCGACCCGGTTGCAGCCGGGCAGCCCAGCGAGCCGCTGGCGCTGCGCTCCGGCGCGACCACCGTCTTGATGGTGCCCCACGAACAGGGCGCCTTCGTCACCGTGATGGGCGAGGTTCCCCTGCCCACGTTGCAGCAATTTGCCAGCGCCCTGCGCCGGCACCCTTGAAACCCTCCTGAGTACGACCATGCATACCCTTGTTGCGACCCTCTCTCCT
The DNA here is from genome assembly GCA_044237995.1 of Rubrivivax sp. Lineage (GTDB taxonomy): Bacteria > Pseudomonadota > Gammaproteobacteria > Burkholderiales > Burkholderiaceae_C > Rubrivivax. The sequence goes on along the minus strand of JBIIED010000227.1, from coordinate 4,223 downwards.
GCGCAGGCGGGCCTGGCCTGCACCTATGCTTCGGCGCGGCCCGCGCCGACAGTTGCCGCTCCCGGTTCAATCGTGCGCGCCGTGCTCAGACGCCTGGCGCTCGGGTTGGCCATCGGCCTGACGGGTGTGGCGGCCCTCACGCCCGTGCAGGTGCGGGCGCAGCAGCTGCCCGATTTCGCCGACCTGGCCGAGCGCGTGGGCCCTTCGGTGGTCAACATCCGCACGATGGAGCGCAGCAGCTCGCGCGGCACGCCCGAGGTGCCGCCCGGCATGGAGGAGTTCTTCCGCCGCTTCGGCATCCCGATGCCTGGGCCCGGCCAGCGCCGTGGCAACCCGCAGCAGGAGGAAGAACCCACGCAGCGTGGCGTGGGCTCGGGCTTCGTCTTGACGGCCGATGGCTTCGTGATGACCAACGCGCACGTGGTGGACGGCGCCGACGAGGTGCTGGTGACGCTGCCCGACAAGCGTGAGTTCAAGGCAAAGATCGTGGGCCTGGACAAGCGCAGCGACGTGGCGGTGGTGAAGATCGAGGCCACGGGGCTGCCGGCGGTGAAGATCGGCGACGCCAACCGGCTGCGCGTGGGTGAGTGGGTGATGGCCATCGGCTCGCCCTTCGGGCTGGAGAACACCGTGACGGCGGGCATCGTGAGCGCCAAGCAGCGCGACACGGGCGAGCTGCTGCCCCTGATCCAGACCGACGTGGCGATCAACCCGGGCAACTCGGGCGGGCCGCTCATCAACCTGCGAGGCGAGGTGGTGGGCATCAACTCGCAGATCTACAGCCGCTCCGGCGGCTTCATGGGCATCAGCTTCGCCATCCCGATCGACGAGGCGATGCGCGTGGCCGAGCAGCTGCGCACGAGCGGCCGTGTCTCGCGTGGCCGCATCGGCGTGCAGATCGCGCCTGTGACGAAGGATGTGGCCGAGTCGATCGGCCTGGGCAAGCCGGTGGGTGCGCTCGTGCGCAGCGTCGAGCCTGGCGGCCCGGCCGACAAGGCGGGCCTGGAGCCCGGGGACATCATCACGCGTGTGGACGGCAAGGCCGTGGAGCGCTCCAACGATCTGCCCAGGCTGATCGGCGCCATCAAGCCCGGCTCGCGCGCGTCACTGCAGGTGTTTCGCCGTGGCCAGTCGCGCGACCTGACGCTGACGGTGGCCGAGTTCGAGGCCGACCAGCCCGCGCGCCGCACGCCGGCCGAGCCGAGCGCGCCGGCGCAGAAGAACGTGCTGGGGATTTCGGCGGCCGACCTCACCGATGCGCAGAAGCGCGACCTCAAGGTCAAGGGCGGCGTGCGCATCGAGTCGGTCGACGGCCCTGCCGCACGCGCCGGGCTGCGCGAGGGTGATGTGATCCTGTCCTTCGACAACACCGAGGTGACGGACCTCAAGCAGTTCAACCAGCTCGTGGCCAAGGCGGAGAAGTCGCGTGCGGTGAGCGTGCTTGCGCGTCGCGGCGAGTGGGTCAACTACTTCGTGATTCGCCCGGCCCGCTGATCGGCGCCGGGTGACGGGGCTCGGGCGTGCAACCTGAGCCTGACGTGGGGGTATTTCGCTTGGCGAAATGCCCCCGCTTCGTTTTCGGGCGGCCTGCTTGTGCGGGAAGTGAGCGTTTCCCTACTTTTGGGTGTGCCAGGAACCTGCGATTCCTGCTGCCTCAGTCTAGAATCCGGGGTTGGCCGGCGGTCTTTGGTGCGCTGAGGAGGGTGAGCGCGCGCCTACCTCGGGGTTCTCACGGGGGCCGTCAGCCAGCGCGCGACGCGCCGGCGCAACTTGTTGAAAAACTGTTGACAACTTTTCCTGTTGGCAGCCAGCAACGGCCGGAAATCCAGCATTGGCGCGGGTTTCCGGCTGGTCGATTGGTCTACAATGGCCTTCCAACAAAGCAGTTGCCAAGTCTTTTTGTTGGTAGGCGCGTCACCAATTTGACGCGCCTTTTTTTTGCCTGTCCGGCCCGCTCATGGACCACATCCGCAACTTCTCCATCATCGCCCACATCGATCACGGCAAGAGCACGCTGGCCGATCGCATCATCCAGCGCTGCGGAGGCCTGAGCGACCGCGAGATGGAAGCGCAGGTGCTGGACTCGATGGACATCGAGCGCGAGCGCGGCATCACGATCAAGGCCCAGACGGCTGCGCTTCAGTACACCGCGCGAGACGGCCGCATCTACAACCTCAACCTCATCGACACGCCCGGGCACGTCGACTTCTCCTACGAGGTGAGCCGCTCGCTCTCGGCCTGCGAGGGTGCGCTGCTGGTGGTGGACGCGAGCCAGGGCGTGGAGGCGCAGACGGTGGCCAACTGCTACACGGCGCTGGACCTCGGCGTGGAAGTGGTGCCCGTGCTCAACAAGATGGACCTGCCGCAGGCCGACCCCGATCGCGCCAAGCAGGAGATCGAGGACGTGATCGGCATCGATGCGTCGGAGGCGATCCCGTGCTCGGCCAAGACGGGCGAGGGCATCGACGACATCCTGGAGGCCGTGATCACGCGCATGCCCGCGCCGCGCGGCCGCGCCGAAGGCCCGCCGCGGGCGATGATCATCGACAGCTGGTTCGACAACTACGTGGGCGTCGTGATGCTCGTGCGCGTGGTCGACGGCGTGCTGCGCAAGGGCGACCGCGTGCGCCTCATGGCCACGAACTCGGTCTACGGCCTGGAGCAGCTGGGCGTGTTCACGCCCAAGTCACTGCCGCGCGATGCGCTGAAGGCCGGCGAGGTGGGCTTCGTGATCGCCGGCATCAAGGAGCTGCATGCGGCCAAGGTGGGCGACACGATCACGCTGGAGAAGAAGCTGCCCAACAACGCCGGGCCGGCGAGCGAGGCGCTGCCGGGCTTCAAGGAGATCCAGCCGCAGGTGTTCGCGGGCCTGTACCCGACAGAGGCGAGCGAATACGACCAGCTGCGCGATGCGCTGGAAAAGCTCAAGCTCAACGACAGCTCGCTGCGCTTCGAGCCCGAGGTGAGCCAGGCGCTGGGCTTCGGCTTTCGCTGCGGCTTCCTCGGCCTGCTGCACATGGAGATCGTGCAGGAGCGCCTGGAGCGCGAGTTCGATCAGGACCTCATCACCACCGCGCCGAGCGTGGTCTACCAGGTCGAGCTCGGCGACGGCACGGTGCTGGAGGTGGAGAACCCGAGCAAGATGCCCGACGCCGGGCGCATCCAGGAGATCCGCGAGCCCATCGTCACGGTGCACCTGTACATGCCGCAGGACTACGTGGGCCCGGTGATGACGCTGGCCAACCAGAAGCGCGGCGTGCAGATCAACATGGCCTACCACGGCCGCCAGGTGATGCTCACCTACGAGCTGCCGCTGGCGGAGATCGTGCTCGACTTCTTCGACAAGCTCAAATCCGTTTCGCGCGGCTATGCGTCAATGGACTATGAGTTCAAGGAGTACCGCGCCGCCGACGTGGTGAAGGTGGACATGCTGATCAACGGCGAGCGCATCGACGCGCTGTCGGTCATCGTCCACAGGAGCCAGGCCGCACCGCGCGGACGCCAGATCGCCGCGAAGATGCGCGAGATCATCCCGCGCCAGATGTACGATGTGGCGCTTCAGGCAGCCATCGGCGCGAACGTGATTGCGCGCGAAAACATCAAGGCGCTGCGCAAGAACGTGCTCGCCAAGTGCTACGGCGGGGACATCTCGCGCAAGCGCAAGCTGCTCGAGAAACAGAAGGCAGGCAAGAAGCGCATGAAGCAGATCGGTTCGGTCGAGGTTCCGCAGGAGGCGTTCCTCGCCATCCTGCAGGTCGAGGATTGATTTCCCGATGGCTGGCACCATGAGCGCTCTCACTGCCGCGCTGATCGGCGCGCTCGTCGTCTACGGGGGCGGCTGGTTCGTGGGTTGGTGGATCGGCAACTTCTCGTTGCTGCTGTTCGTCCTGACGGTGGTCACCTTCGGCTACTGGCTGGCCGAGCGGGTGCACTTCCGCCCGCGCCGGCTGGCCGCGGCGGCCGAGGTGGAGCGCCAGGAGACGGCGCGGCGCGAGCAGCTGCAGCGCCAGGGCATCGTGCGCGGCGACAGCGGCCTGGAGGAGGCACGCGAGAAGCTGCTGATGGAGCCCTGGTGGGTGGAGTGGACGGCGGGGCTTTTCCCGGTGATCGCCATCGTCTTCGTGCTGCGCTCGTTCCTGTTCGAGCCCTTCAAGATTCCCTCGGGCTCGATGGTGCCCACGCTGCTGGTGGGAGACCTGATCCTGGTGAACAAGTTCACCTAC
>JBIIED010000226.1:0-5880 GCA_044237995.1 Rubrivivax sp. | reverse complement strand
CGTGGCCATCACTGGCCCGCTGCAGGGCCTGCGCGTGAAGCTCTACAGCGAGCCCGAGATGGCCGAGACCGAGAAGCTCTCGTGGCTGCTGCTGGGGCGCCCCACCGAGGGCCTCGGCCGGGCCGACACGGCGGTGCTGCAGCGGGCCGCCACGGCGCTGCTGGCGGGCCAGGGCGAGGCCCCGACCGATGCCATCTTGCGCACCTTCGGGCTCGACGACCTGTCGTTTCGCCAGACCGAGGGCGACTCGCGCGACACCATCATCACGCTGGGCAAGCAGCTCAGCCGACGCTGGTACGTCGGCTACGAACGCGGCGTCAACGCCACCGCCGGCACCTTCCAGCTGATCTACCGGATCGCCCAGCGCTTCACGCTGCGCGCCCAGGGCGGCCTGGAGAACTCGCTGGACCTCATCTGGGTCTGGCGCTTCGACGAACCCCTCACCCCTCGACCCCGTGGCCCGTAGCGCTCCCGACGATTCCCTGCACCGGCCCTCCCCGGCCGATCGCCTGCGCGTGCTCGCGCTGTCGGGCGGCGGCTTCCTGGGGCTGTACACGGCCACCGTGCTCGCCGGCCTGGAGGAGCGCGCCGGCCGTCCGCTGGGCCGCTGCTTCGGGATGCTGGCCGGCACCTCCATCGGCGGGCTGCTGGCCATGGCGCTGGCCTTCGAGGTGCCGATGCGCACGGTGGTGGAGCTGATCCTGGCACACGGCTCGCGCGTGTTCTCGCACCGACCGCTGCCTCAGGGAGCGGTGTCGCGCCTGCTGGACCTCAGCCGCTCGGTGACGGGCCCCAAGTACGGCGGGCGCGAGCTGCGCGAGGCCCTTCGCAGCGTGCTGGGCGAGCGGCGCCTGGGCGAGGCGCTGCATCCGCTGGTCATCCCGGCGGTGGACGTGCTCGCCTGCCGCACCAAGGTCTTCAAGACGCAGCATGGCCAGGCCCGGGAAAGCGATGCCGAGCTGCCCATCGTCGACGTGGTGATGGCCGCGTGCGCCGCGCCCGCTTACTTCCCCTCTGTGATGGTGGGCGCGCGGCTGTACGCCGACGGCGGGCTCTTCGCCGTGGCGCCCGACCAGATCGCCCTGCACGAGGCCCAGCACTTCCTGGGCATCCCGCCGGAGCGGGTGTCGATGCTCTCGGTGGGCACGGCCACCGCCCGTTACCGCCCGCGCGAGGGCGTGGAGGACCCCCAGGCCGGCGCAGTGAGCTGGCTCTCCGACGGCCGGCTCATCCTCACGCTGCTGTCGGTGCAGCAGCAGCACGTGCAGGCGATGATGGAAGACCGCCTGGGCAGCCGCTACCTGCGCCTGGACGCTGACTGGCCAGCCGAGGCCGGCCTGGGCATCGACGTGGCCACACCTCAGGCGGCCGAGGTGTTGCAGCGGCTGGCGCGCGAGACGCTGGCCAGCCTGGACGAGGCCCGGCTCGCGCCGTTCCTGCAGGAGCGGGGCGCCCGCGCGGGCTGAGGCCGCCGCCACTGGCGGCGGCGCCTAGCCGGGCCGGCCTGGCCCGAGTACGCCACGCGCTGCGCCGGCGCAACGCGTGGCGCCCGGCGAGCCCTAGCCTCCCGGCTTGACTGGAGGTGGGCGATGGATGATGTCGTGACGCCGGGCATCGAGCTGCCCACCGACGTGGTACCTCTCGTGCCGATGCGCAACGTCGTGCTCTTCCCGCACGTGATGGTGCCGGTGACGGTGGGGCGCACGCGCTCGCTGGCCGCGCTGCGACACGCCGCCTCGCACCGCGGCCCGGTGGCCGTGGTGCTGCAGCGCGACGCCGGCGTGGACGAGCCCGGCGCCGAGGCGCTGTGTGCGGTGGGCACGCTCGCTCAGGTGGTCCAGCAGATGCGCTCGGAGGACCAGCAGGTGCATGCCGTGTGCCAGGGCCTGCAGCGCATCCGTGTGCTCGGCCTGGTGGACGGCCACCCCTTCCTCGCCGCCCGCATCGAGCGCCTGCACGAGAGCTCGCCCAGCACCGCCGCGCAGGCCCTGGCGCTGCAGCTTCGCCAGCGAGGTGCCGAAGTGCTGGCCCTGCTGCCGGGGGTGCCGGCCGAGCTCGCGCAGCTGCTGCAGTCCACCCGCTCGCCCTCGCACCTGGCCGATCTGGCCGCGAGCCTCGTGGATGCCGAGCCGGCGGTCAAGCAGCGCCTGCTCGAGACGCTGGACGTGGAGGAGCGGCTGCGCGAGGTGCTGCGCATGGTCGAGCACCGCATCGAGGTGCTGCGGCTGTCGCAGGAGATCGGCGCGCGCACCAAGGAACAGCTCGACGACCGGCAGCGCCGCGTGCTGCTGGAGGAGCAGATGCGGGCCATCCGCAAGGAACTCGGCGAGGAGGGGGAGAGCGCGCAGGATCTCGCACGGCTGGAGCAGGCCATCACGGCCGCGGCGATGCCGCCCGAAGCCGACGCCCAGTCGCGCAAGGAGTTGCAGCGCCTGCAGCGCATGGGCGAGGCCTCGGGCGAGCACTCGATGCTGCGCACGTGGCTGGAGTGGATGACGGAGCTGCCCTGGCGCGAGCCCGAGGCCCTGGCCATCGACCTCGCTGCGGCTGAGCGCACGCTCGAGGCCGACCACTTCGGACTGCCGCGGGTGAAGAAGCGCATCGTGGAGTTCCTCGCCGTCAAGAAGCTCAACCCGGCCGGACGCGCCCCGATCCTGTGCTTCGTCGGCCCACCTGGAGTGGGCAAGACCTCGCTCGGGCAGAGCATCGCGCGGGCACTGGAGCGCCCGTTCGTGCGCGTGTCGCTGGGCGGTGTGCACGACGAGGCCGAGATCCGCGGGCACCGCCGCACCTACATCGGCGCCATGCCTGGCAACATCGTGCAGGGCCTGCGCAAGGCCGGCTCGCGTGACTGCGTGATGATGCTCGACGAGGTCGACAAGATGTCGGGCAGCCTGCGCGGCGACCCTTCCGCCGCGCTGCTGGAGGTGCTCGATCCCGAGCAGAACTCCACCTTTCGCGACAACTACCTGGGCCTGCCCTTCGACCTCTCGCGCGTGGTCTTCATCGCCACGGCCAACGTGATCGACGCCGTGCCCGTGCCGGTACGAGACCGCATGGAGGTGATCGATCTACCCGGCTACACGCAGGAGGAGAAGCTGCAGATCGCGCGGCGCTATCTCCTGGGGCGTCAGCTGGCCGCCTGCGGCCTGCAGGCCGAGCAGTGCACCGTGACCGACGACGCGCTGCGGGCGATCGCTGCCTCCTGGACGCGCGAGGCCGGCGTGCGCCAGCTCGAGCGCGAGATCGGGCGCGTGATGCGCCACGCCGCGACCGAGATCGCGTCGGACCGGGCGCGGCGGGTGCATGTGGGCGAGGCCGATCTCGACGGCATCCTCGGTCCGCCCACGGTGGAGCACGAGGTGGCGCTGCGCAGCGCATTGCCCGGTGTGGCCACGGGCCTGGCCTGGACGCCGGTGGGCGGGGACATCCTCTTCGTGGAGGCCACCCGCACGCCCGGCAGCGGCAAGCTCATCCTCACCGGGCAGCTCGGCGACGTGATGAAGGAAAGCGCGCAGGCTGCGCTGACGCTGCTGAAGTCGCGCACGGCGCAGTTCGGCCTGCCCGGGCGTGCCCTCGAGGACGTGGACGTGCACCTGCATGTTCCGGCCGGCGCCATTCCCAAGGATGGCCCGAGCGCCGGGGTGGCGATGTTCGTCGCCCTGGCCTCCATGGCCAGCGAGCGGTCGGTGCGCCCGGACGTGGCGATGACCGGCGAGATCAGCCTGCGCGGGCTCGTGCTGCCGGTGGGCGGCGTCAAGGAAAAGGTGCTGGCCGCGCTGCGCGCCGGCGTGGGCACGGTGATGCTGCCCGCACGCAACCGAAAGGACCTGGTGGAGATTCCCGAGGAGGCCCGCAAGGCGCTGCAGCTCGTGTGGCTGCACACGGTTGACGACGCGCTGCAGGCCGCGCTCTCGGCAGGCCCCGTTCGCGCGGAGCCGGCTGCGTCGGGCTGACGCCCGGCGGTTTCTCGCCCCGCACCGTGCGAGGCGGCGAGTGCCCCCTGCGCCCCAGGGGCCGGCAGCCTGGCAGGCCATGGACGTATAGGATGACGGTTCATCCGCATCCTGCCCAGCCCGATGAACGCCCTGATCGCCTCGATCCGACGCAGACCCTTGCGGTGGTCGGCCGGGCTCGTGCTGGTCATGACGACGGTGCTGGCCGCGCTGCTGCACGCACCCCTGGGCCTGCCCCACTCGCCCTCTTTCGTCTTCATCCTGCCCATGACGCTGGCGGCGCTGGCCACCCCGCCCACGGGCGCCGCGGCGGTGACGGGGCTGGCCGTGCTGGCCCACGTCGGGCTGGAGGCCACGCACCCGACAGGCGAGGGGGTGAGTTCCGGGGTCATGCTGCGTGCCTTTGCGCTGCTGTGCGTCGGGCTGGTGCTGTGCGGGCTGGGGTTCTTGCTGCGACGCACCCGCCAGCGCTGGCAGTCGGCACTGGAGGCCTATCGCGAGTCGGCCGCCTTGCACCGCAGGAGCGAGGACAGGCTGCGCAGCCTGCTGGCGCGCGAGCACAGTGCCGAGCAGCGCGAGCGCCACCGCATCGCGCGCGAGCTGCACGACGACCTGCAGCAGCGCCTGGCGGCGGTCTCGCTGGAGCTCGCGGCCCTGCGCCAGCAGGTGCCGCACGACGGCGGCCCGTTCGAGGAAGGGCTGCGGCGCGCCACTACCATGACGGTGGATGCGATCGTGGCCACGCGGCGCATCGTCAGCGGCTTGCGCCCGCGCGCCCTGGACGAACTCGGCCTGTCCGCTGCGCTGCAGCAGCTGGCGCGCGATTTCGCCGCCCGCAGCGGCGTGGCCTGCGACGTGGAGCTGCAGGAGACCGCGGCCGGCGCGCTCGAGCTGACCCCCGTGGAGGCCGATTGCCTGTACCGCGTGGCCCAGGAAGCCCTGCAGAACGTCGAGAAGCACGCTGACGCACACACCGTGCAGATACGGCTCACCACCGAGGTGCCCGGCCTCTACGAGCTCGAGATCATCGACGACGGCATCGGCCTGCCCCAGGACGCGCGTGACAAGCCCGCCTCGCTCGGCCTGCTGAGCATGGAGGAGCGCGCACGTGAGCTGGGCGGCTCGCTGGAGGTCGGCAACGCGCAGCCGCATGGCACGCGCGTGCTTGCGCGCCTGTCCCGGCAGGAACCCGCCGCCTGAGCGCGTGCGCGCACCGGGGCATGCGCACCCGTGGAGCTGCACGCTCGAGGGTGAGCAGCAGCGCCGGGCAGGCGGCGCAGGGCAAGTAGGTCACGCAGGCCGAGAAAGCGACAAAGGCGACGAAGGCCTCAGAGGCGCACCTCGTAGACGCCGAGCTTGCGGTGCAGCGGCGACTCGTCGGCGATGAAGACGAAGGCGGGCTCCGCGGCCGAGCGGTTGGTGAGCGTCACCGCCTCGTAGCCAGGGGTACAGCAGGTGTCGGCCTCGACGAGGCTGAAGCGGCTGTCGAGGACCTCGACATCCACCCCGCCCTCGATGAGGTGGAAGACCTGCGAGGAGGAGCGCGCGGGCAGGCGCAGCACCTGGCCCGGGCGCAGCATCAGCGCGTAGTAGCCGAGGTTGTTCTGCACGTCGCGGCCCGTCTCGGGGTTGACGTAGGTGACCTGCACGGCCTCGAGCGCGGGCTGGTTCTCGGCCAGCGCGACGAGTGCCGCGCGCGTGGCCGCCCACGGGTAGCGCAGCATCGGGTAGGGAGCCTCGCTGCGCACGAAGGCCGAGGTGGGCACGACGCCGCCGGCGGCGTAGACGGCATCGCCACGGCCGGGCTTGACATCCTGGCGCTGGCCCTCGATGGCGTAGGAGGTCTCGGTGTAGTAGACGAGCGGCAGGTCCAGCACGTCCAGCCACACCACCGGATCGTCGCCGTCATGCGCGTGCTCGTGCC
>JBIIED010000023.1:0-20666 GCA_044237995.1 Rubrivivax sp. | reverse complement strand
ACCGTGAGTTTCGAAGTTATGCCGACAGGCGCTGTCGAGAGAATCTGAAAGACTCTGTGGATTGGCTGGCAGGAGTTCCTGCCAGCGACAAGTTATGCCTGATGACCATAGCGAGGTGGCCCCACTCCTTCCCATCCCGAACAGGACAGTGAAACGCCTCTGCGCCGATGATAGTGCGGATTCCCGTGTGAAAGTAGGACATTGTCAGGCAACTCTGCGAAGGCCCAGTCCAGACGGACTGGGCCTTTTTCTTTTCCGGCGCAGATACTCACGGCACCTGAGTGCCTGAACTCCGAGCCCGAACCCGAGCCCGAGCCCGAGCCCGAGCCCGAGTCAATTCCCTAACCTGCGGCTTGCTCTCGGGTGAGCGTTGGAGTCTCAACGACCAGAGCGCAGCTCGCGGCGCAGAATCTTCCCGACGTTGCTCTTGGGCAGTTCGTCGCGGAACTCGATGATCTTGGGCCGCTTGTAGGCGGTGAAGTTCTCTTTGCAGTAGTCCGCAAGGTCGCGGTCGGACAGGCCGGCCTCCTTTCTGACCACGATCAGCTTGACGGCCTCGCCGGACTTCGCGTCCGGGATCCCTACCGCGGCGCACTCGAGCACCCCCGGGTGCAGGTTCACCACCTGCTCGATCTCGGTGGGGTACACGTTGAAGCCGGATACCAGGATCATGTCCTTCTTGCGGTCCACGATGCGCACATAGCCGCGCTCGTCCATGATCCCGATGTCGCCGCTCTTGAAGAATCCGTCATCGGTCATCACGAGCGCCGTCTCGTCGGGCCGGTTCCAATAGCCGGCCATCACCTGCGGGCCGCGGATGCAGATCTCGCCTGGTTCGCCAATCGTGAGGTCACGGCCCTCGTCGTCGCGGATGGCGATGTCGGTGGAAGGAATCGGCAATCCGATGGTGCCGGTGAAGGCCTCCAGGTCCAGTCGGTTGGAGGTGGCCACAGGCGAGGTCTCGGACAGGCCGTAGCCCTCCACCACCGGGCAGCCGGTGATGCTCAGCCACTTTTCCGCCGTGGCGCGTTGCACAGCCATCCCTCCGCCGTTGGACACGACGAGGCCAGAAAAATCGAGACGCGCAAAGTCGGGGTCGTGGGCCAGCGCGTTGAACAGGGTGTTGACGGCCGGGAACATGTTGACGCGCCGGCCGGCCAGTGCCTTGACGAGGCCCGGTATGTCGCGCGGGTTGGGGATCAAGATGTTGCACGCGCCCATCCTCACGCCCATCAGGTAACAGATCGTCAATGCGAAGATGTGGTACAGGGGAAGTGCGCAGACGACGGTCAGCGCGCGGTCGCCTACGCGGTCGAGGACCGGGCGGAACCAGGCCTCTGTCTGCAGCACGTTGGCCACCACGTTTCGGTGCAGCAGGGTGGCGCCCTTGGACACCCCGGTCGTGCCGCCCGTGTACTGGAGGAATGCGACGTCATCAGGCCCGATGGCCACGCGCTTGAGCGTGAGCCGGCTGCCCTCCTCGAGGGCCTGCGCGAATCGGGTGACGCTGTACCCGTCTTCGTTCGGTAGACGGAACTCTGGCACCATCTTGCGCAGGTGCCGCACGGCGAAGGTGACGAAACGGCCCTTCCACCAGCCCAGGAGGTCGCCCATCGCGGCCAGCACCACATGGCGCACGCGGGTTCGCGGGATCACCTCCTCGAGGGTATGAGCGAAGTTCTCGAGAATCACGATCGCCTCGGCGCCTGAGTCGTTGAGCTGGTGCTCGAGCTCGCGGGGCGTGTACAGCGGATTCACGTTCACGACGACGTACCCGGCGCGCAGCACGGCGGCGATGGCCACCATGTACTGCGGCAGGTTGGGCATCATCAAGGCCACGCGGGCGCCAGGGGCCAGGCCACGGGACTGCAGCCACGCGGCCAGCGCCTCCGACATCTCCGCAATCTGCGAGAAGCGCAAGGACGTTCCCAGGCACACGGCCGCTTCCCGGTCTGCGTGGCGGGCAAAGCCTTCCTCGATCAGTGCGGCAATCGAGGGATAGACGTCTACGCGTACATCAGCCGGTACGTTCGAGGGGTAGTGCTGCAGCCAGGGTCTTTGCATGGGTTCTCTTGTCGTGGTGGGTTCAGCACATGGCCAATTCGTGGCCGGCGTAGAGGGCCGCCGCAAGTTCGCGCTCGCGACGGCTGACAGTTTCGAGGAATTGCGCGGCGCTGGGCAGGGCTGCGAAGGCTTCCAGCCCTGACTCCAGGAACGCCTGGAGTTCGGCCAGTCCGGCCGCATGCGCCGCTCCGCGCATCCAGTGCAGCGTCTGGCGCAGCAGGCGGCGCTTGGCATGCGCCTCCAGGGCCAGGCCGATGTCGACCACCCGGGAGATCTGCCACTCACGTTCGGCTGCCCGGCCCACGGCGCGCCAGGCCTGTGCGTAGGCGGCCGGATCGATCGGGAGAGCGGGCAGGGCCTGTGCCATGGCAGTGTCCAGCCGCTCGGACAGGGCGTGCAGGGCGGCCACGCGCTCCACGATGCTGGCCAGGTCGCCTGGAAAGAGCCGCACCAGTGCGGCCACCACGCGGGCGAACTGGGCATCGCGGGCGGTGAAGTCACGCGGCCCGTACAGCTCGTCGAGAAAGAACCGTGCGGCTGGCGCGGTATGCGGATCGGCCAGCAGGTCGGCATGCGTGCGTGCGAGCCGCGCATGCTGGTAGGCCTTGACGGCCTGCACCCGTTGGTCAAGGGCGGGCAGGTTCGTGCGCGCGTCACGCTCGGCCGCAACCGCAGCCAGGTGGTCCAGGATCCGGCGCCCCACGTCGTCCATGCGGCGAGCGTAGCAGGACGCCCGCCGCCGTGGTGGCCTGCGCCGGCCGTGCACCCGGGGGCTGCGGGGCCATCTGCGCGCCTGGCGGGTACGCCGGCAATGGGGGCTGGCGCGGTCACGGTGCGGCGACTGCGCCTACGCCTGCGCTTACGTGGGCGGTAGCCAGTTGCCCGGCGTGGGCCTTCAGGCCTCAGTCGTCGGCGTCGTCGAGCTCACGCAGCATGCGAAGGGTGGGCTCCAGCCCGAGCTGAAGCAGGTCTGCGATCTCGCGCAGGTCGTCCGGGATGGCCGGGTTGTCCCAGCCATGGGCGCTGTGCCGGGCGACCTGGATGGCCAGCAGCACGTTGCGCACCTGAGCACTGTCGTTGTGGGCGCCGTGGTCGGTGATGCGCACCAGCAGCGAGGGCAGCCGCCACTGCATCATCAGCTCGTGCTGCAGGTCCACGAGCCGGACGTGGAGCACCTCGCGCTGCACGGCTTCGCTGCGCAGTTGCGGGTCGGCATGCTGGCGGCGGGCGATCTCCAGGGCCAGGTCCGGGGCCTGGAGCCACAGCAGCATCTCGGCGAAGTCATGCAGCAGTGCGGCCTCGAAGATGACCGCCGCATCGTGATCGAAGCGATGCACCGCAAAACCCAGCGCGAAGTCCGCCGCCCGGCGCGCGCGCTTGAGCACAGCGCGAAAGCCCTCGAGGGCCTCGGGCTGTCTGCGCAGGTGATTCTCGACCGTGGGCTGGGGGCCGAAGGCGCGGAAGAAGGGCGAGATGCCCAGCATCACCATGGCCGCCGTCACCGTCTCTGCATCGCCTTCGCGGCGCGAGTGGCGCATGCGTCCCACATGGGCCAGGAGCTTGAGCGTCATCAGGGGGTCGGAGGCGACCATCTCGGCCAGCGTCTTCGCATCCAGATCGTCCTCACGCTTGCGCTGGTGCTCGAGGGCCGCTGCCGTCGTGCCCAGGACCGGCAGGTTCTCGGGCTGGAACAGCCGTGCCCAGCCCTGGATGTCCTGGGGCGCGTGGACGATGAAGGCGGGCTCCGCGGGCGACGACAAAGATGAAGGCAGCATGGTCTGGCTGACCCTTTCGTCTATCGGATATCGGCGCGCCTGCGCCGATCTTGAACCGGCCTACTGGAAGGCGACCTCGGCGAAGCTGCGCAGCTTGCGGCTGTGCAGCTGCTCGGCACGCTGGGTGCGCAGCAGCTCCACCGCTCGCAGCCCGATTCGCAGGTGCTGGTCGATGCGCTCGCGGTAGAAGGTGTTGGCCATGCCGGGCAGCTTGATCTCGCCATGCAGCGGCTTGTCGCTCACACACAGCAGCGTGCCGTAGGGCACGCGGAAGCGAAAGCCGTTGGCGGCAATCGTCGCGCTCTCCATGTCGAGTGCGACGGCGCGGCTCTGGCTGAATCGGCGCTCCGGGCCCGGGTGGGGCAGCAGCTCCCAGTTGCGGTTGTCGGTGGAGGCGACCGTGCCGGTGCGCAGGATGCGCTTGAGCTCCCAGCGGCCGAGCTGCGTGACGTCGGCCACCGCCTGCTCGAGCGCAAGCTGGATCTCGGCGAGTGCCGGGATCGGCACCCACAGCGGCAGCTCCTCGTCGAGCACGTGGTCCTCGCGCACGTAGCCGTGGGCGAGCACGTAGTCTCCGAGCTGCTGGGTGTTGCGCAGCCCCGCGCAGTGCCCGAGCATGATCCAGGCGTGCGGACGCAGCACCGCGATGTGGTCGGTGATGGTCTTGGCGTTGGCCGGGCCCACGCCGATGTTGACCATCGTCACGCCGCTGCCATCGGCGCGCATCAGGTGGTAGGCGGGCATCTGCGGCAGCCGCGGCGGCGGGGTGCCAGCATCGTCTCCAGGCTGGGCAGGCTGGCCGGCGCAGCGCGTCACGACGTTGCCGGGCTCGACGAAGCCGGTGTAGCCGCTGGCCGGGTCGGCCATCAGCGCGTGCCCGAGCTTGATGAACTCGTCGATGTAGAACTGATAGTTGGTGAAGAGCACGAAGTGCTGGAAGTGCTCGGGTGCGGTGCCGCTGTAGTGGCGCAGCCGGTGCAGCGAGTAGTCCACCCGCGGGGCGGTGAACAGGGCCAGCGGGTGTGGCTCGCCGGCTGCCGGCTCGTGCGTGCCGTTGGCGATGCCGTCGTCCATCGCCGCCAGGTCGGGCAGGTCGAAGAGGTCGCGCAGGAGCAGCCGGCGCTCGGACGACAGGCTGCCCTCCAGATGGTCGCCCTCGCTCAGCGAGAAGTGCACGGGAATCGGTTGTGAGCTTGTGCCCACTTCCAGCATGACCCCGTGGTTGCGAAGCAGCAGCTCGAACTGCTGGCGGTAGTAACCGGCGTAGAGGTCTGGCCGGGTGAGCGTGGTCTCGTAGGTGCCGGGGCCGGCGACGAAGCCGTAGGCCAGGCGCGAGTCGGCGCGTGCCACGGTGCGGGTATGGATGCGCACGAAGGGGTAGAAGGCCCGCACGCGGGCGCCATCGTCGTGGCCGGCGACGAAGCGCTGGAGCGACTCGCGCAGGTGGGAGATGCTGGCCTCGTAGATACGGCGCACCTGCTCGAGCGCGGCCTGCGGGTCGTCGAACCGGGCCGGTGCAGTAAAGAGCGGCAAGGCGGTCATGCGAGCGATTGTCGCGCCCTTTGCGGGGCACAGGCCACCGCCTGCAGCGCGCCGGGCAGCACGTGCACCTCCCAGGCGCGGGCTTGGCCGGCGGGCTCGCCGTCGGCAGCCAGCGCCCATTCCTCGCTGCTGGTCACACGCAGCATGGTGAAGCTCCGGGTGCGGATGCGCGCATCGCCCAGGTGCTTGCCGGCGAGCAGGCGCGGCAGCATGGCCAGTGCGCCCAGCCGCGAGAAGCCGCCGGCCACGAGGACGTCCAGCTGCGCGTCGTCCACGCGCGCCTGCGGCACTGCGGGCATTCCGCTGCCGTAGCTGGACGTGTTGAGCACCGAGGCAAAGATCGCTTCGTCGTGGTGCAGGAGCTGCCCGTCTGCCTCGACCCGCACGCGGCTGCGCCGCAGGGCCGCCAGCTCCCCTAAGGTGGCCCACAGGTAGCGCGGCAGCCCGCGCAGCCAGGCGGGCCCGGCCAGCGCGCGCAGCCCCACGCCCGCGTCGAAGCCGGCGGCCAGGCTGCTGAGGAAGGGACGTGCGGTGGGGCCGGCTGCACTGTGCAGGCGCAGCTCGCCCACGTCGATGGCCTGCGCCGGCGAGGTGAGCGCAAGGCCGAGCGCTTCCTGCCAGCTGCGCCCCAGCAGCCCGAGCGCGCGCGCGCTGTCGTTGCCGCTGCCCACCGGAACGAGCCCCATCGCCAGGCCGCCCTGCAGCAGCGCCGGCAGCAGCTGGTGCACGGTGCCATCCCCGCCCACGACGACGCATCGGGTGGCCGGTGGCTGACGGGCTGCCAGGGCGCGAGCGGCCTGGACGTTGGCGGGCACCTCGAGCCGCGCGCCCGGAGCGTGCTGGGCCAGCCATGCCTGCAGCGCCGGCACGAGCGCGCCGGCGCGGCCCCCGGCAGCCGCCGGGTTGACAAGGACGAGGGCCGCCTCGCTCAAGCGGCTCGCGTCCTGCGGCAAGGCGCAAGCGGGCTCGGCACCCTCAACTCACATGCTGCGCCGATACTGCCCGCCCACCTCGAACAGCGCGTGCGTGATCTGGCCCAGGCTGCACACGCGCACCGCGTCCATCAGCACGTCGAAGACGTTGGCGTTGTCGATGACGGCACGCTTCAGGCGTTCGAGCATCGCGGGCGCCACCTCGGCATGGCGGGCGTGGAAGTCCTGCAGCCGCTGCAGCTGCGAGCGCTTCTCTTCCTCGGTCGAGCGGGCCAGCTCGATGGTCTCGGGCACGGGATCCCCATTCGGGTTGCGGAAGGTGTTCACGCCGATGATCGGGTGCTCCCCCGTGTGCTTGAGCATCTCGTAGTGCAGGCTCTCCTCCTGGATGCGCCCGCGTTGGTAGCCCGTCTCCATCGCGCCGAGCACGCCGCCACGCTCGGCGATGCGCTCGAACTCGGCGAGCACCGCCTCCTCCACGAGCTCGGTGAGCTCGTCGATGATGAATGCGCCCTGGTTGGGGTTCTCGTTTTTCGCCAGCCCCCATTCGCGGTTGATGATGAGCTGGATGGCCATCGCACGGCGCACGCTCTCCTCGGTAGGCGTGGTGATGGCCTCGTCGTAGGCGTTGGTGTGCAGGCTGTTGCAGTTGTCGTAGATCGCGATCAGCGCCTGCAGCGTGGTGCGGATGTCATTGAAGGCGATCTCCTGCGCGTGCAGCGAGCGCCCGCTCGTCTGCACGTGGTACTTGAGCTTCTGGCTGCGCTCGTTGGCGCCATAGCGCTCGCGCATCGCCACCGCCCAGATGCGCCTGGCCACGCGACCGAGCACGGTGTACTCCGGGTCCATGCCGTTGCTGAAGAAGAACGACAGGTTGGGCGCGAAGTCATCGATGTGCATGCCGCGCGCGAGGTAGGCCTCCACGAAGGTGAAGCCGTTGGACAGCGTGAAGGCGAGCTGGCTGATCGGGTTGGCTCCGGCCTCGGCGATGTGATACCCCGAGATCGACACCGAGTAGAAGTTGCGCACGTCGTGGTGCACGAACCACTGGGCGATGTCGCCCATCACCTTGAGGCTGAACTCGGTGGAGAAGATGCAGGTGTTCTGGCCCTGGTCCTCCTTGAGGATGTCGGCTTGCACCGTGCCGCGCACGTTGGCCAGCGTCCAGGCGCGGATCTTGGCGGCCTCGTCGTCGGTGGGCTCGCGGCGGTTGTCGGCGCGGAACTTGTCGAGGTTCTGGTCGATGGCGGTGTTCATGAACATCGCCAGGATCGAGGGCGCCGGCCCGTTGATCGTCATGCTCACCGAGGTGCTCGGCTGTGTGAGGTCAAAACCCCCGTAGAGCACCTTCATGTCGTCCAGGGTTGCGATGCTCACGCCCGAGTTGCCGACCTTGCCGTAGATGTCGGGCCGCAGGTCGGGGTCGTTGCCGTAGAGGGTGACCGAGTCGAAGGCGGTGGACAGCCGCTTGGCGGGCATGCCCTCGGACAACAGCTTGAAGCGCCGGTTGGTGCGAAAGGCATCGCCCTCGCCGGCGAACATGCGCGTGGGATCCTCGCCCTCGCGCTTGAAGGCGAAGGTGCCGGCCGTGTAGGGAAAGGACCCTGGCACGTTCTCGAGCATCAGCCACTTGAGCAGCTCCCCGTGGCACTCCCAGGCGGGCAGTGCCACCTTGCGGATCTTGCTGCCCGACAGCGTCGTGTGCGTGAGGGCGGTGCGGATCTCCTTGTCGCGGATCTTCACCACGTACTCGTCGCCGGCGTAGGCGCGCTGCATGTCGGGCCACATCGCCAGCAGCTTGCGCGCGTTCGGGTCGAGCCGCGCCTCGCGCTCGGTGGCGAGGTTGAGCGCGGCCTCGGCCGCGCGCGGCTTCTCGGGCTTGTCGACCGCGAGCATGGACGCGGCCGCGCGCAGCTGCTGGATCTCGCGCGCAAGCGCCGCCTGCTCGCGCACGCGCCGCTTGTAGCCGCGCGTCGTATCGGCGATGTCGGCGAGGTAGCGCACGCGCGCGCCAGGCACGATCGGCACCTGGTGCGTGCTGTGGCGCGTGGCCACCTGCGGTAGCCGGCCCTCGGTGGCAGGCAGCCCGAGCTCGGCCAGGCGCGGCAGCAGCGCCTGGTACAGCGCCGTCACGCCGTCGTCGTTGAAGCGGCTGGCCATGGTGCCGAAAACGGGCATCTCCTCGGCCTTGCGGATCCAGGCCTCGCGGTTGCGCTGCACCTGCTTGGCCACGTCGCGCAGCGCGTCGGGCGCACCCTTGCGGTCGAACTTGTTGATGGCCACGAACTCGGCGAAGTCGAGCATGTCGATTTTCTCGAGCTGGCTGGCGGCACCGAACTCGGGAGTCATCACGTACATCGGGCAGTCCACAAGCGGCACGATGGCGGCGTCGCCCTGGCCGATGCCCGAGGTCTCGACGATGACGAGCTCGAAGCCCGCGACCTTGCAGGCTGCCAGGACGTCGGGCAGCGCACGGCTGATCTCGCTGCCGAAGTCGCGCGTGGCGAGACTTCGCATGAAGACGCGCGGCCCCGCGCTCCACGGGCCGATCGCATTCATGCGGATGCGGTCACCCAGCAGCGCCCCGCCGCTCTTGCGACGCGAGGGGTCGATGCTCACCACCGCCACGCGCAGCGCATCGCCTTGGTCCAGGCGCAGGCGCCGGATGAGCTCGTCTGTCAGGCTCGACTTGCCCGCCCCGCCCGTGCCGGTGATGCCCAGCACCGGGATGCGGGTGCCAGCCGCTGCGGCGTGCAGCGCGGCCTGGAAGGCCGGTTCGGCCCGGCCGTTTTCCAGCGCCGTGATGGCCTGCGCGAGCGCGCGCCAGGCCGCATCCGTGTGGCCCTGCAGGGTGGCCAGATCCTTCGGGGCGTGTACCGAGAGGTCGTGGTCGCAGCGCATGACCATCTCGCCGATCATGCCCTGCAGGCCCATGCGCTGGCCGTCCTCGGGGCTGAAGATGCGCGCCACGCCATAGGCCTGCAGCTCGCGGATCTCGGCCGGCACGATCACGCCGCCGCCGCCGCCGAAGACCTGGATGTGCGAGCCGCCGCGCGCGCGCAGCAGGTCCACCATGTACTTGAAGTATTCGACGTGACCGCCCTGGTAGCTGCTCACGGCGATGCCCTGAACGTCCTCCTGCAGCGCAGCCGTCACCACCTCCTCCACCGAGCGGTTGTGGCCCAGGTGGATCACCTCCGCGCCCATGTTCTGCAGGATGCGACGCATGATGTTGATGGCTGCGTCGTGCCCGTCGAAGAGGCTGGCGGCGGTCACGAAGCGCACCTTGTGCGTCGGGCGGTACTCGGCAAGGGCCTTGTAGTCGGCAAGCAGATCGGTCATGGCGGGCGTCCGGTGGGGGCTCGTTCGGGAAGCGCCGGCCAGGGGCAGGGACCCGGGCGCAGGCGAGGAGCCGGGAGATGATGCCACCGCGAGCTTTCACGGGGCAGACAAGTGTCGCAGGCGGCTACCATGCGCGACGACGTCAGCCAGCCATCGGGTAGCGCCCTTGTTTCTCGCCATCGACATCGGCAACACGCGCCTGAAGTGGGCGCTCTTCGAATCGACCCAGCCCGGAGCCACCGCGTGCGAGCATGGAGCGGTCTTCCTCGAGCGCATCGACGAGCTGGCCGAGACGGCCTGGAAGGATCTGCCGGCCCCGCGGGCGATCCTCGGGTGCAACGTGGCCGGAGAGGCGGTCAGGCACCGCGTGGAGGAACAGCTCGAGCTGTGGGAGGTGGTGCCGCGCTGGGCGGTGCCCGGAGCTGCCGAGGCGGGAGTGGTCAACGGCTACGCGATTCCGACACGCCTGGGCGCAGACCGCTGGGTGGCCCAGATCGGGGCGCGCTGGCGCATGCAGCGCCGCGGGGAGCTCCGGCCGGTGCTCGTCGTGATGGTGGGCACGGCCGTGACCGTGGACGCGCAGGACGCCGACGGACGGTTCCTGGGCGGCCTGATCGTGCCGGGCCACGGCATCATGCTGCGGGCCCTGGAGGGCGGAACGGCTGGCCTGCGCGTGCCCACCGGCGAGGTCGTGCCCTTCCCGACGAACACGAGCGATGCGCTCACGAGCGGAGGCACCTTCGCGATCACCGGAGCGATCGAGCGCATGCACCGCAACCTGCGCGAGCACGCCGGCAGCGATCCGCACACGCTCATGAGCGGCGGGGCGGGCTGGAAGGTCTCGCCCCACCTGGCCATCCCGCACGAGCTCGTGGATACGCTGATCTTCGACGGGCTGCTCGCGCTGGAGGCCGAGCGCGCCCGACGCTACCCCGCCGCCCCGTAGGCGGCGCGGCTACAACACGTAGCGCGACAGGTCCTCGTTGCGGGACAGCTCGCCCAGCCGCGATTCCACCAGCGCGGCATCGACGCACACCTGCCCGCCGGTGCCCGACGGGGCTTCGAAGCTCACCTCCTCGAGCAGCCTCTCGAGCACGGTGGCCAGGCGCCGCGCGCCGATGTTCTCCATGCGCTCGTTGACCTCGCAGGCGATCTGCGCAATGCGCCGGACCGCATCCGGGGTGAATTCCAGGCTCACGCCTTCCGTGGCCAGCAGCGCCTGGTACTGAGCCACGAGGCTGCTTTGCGTGCGGGTGAGGATGGCCTCGAAGTCGTCCACCGACAGCGCCGTGAGCTCCACGCGTATCGGAAAACGCCCTTGCAGCTCGGGGATGAGGTCGCTTGGCCGCGACAGGTGGAAGGCGCCCGAGGCGATGAACAGGATGTGGTCGGTGCGCACCATGCCGTACTTGGTGCTCACGGCCGTGCCCTCCACGAGGGGCAGGAGGTCGCGCTGCACGCCCTGGCGGCTGACGTCGGCGCCGGCTTGCTCACCCCGCGAGGCGACCTTGTCGATCTCGTCGATGAAGACGATGCCGTGGGACTGGGCCTGGGCCAGGGCGCTGGCGCGGATCTCCTCCTCGTTGACGAGCCGCGCGGCCTCCTCGTCCACGAGGGCGCGCAGCGCCTCGGCGATGCGCAGGCGCCGCGTGCGCTTGCGTGGGCCCCCGCCGAACTGGGCGAACAGGCCCTTGATCTGCTCGGCCATCTCCTCCATGCCTTGCGGGCCGAGCACTTCGAGTGCCGGGCGCGCCTCGGCCACCTCGAGCTCGATCTCGCGCTCATCCAGCGCGCCCTCGCGCAGCCGCTTGCGCATGATCTGGCGCGCCGCTCCGTCCGTGGCAGGGGCGGGCTCTGCGGAGAAGCCCGCCTGGCGCGGCGGCGGCACGAGGATGTCCAGGATGCGTTCCTCGGCGGCGTCCTCGGCGCGCGGGCGCAGCCGCACGAGCTGGCGCTCGCGCTCCTGCTTGACGGCCACCTCCACGAGATCGCGCACGATGGTGTCCACGTCCTTGCCCACGTAGCCCACCTCGGTGAACTTGGTCGCCTCCACCTTGATGAAGGGGGCATCGGCCAGGCGCGCCAGGCGCCGCGCGATTTCGGTCTTGCCCACGCCCGTGGGGCCGATCATCAGGATGTTCTTGGGCGTGATCTCGGTGCGCAGCGGCTCGGCCACCTGCTGGCGGCGCCAGCGGTTGCGCAGCGCGATGGCCACTGCGCGCTTGGCCGCGGCTTGCCCGACGACATGGCGGTCGAGCTCGTGCACGATCTCGCGCGGGCTCAGCCCCGCGCTGGCGGGTTCGGTCGGCGGCTGCGTCACAGGGTCTCGATCACGTGCTGCTGGTTGGTGTAGATGCACAGCTCGCCTGCGACCTTGAGCGCCTGCGAGACGATCTCGCGGGCCGGGAGCTCCGTGTGCTCGAGCAGCGCGCGGGCCGCCGCCTGCGCGTAGGCCCCGCCCGAGCCGATGGCCACGATGCCGTGCTCGGGCTCGAGCACGTCCCCGTTGCCGCTGATGATGAGCGAGGCCTCCCGGTCGGCCACGGCCAGCATCGCCTCCAGGCGCCGCAGCACCCGGTCGGTGCGCCAGTCCTTGGTGAGCTCCACGGCAGCGCGCACGAGGTGGCCCTGGTGCTTCTCGAGCTTGGCCTCGAAGCGCTCGAAGAGCGTGAAGGCGTCGGCGGTGGCGCCGGCAAAGCCAGCCAGCACCTGCTCGCGGTGCAGCTTGCGCACCTTGCGTGCACTGGCCTTGACGATGATGGAGCCGAGCGTCACCTGCCCGTCGCCTCCCATCGCGACCTGCCAGCCCTGCGGGCCCTGGCGCCGCACGCTCAGGATCGTCGTGCCGTGATAAGCCTCCATCGCGCTCACTCCCGGCGCACGTGCACGCCGGCGTGCTCGCTGATGCCCATGGCCACGAAGAAGAGGGCGACGAGCCGGTGCGTGTCGATGAAGCGCACGGTGCGGTTCTCCGAGCGCTTGGCCAGGACCCAGTTCAGCAGGTCGCCGGCGGCCAGGAAGTCCACGCGGATGAGCCGCGCGCACGACACGTTGACGACGCTGGCCGCTCCGATGTCGGCGTTCAGGCTCTGCAGCGTCTCGCCGATGTCGCCCACGAGCTGGCCCGACAACTCCAGGCTCGCCACCTGCACCTGCGCCGGTTCGTCGTCGAAGAGCGCCGACTCCATGAAGGAGGTCGAGACCTCGCTGACGATGGAAAGCGGCTGCGTCTGCACCGATGCGCCTGAAGTGCTCTGGCGCGCCCGGCAGCGCGGGGCTTCCCAGGCCGGCGGCGAGACCTCGTAGGTCATGCAGTAGTCGATGGCCGTCTCGTCGAAGAGATCGGCGCGGTTGAGCACGCGCAGGACCGCCAGGCGCGTCATCCAGAAGGCGGGGTCGGCGTCGCGGTCGCCGGTGGAGGCCGCCTCGGACAGCAGCGCCACGAGGTTGTCCAGGCCCACCCAGCGCATCTCCAGAGGCTGTACAGCCCAGATGCGCAGCAGGTCGGTGAGTTGCGTGGCAGCTTCCACGTCGATGCTGCGCGCGCTGCTCCAGTCGAGCACCCAGGGCTGGGGCAGCTGCATCGACTGCGAGCGCAACGCCGTCACCGTCCGCGCGTCCAGCAGCGGCGGGCAGGTCCAGCCCACCTGGCTGCCGGGCACACCCTGTGCGGAGGCAGCAGGCTGCTCGTCGGTCAGCGCTTCTGACACCGCCTTGGGCAGCGAGTACCACGACGGGGCCGAAAGCCCCAGGCGCCGCGCGTACTCGAAAGCCAGCGCGTCAAAGCGCTCCTGCTGCCCGGTGGCGCGGTAGAGGTCCAGCAGCACGAGCCAAGTCTCAGGCACCGTCTCGCGCGCGCCGCCCGGGGCGATCATCTCGCGCAGGGCGCGCTCGCACTGGTCGAAGTCGGCGTTCGCAAACGAGATCACGGCCTCGTCGAGCCCAGGGTCGTGCCCGGTCCCGGTTTCGGTGGCCTCGGAAAGCGAGTCGTACACGGACAGGACCGCGGGCAGCGAATCCTGCGGGGCGAAGGTCGATGCCGAGGCGCCCGCGCGGCTCGACCAGCCGGTGGCGACCCGCACCGGAGCAGGTGGCTGCGTGCCGGCCGGCGCCGGCGAGGCGGCACCCAGCGGGACGGGGTCGGTGATCTTCCAGCTGTTGTCCGAGCCCATCGAAGGTGCGTGTCGCACGAGAGGCTCCTGCCCGGCCCCGGGGCTGCCGGCTGCAACCGGCAGGGCGCCTGCCCGGCTGCGCCGCAGCGGCGGGGTGTCCAGCGGGTCGCCCACCATCTCGCGCTCGATGTGGTTGATCTTGGCCGTGACGCCATCCTGCAGCCGTGCCGGCCCGTCGGGCGCGGCCATGCCCGTGTCGTCCAGCCGGGTGGAGGTGCCAATGGCTGCCAGCTGCTCGGGGGTCAGGCCGTCGCGGCGCATGCGGCGCAGCATGTCGAACTCGCGCTTGCGCACGAAGTCGTTGCGGCGCTTGCGCTCCACCATGGCCTTGAGCTCGGTCTTGTCGAACTCCGAGCGAGGAGACTGCCGCGAGTTGAGCTCCCCCCACTCGGTCGTGGGGTTCGAGACGAATCGCGCAACCTTGCGCAGGAAACCGTCTTCCTCGGCCATGTTCAACTGTAGTGGCTGCGCCGGCTGCGGCCGGGCGCCGAAGCGGGGCGGGCCATCGGCGTCAGTCGCCGAACATCCTCTGCTTCATCTCGCGGCGCTGCTGGGCCTCCAGCGACAGCGTCGCGGTGGGCCGCGCCAGCAGCCGCGGCAGCCCGATCGGCTCACCCGTCTCGTCGCAGAAGCCGTAGTCGCCACTGTCCAGACGCGTAAGCGCCTGGGTGATCTTCTTGAGCAGCTTGCGCTCGCGGTCGCGGGTGCGCAGCTCCAGCGCGTGCTCCTCTTCGATCGTCGCCCGGTCGGCCGGGTCGGGCACGATGGAGGTGTCCTCGCGCAGGTGCTCGGTCGTCTCACCGGCGTTGGACAGCAGGTCGTCCTTCTGTGCGAGCAGCTTCGTGCGGAAGAACTCGATCTGCTTGTCGTTCATGTACTCGGAGTCGGGCATGGCCTGCAGCTCGGCCTCGGTGAGGTCGCGGCCGGCTTTCTGCTTCCAGGCGTTGGCAAGCTTGGGGTCGGCCTTGGCGGCCGGTTTGGGAGAGGGCATGGGTTCGGGCAAGGGCTTCGAGCCCGCCTTGGCGGGGCCGAAGCGGTCGGAGAATCGTTGAGCGCTGACGCTGGCCGCCGTGGCGACCTTGCCGGCGGGGGAAGTGGAGGGTACAGCGCCGGGGGCAGGTGCCGGCTCTGCAGACCGGTTGGCGGCGCCGGCTGCTGCCCGGGTGCCGGTCGCCTTGGAAGGAGCCTTGGCCGGAGTCTTGGCGAGAGCCTTCCCCTCGGGACGTACCTCGGCCTTCGGGGCGGGCGCGCTGGCCTGCCCCGGCTGTTTGGCAGCCGTCTTGGCGGGAGAAGCCTTGCTCACGGGTGCACTCCTCGGTGTCTGGCTGGCTCGACGGCCCAGGGCCGGCCCCAGCTCTCGGCAGGTTTTGAAGCGCGCGGATTGTAGCCACGATGGCCCGGGAGCACACGGCCGTGATGCGGCTCAGGCCAGACACTGCTCCAGACCCTGCATCAGGACGTCCTTTGGCAGGTCGATTCCGATGAAGACCATCTTGCTGTTCTTCTTCTCGCCGGCGGCCCATTTGGGACCCAGGTCGCTGCCCATGAGCTGGTGCACGCCCTGGAAGACGACCTTGCGATCGCTGCCCTTCATGTAGAGCACGCCCTTGTAGCGCAGCATCTTGGGCCCGTAGACCTGCACGATCGCACCCAGGAAGTCTTCCAGCTTGGCCGGGTTGAAGGGGCGGTCGGAGCGAAAGACGAAGGACTTGACGTCGTCGTCGTGGGCGTGGTGGTGCGGGTGGTCGCAGTGCTCGCCGTGCTCATGATCGTGATCGTGGTGGTGATCGTGGTCGTGATGGGCGTGGCCGTCGCCGGAGTCGGCTTGCAGGAAGTCCGGGTCGATCTCGAGCGTGGCGTTGAGGTTGAAGCCGCGCAGGTCGAACACCTCCTGCAAGGACACCTGCCCGAAGTGCACGGCCTTTTGCGGGGCGCGCGGGTTCATGTGCTTGAGTCGGTGCACGAGGGCGTCGACCTCGGCCGGGGTGACCAGATCGGTCTTGCTGATGAAGATGCGGTCGGCAAAGCCCACCTGGCGGCGCGCCTCCTGGCGCGTGTCAAGCTGCGTGCCGGCGTGCTTGGCATCCACGAGCGTGACGATGGAGTCCAGCAGGTAGCACTCGGCCACCTCGTCGTCCATGAAGAAGGTCTGCGCCACGGGGCCGGGGTCGGCCAGGCCGGTGGTCTCGATCACCACGCGCTCGAAGTCGAGCTCGCCCTTGCGGCGCCGAGCGGCCAGGTCCGACAGCGTGCTGCGCAGATCCTCGCGGATCGTGCAGCACACGCAGCCGTTGCTCATCTGGATGACCTGCTCCTCGGTGTCGGCCACCAGGATGTCGTTGTCGATGTTCTCCTCGCCGAATTCGTTCTCGATCACGGCGATTCGGTGGCCGTGGGCCTCGGTGAGCACGCGCTTGAGCAACGTGGTCTTGCCCGACCCGAGGAAGCCGGTGAGGATGGTGGCGGGAATGAGGGACATGGGGCTGCGTGGCGACAATGTGGTTGCAGGGAAGAGGCCGCACCTGAGGGCGACCCGCGGGGCTTCAACCCGGCCGAGTGCGGCGCTCGGGTATTCTTCGCATTGTCGCCACTTCCGACACTGTCGTGTCAGACCCACACCCTGGTCGGCCCGCGCGCGGTCCCGCGTCGCGCTCGGCTGACAAGCCTTCTGGCCGCCTGCCGGCCGACCGCTCCGCCGAACGCCGCACCCTCTTCGAGCGCGTGGTGGAGTTCATCTCCCCCGGGCCGGATTCGCGTGCGGAGCTCATCGAGATGCTGGCCGAGGCCGAGCAGCGCGAGCTGATCGAGCCGGAATCGCGCGCGATGCTCGAGGGCGTGATCCGCATGGCCGACATGACGGCCGGCGACGTGATGGTTGCCGCCCCGCGCATGGACGTGCTCGACATCCAGGCGCCGTACGAGGAGCTGCTGGGCATCGTGATCGAGACCGCGCACTCGCGCTTTCCGGTCATCGAGGGCGCGCGCGACAACATCATCGGCATCCTCATGGCCAAGGATCTGCTCAAGCTCCAGCGCGCGCCTGAGCTGAACCTGCGCACGCTGCTGCGCCCGGCCGTCTTCGTGCCCGAGAGCAAGCGGCTCAACGAGCTGCTGCGCGACTTCCGCTCCAACCGAAACCACCTGGCCATCGTCATCGACGAGTTCGGCAACACCGCCGGGCTGATCACGATCGAGGACGTGCTCGAGGAGATCGTGGGCGAGATCGAGGACGAGTTCGATGAGCGCGACGGCGAGTCGGGCGTCTACACGCTGGCCGACGGTTCGCACCGCGTGGCCGGAGACGCCGGCATCGACGAGGTCAATGCCGCCTTCGGCACCGCCCTGCCCGAGGAGCGCTTCGACACCATCGGCGGGCTGGTGGCGGACCAGTTCGGGCGCGTCCCCCGGCGATCGGAGTCGGTGGAGGCCGGAGGTCTCGTCTTCACGGTGATGCTCACGCGCGGCGGTGCGGTGCGGTGGTTCCGCGTGCAGCGTGCAGGCAACCCGGCCGAGCCTTCCGGGGCGACCGGGGGCGGCTGACTTGGACGGGCCGGCCGGCGGCTGGCGCCGAGCCGTGCCGCGTGTCGGAGCAGCCGCCCTGCTCGGGGCGCTGCACACGCCCGCCTATGCCGATCCGCAGCGGCTGTGGCCGCTGTCGGTGCTTGCGCTGGCGCTGCTCGTGGCGCTGCTGCGCCCGAGCACGCCCGGACGCGCCGCGTGGATCGGGCTGGCCTTCGGCAGCGGCTGGCTCGGCGCAGGGGTGTGGTGGCTCTTCGTCAGCATGCATCGCTATGGCGGGCTGCCGGGCTGGATGGCCGGTGCCGCGGTGGGCGCGCTGTCGGTAGCGCTTTCGGCCTACCTGGCGCTGGCTTGCGCGGCCTGGGCGCGCTTTCGGCCCGGGCGGGCCGGGCCGGATGCCGTGCTCTTTGCCGCGCTGTGGCTGCTGGCCGAACTGGCGCGGGGCGTGCTCTTCACGGGCTTTCCCTGGGTGGCCAGCGGCTACGCGCTGGTGGACGCCCCCCTTGCCGCGCTCGCGCCCTGGGTGGGGGTGTACGGAGTGGGAGCGATGCTCGCCTTTGCCGCGGCGCTGCTGGGTGCGCTGGGCGGGATGGGGGGGATGGGATGGCAACGGCGCGGGGCGGCGCTGGCCGGCGCTGCCTTCGTTTTGCTGGCGCCTGCCCTGGCATCGGGGCTGCAGTTCACGCAGCCGGCCGGCCGCGTGAGCGTGTCGCTGCTGCAGACCAACGTGGCGCAGGACAAGAAGTTCGCCGCGGACCATCTGCCAGGCGTGCTGGCTGCCCTCGGGGCCGAGCTGCAGCGTGCGCGCGGGCAGCTCGTCGTGGCCCCGGAGACGGCCGTGCCGATGCTGCCGGCAACGCTGGCGATGCTCGAGCCGGATTGGTGGGCGACTCATGTCGAGCCGATCGCGCGCAGCGGCCGGGCGGCTCTGATAGGCGTGCCGCTGGGCGACTCCATGGCGGGCTACACGAACTCGGTGGCGGGCGTGCACGCCGGCCCCGCCTACCGCTACGACAAGCACCATCTCGTGCCCTTCGGCGAGTTCATCCCCACCGGCTTTCGCTGGTTCACCGAGCTCATGCAGATTCCGCTGGGCGACTTCGCGCGTGGCCCGCTGCGTGCGCCGGCCTTCCTGGCCCTGGGCCAGCGCTTCGGGCCCAACGTGTGCTACGAGGATCTGTTCGGAGAGGAGCTGGCGGCACGCTTCACCGACCCCGCGCAGGCGCCCACCGTGCTCGTGAACCTGAGCAACATCGCGTGGTTCGGCCACACCGTTGCGCTGCCGCAGCACCTGCACATCACGCGCATGCGCACGCTCGAGCTCGAGCGGCCGATGCTGCGCGCCACCAACACTGGCGTGACGGCCATCGTCGACCACCGCGCCCGCGTCGTCGATCGCCTCCCGGTCCTTCAGGCCGGCGTGCTCGAGGGCGAGGTCGAGGGCCGGCAGGGGCTCACGCCCTATGCGCGCTGGGCAGGCGCCTTCGGGCTGTGGCCGCTGGCGCTGTTGGCCATCGCCCTCGCGTGGCTCGCCGCGCATGCAGGCGGCCCGCGGCCCGCGCCCTAGAATCGGGGGTTTTCCCCTGGGCCGGCCACGGCCGCTGCGCGATGCCGACTTTCCAGCAGATCATCCTCCGGCTGCAGGCCTACTGGGCCGAACGCGGCTGCGCGCTGCTGCAACCCTACGACATGGAGGTGGGTGCGGGCACGAGCCACACGGCCACCTTCCTGCGCGCGCTCGGCCCGGAGCCCTGGCGCGCCGCCTACGTGCAGCCCAGCCGGCGCCCGAAGGACGGACGCTACGGCAACAACCCGAACCGGCTGCAGCACTACTACCAGTACCAGGTGGTGCTCAAGCCCGCGCCGGCCGACATCCTCGAACAGTACCTGGGCAGCCTCGAGGCGCTCGGGCTGGACCTGCGGGCCAACGATGTGCGCTTCGTCGAGGACGACTGGGAGAACCCCACGCTGGGCGCCTGGGGCCTGGGCTGGGAGGTGTGGCTCAACGGCATGGAGGTGACGCAGTTCACCTACTTCCAGCAGGTGGGCGGCATCGACTGCAAGCCGATCACGGGCGAGATCACCTACGGGCTGGAGCGCCTGGCGATGTACCTGCAGGGCGTGGACAACGTCTACGACCTCATGTGGACCGACGGCCTGAGCTACCGCGACGTCTACCATCAAAACGAGGTGGAGCAGAGCACCTACAACTTCGAGCACAGCGATGTCGAGTTCCTGTTCTCGGCCTTTTCGGCACACGAGAAGACGGCCCGGCGGCTCATGACCGAGCAGCTGGCCCTGCCGGCCTACGAGCAGGTGCTCAAGGCCGCGCATGCATTCAACCTTCTGGACGCGCGCGGCGCGATCAGCGTGACCGAGCGCGCGGCCTACATCGGCCGCATCCGGGCGCTGGCGCGAAGCGTCGCGCAGAGCTATCTCGACAGCCGGGCGCGGCTGGGCTTTCCGATGGCGCCGAGGGAGTGGGCGCAGGCCGTGCAGGCGCAACTCGCGCAGGCGGCCCAACGGGAGGCCGGCCAGGAGGCCGCACGCCAGGCCGCCCCGGCCGGGAAGGGGGCCTGAGCATGGACGCGACCTCGTCTGGCGACCTGCGGGCGCTGCTGGTGGAGCTCTTCGTCGAGGAGCTGCCGCCCAAGTCGCTGCGCAAGCTCGGAGAAGCCTTTGCCCACGGTTTGCGCGAGGGGCTGCGCGCGCGCGGTCTGTGCCAGGCCGATGCCGCGCTCGAGATCTTCGCCTCGCCGCGCCGGCTGGCCGCACGCGTGGCAGCGGTACGCCAACAGGCTCCCGACCGGGCGGTGTCGCACAAGCTCATGCCGGTGGCCGTGGGCCTGGATGCGCAGGGGCAGCCAAGCGCGGCGCTGCTCAAGAAACTGGCCGCGCTCGGCGCCGATGCGTCGGCCGCGGCAGGGCTGCGGCGCGCCGCGGACGGCAAGGCCGAGCTCCTCTTCCTGGACGCCATCGAGCCCGGTGCGACGCTGGCTTCCGGCTTGCAGCAGGCGCTGGACGAAACGGTGGCGCGGCTGCCGATCCCCAAGGTGATGCGCTACCAGCTGGCCGACGGCTGGACAAGCGTGGACTTCGTGCGGCCCGCCCACGGGCTCGTGGCGCTGCACGGGGCCGACGTGGTACCCGTGGCGCTGCTCGGGCTGCGCTCGGGCCGGCTCACGCGTGGCCACCGCTTCGAGGCGGCGGCTGCCGTGCTCGAGCTGGCTTCGGCCGGGGACTACGAGCGCGTGCTGCACGAGCAGGGCGCGGTCATCGCCTCCTTCGATGCCCGGCGCGCCGAAATCGAACGCCAGCTT
>JBIIED010000225.1:0-5922 GCA_044237995.1 Rubrivivax sp. | reverse complement strand
GCCTGCGTCACGTCGGCCTGCGCGAGCTCGGGGTCCAGGCTCACGAGCAGCTCGCCCTTGCGCACGCGCTGGCCGAGCTGCACGTGCAGCGCCTTGATCTGCCCGCTGACCTGCGCGCCCACGTCCACGCGGGTCTGGGCCTGCAGGATGCCGGCGGCCTGCACCACCTGCTGCACGTCGGCACGCGTGACGGTGCCGGTGGGCGGAGGCTTGGGCGCAGGCGGCGGGACGAACTGGCGCCAGGCGGCATAGCTGGCTGCCAGCACCCCGGCGGCGATCAGGAGCCGCCAGCGCCACAGGGCGTGCCAGGGGCGCGGCGGGCGCGAGGAGGTGGGGTGGGTATTCAAGGCGGGTGTGTCGGGGAAGTGGGCGCGACTGTATCGGGGTGCAGGGCCAGGCCGCGCGCCCTTGCGATGAACTGCAGTTTTGTGCGACGAACGGCCGACGAGGCCGCGGAAGGCCGCCGGCCGGCTCAGGCTTCGGCGGTGTCCACCTTCAGCGTGCCGCGGCGGATCTGGTCTCGCTCCAGGCTCTCGAAGAGGGCCTTGAAGTTGCCCTCGCCGAAGCCCTCGTCGGCGCGGCGCTCGATGAACTCGAAGAAGACGGGCCCGAGCAGCGTCTGGCTGAAGATCTGCAGCAGCAGCCGCGGCGGGCCGCCCGTGGTGGAGCCGTCCAGCAGGATGCCGCGCGACTGCAGCTCGCCCACCGGCTGGCCGTGCCCGGGCAGCCGCTCCTCGAGCATCGCGTAGTAGATGTCGTTGGGCGGGCTCATCAGCGGCACGCCGGCCATCTGCAGCGCGTCCACCGTGTCGAGCAGGTTGTCCGTGAGCAGGGCGATGTGCTGGATACCCTCGCCGTTGAACTGCATCAGGAACTCCTCGATCTGGCCCGAGCCGCCCTTGCCCGACTCCTCGTTGAGCGGGATGCGGATGAGCCCGTCAGGGGCCGTCATGGCCTTGCTCGTGAGCCCCGTGTGCGCGCCCTTGATGTCGAAGTAGCGGATCTCGCGGAAGTCGAAGAGCTTCTCGTAGAAGCCGGCCCAGTAGGCCATGCGGCCGCGGTAGACGTTGTGGGTGAGGTGGTCGATCACCTTCAGGCCGTGGCCGCGCGGATGCCGCTCGGCGCCCTCGACCCACTCGAAATCGATGTCGTAGATGGACTTGCCGTCCTCGAAGCGGTCGATCAGGTACAGCGGCGCGCCGCCGATCCCCTTGATGGCCGGCAGCTTGAGCTCCATGGGGCCCGTGGGCACGTCCACCGGCTGCGCGCCGAGCTCCAGGGCGCGGGCGTAGGCGCGGTGCGAGTCCTTCACGCGAAAGGCCAGCGCGCAGGCGCTGGGCCCGTGCTCGGCGGCGAAGTAGCCCGCCAGGCTGCGCGGCTCGCGGTTGACGATGAAGTTGATGTCGCCCTGGCGGTACAGCAGCACGTCCTTGCTGCGGTGGCGTGCCACGAGCGAGAAGCCCATCTGCTCGAAGATCGGCTCGAGAACGCCGGGCCGGGGCGAGGCGAACTCGACGAACTCGAAGCCCATCAGGCCCATGGGGTTGGCGGGGGCGAATGCGGACATGCAGGCGGCTCCGTGCGGGTGTGGCAGTGGCTACGGGCCGAACTGTAGACCGGCCCGGGCCGGCACCAGCAGCTCCGCCTCACGGATCCGGCTCGCCTGCGCCACCCCCGCCAGGCCCATCACCCGGTCGAGCTCCCCCGTGAGCAGGCCGAGCACGTGGGAGACGCCTGCCTGCCCGGCCACGGCCAGGCCCCAGAGCTGCGGGCGGCCCACCAGCACCGCGGTGGCGCCCAGGCTCAGGGCCTTGAAGACGTCGCTGCCTCGCCGCACGCCGCCGTCGAGCAGCACCGGCACCCGGCCCCGCACCGTCTGCGCGATGGCCGGCAGCGCGCGCAGGCTGGCCTGCGCACCGTCGAGCTGGCGCCCGCCGTGGTTGGAGACGATGAGCCCGTCCACCCCTTCGGCCAGCGCGCGCGCGGCGTCCTGGGGATGCAGCAGGCCCTTGACGAGCAGCGGGCCGCTCCAGTGGCGGCGAAGATCGGCCAGGTCGGCCCAGCTCATGCCGGGATCGAGCATGCCGGCCATGCGCCCGGCCAGGTTGGCCACCGATTCGCGCCGATCGGCGCGCACGTAGTTGCCGAAGGTCACGCGCGGCAGTTCGTCTCGCATGCCCCACCACCAGGCCGGGCGGCGCGCGTAGTCGAGCCACTGGCGCGGCCCGAAGCGAGGGGGGATCGCAAAGCCGTTGACGAGGTCGCGCTCGCGCTTGCCCAGCAGCTGGTTGTCGATGGTCAGCACGAGCGCGTGGTAGCCGGCTGCGCGCGCACGGTCGGCCAGCTCACGCGTGAAGCCGCGGTCCCGGTAGACGAAGACCTGCATCCAGCGCAGCCCCGCGTGCTGCGGGCCCAGCGCCTGCGCCAGCGCTTCGAGCGTGCACACCGAGCCGTGCGACAGGCAGTAGGCCGTGCCGTGCTCGGCTGCGGCCTGCGCCGCGGCGATCTCGCCCTGGGGCCAGAACAGGCCCGCCAGGCCCGTGGGGCCGATCAGCACGGGGCTGGCCAGGCGCTGGCCAAAGAGCGTGATCGACAGGTCGCGCACGGCGGCACCTTCGAGCGGGCGCGGCAGGATGGCCCAGTCGTCGAAGGCTGACTCGTTGGCGCGCAGCGTGGCTTCGTCCTCCGCGCCGCCATCGATGAAGTCGAAGAGCGGGCGCGGCAGCCGCGCGCGGGCCAGCTCGCGCAGCGCATCCACGCTCCAGGCCGTCTTCAGGCCAGGGTGTGCGGCCTGGGTCATGGTGCAGCTGCCGCAGGGCGGGCCGTCGCGCACATGGGCCTGCGCCTTCAGGACTTCAGGAACGCCGGCGAGATCGCCCCGGCGCGCACGGCGGCATCGGCGCTCGCCTCGGCCTGGCGGATCGCCGGCAGCCGCGCTGCCACCTCGGCCAGCCGGGCCTGCGGCACCACCACCACCCCATCGGCATCGGCCACCACCACGTCTCCGGCGCACACGTGCACGCCGGCGACCATCACCGGGCGCCCCACGGTCCCCGGGCCGCTGCGGTGCGGCGAGTTGGGCGTCACACCCATCGACCAGGCCGGCAGCCCCACCTGGCGGATGCCCGCCAGGTCTCGCACGCAGCCGTCGGTCACGAAGCCCACCGCGCCGCGGTTGCGTGCCATGCCCAGCACCAGGTCGCCGGTGATGGCGCAGGCCGTGTGGCCGTCGGTGGCGGCCACGATCACGTCGCCCGGGGCGATGGAGGTGAGCGCGTGGATCAGCGCCAGGTTGTCGGCCGGCCCGGCGTGGCAGGTGAGTGCCACGCCGCAGAACGCGAGCTGCTCCGGGATGGCCGGGCGCAGCCGGTAGTCCAGCGCCGCGCTGCCGCCCAGGGCATCGCACAGGAAACCGGTGGGGGTGTTGCGCAGCTGGTCCACGAGGGCGGGGTCGGGCCGCGTGAAGGCGGACACCTGGATCAGCGGGACTTCTTCGATCATGTTCGTGTGCTCCTCGGGCGGTTGCAGGGCGCCGGCGTGCGTGCCGGGGCCGCGTGCATCGGGCTCTTCCCCTGTCTGCACGCAACCGGCTTCTGGGATGATTGCCGCAGCCTCATCTTCCCCAAGGAGCCCTGCCCATGCCCAAAGCCTACTGGATCAGCGCCTACCGGGCGATCCATGACAACGAGGCCCTGGCGGCCTACGCCAAGCTGGCTGGCCCGGCCATCACCGCCGCCGGCGGGCGCTTTCTTGCACGCGGCCTGCCCGCGGCGGTGAAGGAGGCGGGCCTGATGCAGCGCACGGTGGTGGTGGAGTTCGACAGCCTCGCCGCGGCGATGGCCGCCTACGAATCACCGGCCTATCAGGAGGCGCTGGTGCCCCTGCGCAACGGGGCGGTGGAGCGGGAGATCCGGATCGTCGAAGGGGCGTGAAGCCCGCCGTGGCGGAAGCGGTGAGATTCGAACTCACGGAGGGGATGAACCCTCGCCGGTTTTCAAGACCGGTGCCTTAAACCGCTCGGCCACGCTTCCTGCAGGTCGGATTGTCCACTGAACGGGCCGCCCCATCCGGAGCCGGTGCCGGCCGCTGAGGCCGCAGAGGCCGTAGAGGCCGTAGAGGCCGTAGAGGCCGTAGAGGCCGTAGAGGCCGATCACCCCGGCCGGCTCGCCTGCGCGCAGCGCACCTCGAATCGCTCCCGCCGCCCTTCGTCCACGCGCACGGCGGTCAGGCAGCCGCCCCAGACGCAGCCGGTGTCCAGGGCCAGCAGGTCGGCGTGCTCGAGCGGGCCGAGCGTGCTCCAGTGCCCGAAGGCGATCGGCGTGCCGCGGCTGCGCCGCCCGGGCACCTCGTACCAGGGCGTGTGGCCGGGGGGAGCTGCGCCCGCAGCTTCCTTGGTCTTGAACTCGAGCGTGCCCTGGCCGTCGACGAAGCGCATGCGCGTGAGCGCGTTGACGATGAAGCGCAGCCGCGCGTGGCCCGTGAGCGCCTCATCCCAGCGTGCGGGCTCGTCGCCGTAGAGCGCCGCGATGAAGTCGCGGCAGCGCGGCCCGCGCAGCACCTCCTGCACCTCGGCCGCGTGAGCCAGCGCCTGCGCCGCATCCCACTGGGGCGGCACGCCCGCGTGCACGCACAGCCATCCGCACTCCTGGTGCGCAAGCGGGCGCTCGCGCAGCCAGGCCAGCCAGTCTTCACGCTCGGGATCGTCGAGGATGTCGGCGAAGGTGTCGCCGCGGTGCAGCTTGCGCACGCCCTGAGCCACCGCGAGCAGGTGCAGGTCGTGGTTGCCCAGCAGGCAGGTGGCACTGCCTTCCAGGCTGCGCATGCGGCGCAGCACCGCCAGCGAGGAGGGCCCTCGGTTGACGAGGTCGCCCAGCAGCACGAGGCGGTCGCGCGAGGGCGAGAAGCCGCAGGCATCCAGCAGCCGGCCAAGCGCTTCGTCGCAGCCCTGGACATCCCCTATGAGGTAGTTCATGCGGCGATTCTGCTACGCTAACCGGTCCTTCACGACGCAACCGGCCATGGCCGGCGGTGGCCGCGCGCCGCCCCGACCGGCTGGCTCGCATGGACACCGCGCTAGTCATCCTGCTGATCCTGATCAACGGCCTCTTCGCCATGTCGGAGATGGCGCTCACCGCCAGCCGCAAGGCGCGCCTGCAGGTGATGGTGGAAGCCGGCGAGCCCGGTGCGCGCGCCGCGATGGACCTGCACGAGCACCCCACCAAGTTCCTCTCGACGGTGCAGATCGGCATCACGTCGATCGGGGTGCTCAACGGCATCGTGGGCGAGGCCGCCTTCGCCTCGCCGCTGGCGGCCTGGCTGCAGGAGACCTTCGGCCTGCAGGTGCGGCCGGCGCAGATGACGGCCACCGGCCTGGTGGTGGCGCTCATCACCTACCTCACGATCATCTTCGGCGAGCTCGTGCCCAAGCGCATCGGGCAGATGTATCCGGAGAGGGTGGCTCGGCTCGTGGCCGGGCCCATGAACGCGCTGTCCACCGCCACGCGGCCCTTCGTCGCGGCACTGGGCGCCTCCACCGAGGCGGTGCTTCGGCTCGTGGGTGTGCGAGGCGGGCCCAGCCGCAGCGTCACCGAAGAGGAGATCGCAGCACAGCTCGAGGAGGGGCTGGACGCCGGCGTGATCGAGAAGCAGGAGCACCAGATGGTGCGCAACGTCTTTCGGCTCGACGAGCGGCAGATCGGCTCCATGATGATCCCGCGCACCGACATCGTCTGGCTGGACGTGCAGTCGCCCCTGCTCGAGGTGGTGGAGAAGGTGGCCGCGCACCCCCACGCCCGCTACCCGGTGTGCCGCGGCGGCCTGGACGACGTGATCGGCGTGCTGCACGCGCACCGGCTGCTCGGGCCGCTGGCAGCCGGCCAGCCGGTGGACCTCGCCGCGCTCGTCGAGCCGCCGGTCTTCATG
>JBIIED010000224.1:0-5924 GCA_044237995.1 Rubrivivax sp. | reverse complement strand
AGACTTCCTGCCACTGGCCGGCACGCTTGGCCCCAAGCCCTCGCACGGCGGGCCCGACAAGGCGTCGGCCCAGAGTTTCCTGAGTTGCCTGAGGTCCTTGAGTGCACCGAGGGCGCTGAGGGCGCCGCGTGTTCAGGCGGCACGGGTGACTCGGGTGGGACTGGTCTCAGTGGCTTGCCTGGCTTCAGTGGCTTCACTGGGCGGCTGCGCCACCGCCTTCGCCCCCGCCGCCCCCGAGCTCGACGCCCGGCTCGGCACGGCCACGCGCCAGGCCTTGGCGCAGCAGGTGCTGCGACCGCAGGCCGGCGCTGCCGCCAGCGACGCCACTGCGCCCTTCGACGGCGTGGCCGCCGTCCACACGCTGACGCGCCACCGCGAGGGCTTCAAGGCCCCACCGGCGAGCTTCAACGTTCTGGGGATCGGCTCGGGCTCCGGCCAGCCCTGAAGGAGGGCCGTCGCAAGTGAGCCGATCCTCTCGCCACATGCGGCGCCGGCCGCGAGGCGGCATCGCGATCCTGGCCGCGCTCGTGCTGCCGCTGCTGGCGGGCTTTGCCGCGCTGGCCGTGGACATCGGCCGCATCGTCGTCTACCGCACCGAGCTGCAAAGCGCGATGGACGCCTGCGCGCTGGCCGCCTCGGCGCAGCTCACCGGCGTGAACGACGCGGGCATCTTCGACGTGGCCCGTGCGCACGCGCTGGTGCTCACCGACCCGACCCGCGCCGGGGCTGCCGCGCGCGAGCCCGTCTCCGTCAACCGCATGCGCTTCCAGCGCGACACACTTTCGCCTGCACGGCTGCGCGTGGCCTTCAGCAGCGCTGCCTCGGGCGCGCCCTGGGTGGAGGCCAGCGCCTTGTCCACCGGCGGGCTCTCGCCCACGGCGGCACGCTTTGCGCGCTGCAGCTACGCCGACGAGGGCAACACGCTCTTCCTGCTGCCGCTGCTGGGCACCATCGTGCCGGGGCTGCCGCGCGAGCTCGTGGCATCGGCCAGCGCCACCGCCACGCTGACGCCGGGGCAGAGCGTGTGCGCGATCCCCGTGGCCGTGTGCACGACCGGCGCCGGCGGGGCAGCCAACAACTACGGCCGCACCGTGGGCGAGCGGCTCACCGCTGTCAACAGCCCGGGATCGGGCTATGGATCCGGGCGCTTCGGGTGGCTGGACTTCACGCCCCCGGCAGGTGGCGCTTCGGAGCTGCGCGACCTGCTCAACGGCTCGGGCGCCTGCGCGGTGTCCTCCGGCTCGCGGGTGGGCCAGCCGGGCGTGGTGTCCACGCTCGAGTCGGCCTGGAACGCGCGCTTTGGTGTGTACGCCAGCGGCATGGACCCCGCAGGCGCCAAGCCCGACTTCACGGGCTACGGCTACCCCACGGGCTCGAGCAACTACGCCGACTTCGTCGCGCGCAGCACCGCGCGCACGCCCTTTCAGGGCCTCGTGGCCAGCAACACCACCAAGCTCTCGAGCACGCAGCATGCAAGCCTCGGGCAGCGGCGCCGCGTGGCGGTGGCCGCCATCGTCGACTGCACGGCGTGGGCGGCCTCGGGCTCGGCGCAGCCGCCGATCCTGGACTTCGCCTGCGTGCTGATGCTCGCACCGGTGCGCAACGGCGGCTCCGCGGCCCAGTGGTCGCAGGTAGCCGCCACGATGGACGTGGAATTCCTGGGCCTGGCTCGCGCCGCGGGCACGCCATGCGCCTCCAGCGGCCTGGCCGGCGGCAGCTTCGGGCCGCCGGTGCCCACCCTGGTGCAGTGATGCGCACACGCGGGGTGGCCTCGGTCGAGTTCGCACTGGTGATGACGGTACTCGTCCCGCTCGTGCTCGGCGCCGTCGAGTTCGGGCGCGCCGTGGCCGCGTGGGACACGCTGGCGCGCAGCACGCGCGCAGCCGCACGCTACCTGGCCGTGGGCACGCCGGCCGATGCGGCGCGGCAGCTCGAGGCACGCTGCATCGTCGTCACCGGTGCGCCCGAGACCGCCGGCGGCGGCTGCGCACGGCCCGCCCTGCTG
This sequence comes from Rubrivivax sp., assembly GCA_044237995.1. Lineage (GTDB taxonomy): Bacteria > Pseudomonadota > Gammaproteobacteria > Burkholderiales > Burkholderiaceae_C > Rubrivivax. The sequence goes on along the minus strand of JBIIED010000224.1, from coordinate 3,919 downwards.
GCAGGCCTGACGGTGCAACAGGTGGCGATCCTGGAGCCCGCCTCGAGCCCGTCGGTGCGGGCCGTGGCCACAGGGGCCGGCACGCTCGACCTCGTGACGGTGACGGTCTCGGGCTGGCGCTTCCCGGCGCTGGGCTGGAGCGTGCTGCCGGCCTTTTCCTTCAGCCCGATCAGCGTGACGGTGCCCTATGTGTTCTTCTGACACCCGCATGCGATCGCGCAGGCAGCGCGGCGCGGCGGCCGTGGAGTTCGCCCTGGTGGTGACGGTGTTCGTGGCCACGGCGCTGGCCACCATCGACCTGTCGCGCTGGGTGTTTGCCATCGTCTCGGCCGGCGAGGCGGCGCGCGCCGGCGCGCGCACCGCCGTGGTGTGCAGCCTGGAGGCGAGCGCGGCCGTGCGCACGCGCATGGCGCCGTGGCTCGGCGCCGTGCAGGGCGGGTCGGTGTCGATCCAGTACCTGCCCTCGGGCTGCGCCGCGCAGCAAGGCGGCAGCACGCCCGCCTGCACGGGCGTGAGCGTGACCGTGCGCGACTACGCCGCCCCGGGCGGGCTGTGGCTGCTGCAGGTGCTGCCGGTGCCCGCCGTCACTTCCTACCTGCCCCGCGAATCTCTCGACAGCAGCCTCAACCCCGCGCATTGCAGCTGAGCCTTCGCAGCCCTTTTCAGCCAAGCCTTGCGCCCCGCCCCACCGCCCCTGCCGTCACACACCCCAACTGCCATGCCCATGCAGCTTCTTGCCATCGCCGCCGACCCTTCCTTTGCACAAGCCGTGGCGCGCGAGGCCGCGCTGCTGCGCGCCGACCTGCAGGTGCAGTCCCGCGCCGGCGGCGCGCATGCCGCCGCACGCGCCGTGCGCGAGGAGGGCCCGCTATTGCTTGCGCTGGCGCTGCCGGTCGTGGGCCCGGGTGACCTGCAGGAGCTGGGCGAGGCACTCGCGAGCCGGCCCGGCACCGCCGCGCTGCTGCTCACCCCCGACCCCAAGCCCGAGACGCTGCTGGCGGCCATGCGTGCCGGCGTGCGCGAGGTGGTGCCGCTGCCCTCCAGCCCGGGCGAGCTCGGGCAGGCGATCGTGCGCCAGATCGAGCGCGTGCGCGCCGGCGCGCCAGCCGCCGCGCGCACGCCCTGCCTCGTGCTCGCGCTCATGTCGGCCAAGGGCGGCGCGGGCTCCACGTTCCTGGCCACGAGCCTGGCGGCTGCGCTGGCCGCACGCGGCCGGCGCACCGCGGTGCTCGACCTGGACCTGGCGCACGGCGACGCGGCCGTCTTCCTGAGCGACCAGCCCGGCGCCACCACGCTCTCCGACCTGGCCGCGCAGCACGCACGGCTCGACGGTGCGCTGCTGGAGTCGGCGCTGCTGGCCTGCGGGCCCGAGCTGCGCCTGCTGCCGGCGCCGCAGCGGCTCGAGGGTGCGATGGCAATCCGCTCCGATTCGGTGGCGCGCATCGTCGAGCTCGCTGCCGCGCGTTTCGACGCCGTGGTGCTCGACCTCGGGCGCGGCCCCGATGCCGCGACGCTGCCCGCGCTCGACCTGGCCAGCTCGATGCAGGTGGTGGCGCCCCCGACGCTGGCGGGGCTGCACGGCGCGCGGCGGCTGCTGGCGCTGCTGCGCGAGCTCGATGTGGCGCGCGGTCGCACGCGGCTGGTCGTCAACCGCGTCGGACAGCCCGGCGAGCTCACCGCGGCGGACCTGCGCCGTGCGCTGGGCTTCGAGGAGGCACGCGAGATTGCCGACAGCCCGGCCACGGTGGCCAGCGCCACCGACCACGGCGTGCCCATCGGCCGGCACGCCCCGCGAGACCCGGTTGCGCGAGCGCTGGCCGCCTGGGCCGAGGAGCTCAGCCCGGAGCTTGCCGCCGAGTCCTCGGGGGCGCGCTCCTGGCTGCGCAGCCTGGGCTGGCCACGCGCGGCCGCCTGAGCACCCCGTCACCGCCCCACACAAGAATGCCCCCGATGAACCTTCGAGAGCGCTGGTCACAGTGGTCGCGCATGGCCCCTGGAACCGAGCCCCCAAGCCTGCCCGACACCCCTGCACGGGACGCATCGCCGGGCAGTCCGGGACCAGCGGGCTCGGCGGGCTCGGCAAGCCCGTCGGGGGCGGCGGGGGCGGGCGCGGGGGACAGCGCGGCAAACCTGGCGACGAACCTGGCCGCGAACCTGGCGACAAACCAAGCCGCCAACCAAGCCGCCAACCAGGCGCAAGATGCCGCGGCGCGCACCGGCGCTGCCCCGGGCGCCGCGGGCAACCCGGCGTACGTCGCACTCAAGGGCGAGCTCTACCGGCGGCTGCTCGAGCGCATCGACCTCGACGCGCTGCGCGCGCTCGACCCGGCCCGGCTGCGCGAGGAGCTGCGCACGCTCATCGAGCGGCTGATCCAGGAATCCAACCTGCCGCTCAACACGCGCGAGCAACGCCAGGTTGCCGTGGACATCGAGCACGAGGTGATGGGCCTGGGCCCGCTGGAGCCGCTGCTGGCCGACGCAGGGATCTCCGACATCCTCGTCAACGGGCCACAGGAGGTGTGGATCGAGCGCGGCGGGCGCCTGGAGCACACCCCCGTGCGCTTCGACGACGAGCGCCACCTGCTGCGCATCATCGACCGCATCGTCTCGCGCGTGGGCCGGCGCGTGGATGAGGCCAGCCCCATGGTGGACGCCCGGCTGCCCGACGGCTCGCGCGTGAACGCGATCATCCCGCCGCTGGCGCTGGACGGCCCGGCGCTGTCGATCCGCAAGTTCTCGCGCGTGCCGCTGGCCGTCGACGACATCGTGCGCCTGGGCACGCTCACGCCGGCGATGGCGGCGCTGCTGCGCGCGATGGTGCGCGCGCGGCTGAACCTCCTCATCTCGGGCGGCACGGGCAGCGGCAAGACGACGACGCTCAACGTGCTGTCGGCCTTCATCCCCGAGCGCGAACGCATCGTCACGATCGAGGATGCGGCCGAGCTGCAGCTGCAGCAGCCGCACGTGGTGCGGCTGGAGACACGCCCGCCCAACGTGGAGGGGCGAGGCGAGGTGGCGCAGCGCGCGCTCGTGCGCAACGCGCTGCGCATGCGGCCCGACCGCATCATCCTGGGCGAGGTGCGCGGCGACGAGGCCTTCGACATGCTGCAGGCCATGAACACGGGCCACGACGGCTCGATGGCCACCGTGCACGCCAACTCCCCGCGCGACGCCCTGCTGCGCGTGGAGAACATGATCGGCATGGCCGGGCTGCACATGGGCCCGCGCGCGGCGCGCCAGCAGATCGCCTCGGCCCTCACGGCGGTGCTGCAGGTGCAGCGCCTGTCCGACGGGCGGCGCCGGATCGTGGCGCTGTCGGAGATCACCGGCATGGAAGGCGAGGTGGTGACCATGCAGGACCTCTTCGTCTTCGAGCAGACGGGCGTGGACGCGCAGGGCCAGGTGATGGGCCGCCACCGTGCCACGGGGGTGCGCCCGCAGTTCCAGGCGCGGCTGGACGCGCAAGGCGAGCGACTGGCCGACGACCTCTACGACCCCACCTGAAGGAGCCCTCCCCATGGACACACCCATGCTGCTGACGCTGGTGATCGCCTTCGTGGCCGTGGTGGCCGCACTCGAAGGCGGCTGGATGCTGTGGAACGACACGCGCGGGCCGCAGGTGCGCAAGCTGCGCCAGCGCGTACGCGCCATCTCCGCGGGCGGGCACGGCCAGGCGCAGGCGGCGCTGCTCAAGCGCCGGCTCGGGCAGGAGGGCAGCTGGCTCGAGCGGCTCACCCTGGCGCTGCCGCACAGCTCGAGCCTGGACCGCTGGATCGAGCAGGCCGGGCTCGAGGTTCCGGCCTCACGGATGCTGGGCGCCTCGCTGGCCACAGGCGTGGTGGTGCTGCTGGGTGCCCTGGCAGCCAGCGCAACGCTGCGCGTGTCTGCGGCATGCGCCCTGTGCGCGGCCGCACTGCCC
>JBIIED010000022.1:0-20943 GCA_044237995.1 Rubrivivax sp. | reverse complement strand
CCGCTTTCCCCGGCCGAGACGATGCGCGCGGTGCTGTGGTCCTTCTTCGGCGTGCGCCGCCGCGAGGGCTACGAGCGCGACGTGCAGCGCCTCAACCCCCTTTACGTGATCGTCGCCGGCGTGCTGGCGGCCGCGCTGTTCGTGCTCGCCCTGGTGGGCGCCGTGCAGTGGGTCGTGCGCAGCGGCGTGGCCCTTTGACGAACCGACATCGCTTTTCCGAGAGATCCGCACCGAGGAGCTGAACCCAGATGGCCTCCACCACCCCCGCAGGCACCACGCCCTACTACTTCATCCCAGCCCCCTCGCAGCACCCGGTGATGGTGGCCGTGGGCATGCTGCTCGTGATCTTCGGCGCTTCGCAGTGGGTCAACGGCCACGGCTACGGCGGCTGGGTGGTGCTCGCCGGCCTGGCGCTTTGGGCGCTCGTGATGTTCCGCTGGTTCGGCGACGCGATCCGCGAGAGCGAGGGGGGCCTCTATTCCGACCGCATCGACGTCTCCTTCCGCTGGAGCATGGGCTGGTTCATCTTCTCGGAGGTGATGTTCTTCGCCGCGTTCTTCGGCGCGCTGTACTGGGCCCGCGTGTTCTCGGTGCCGATGCTCGGCGACCTCAACCATCAGGTGCTGTGGCCCGATTTCAAGGCCATCTGGCCGAGCGCCGGGGCCGGCTTCACGGCCTCGCCGGCCGGCACGGTCGAGCCCTTCCAGACGATGGGCCCGTTCTGGCTGCCCACGATCAACACCGCGCTGCTGCTGACTTCGGGCGTCACACTCACTATCGCGCACCACGCGCTGATTGCCAACCAGCGCAGCAAGACGATCTTCTGGATGTGGGTGACGGTGGCGCTGGGCGCCCTCTTCCTGTGCGTGCAGGCCTACGAGTACGTGCACGCCTACCGTGACCTCAACCTCAAGCTGACCTCGGGCATCTTCGGGTCGACCTTCTTCATGCTCACCGGCTTCCACGGCTTTCACGTGTTCGTGGGCATGCTGATGCTGCTGTTCATCACGCTGCGCCTGATGAAGGGCCACTTCACGCCCCAGCGCCACTTCGGCTTCGAGGGTGCCGCCTGGTACTGGCACTTCGTGGACGTGGTGTGGCTGGGCCTGTACTTCCTCGTGTACTGGCTCTGACGGCGCACGCCGCCAGCCGGGAAGGGCGCCGCCGCGAGGCGGCGTTTTTCATGCCCGCTGCGTGCGGGGCGCCTCAGGCCGAAACCGGGATTCCCGTGGGCCGCACCCAGCCCAGCGACCAGGCCAGCAGGATGAAGAGGAAGAGGGCCACCGACAGGCCCACCCGCCAGGCCAGCGCGCGCGCCATGGCGTTGGGCGCGGTGGAGGCATCGCGCCCCTTCTTGAGCATCAGCACGCCGGCACTGGCCAGCACACCCACGATGCAGACGAGCACGATCACGATGAGGGCCTTCATCGATCCAGTGTATGCGAGCCATACGGGCCATGCGGGTCATACGAGCCGCCCGGGCCGCCCAGGCCGCTCCGAGCCCCTCGGCCCGAAGCGCGCAGCGCGAACGCCAGTGCCATGAGTCGCCGCTCGCGCGTGATCGTGCTGGTGGCCGCGCTCGCGCTGTCGGCCGTCACGGCGCGGCTGGGCGTCTGGCAGCTCGACCGCGCGCAGCAGAAGCAGACTCTGCAGGCCGCAGTGGACAGCCGGCGCGACGCACCGGCGCTGCTGGCGGCCGACCTCGCGCGTGACCCCGAGGCGGCTGCCGCCCAGCACCACCGCCGCACCGTGCTGGAGGGGCAGTGGCGGGATGCGTACACCCTGTGGCTCGACAACCGGCAGATGCAGGGGCGCCCGGGCTTCTTCGTCGTCACCCCGCTGGTGCTGGCCGACGGCAGCGCCGTGCTGGTGCAGCGGGGCTGGCAGCCGCGTGACGCGGCCGACCGCACGCGTGTGATCCGGCCGCCTGCGCCCGACGGCACCGTGCGCGTGGCCGGGCGCATCGCCCCGCCGCCAGCGCGGCTCTTCGAGTTCGAGGCCTCGGATGTCGGACCCATCCGGCAGAATCTGGACATGTCGTCGTTCGCGCGCGAGACGGGCCTGGTGCTCAGGCCGCTGTCGCTGATGCAGCTCGACGAGCCCGGGCAACCCTCCGACGGGCTGGTGCGCGATTGGGCGGCCCCCGCCGCAGGGGTGCACAAGCACCATGGCTACGCTTTCCAGTGGTTTGCGCTGAGTGCGCTGAGCATCCTCCTTTATGTCTGGTTCCAACTCATCCGACCCCGGCGCCGCGCCGCCGCCACCACGGGTGCCTGAGCCCGTCGGGCTGACGGTGCACGCGGTGGCGATGCCCGAGATCGTCAGGCGTCGCCGCCTGAGCGGACGGCTGCAGGCGGTGCTGGTGCTGCTGGCCTGCGCGGCGCCCGTCGTGGCTTCCTACTTCACCTACTACGTGATCCGGCCCGAGGGCCGCAGCAACTACTCGACGCTGATCGAGCCGGCGCGCGAGCTGCCCGCGGAGCTGCCCCTGCGCACGCTGGACGACCGTGCCGTGCCCGCCTCTTCGCTGCGCGGGCAGTGGCTGCTCGTGGCGGTGGGCCCGGCGGCGTGCGACGCCGCTTGCGAGGCGCGCCTGTTCATGCAGCGCCAGCTGCGCGAGATGCTCGGCCGCGAGCGCGACAGGCTCGACAAGGTCTGGCTCGTGACCGACGACTCTCCCGTGCGGCCCGAGCTGCGCGCCGCGCTCGAGGAAGCTGGTGTGCAGATGCTGCGCGTGCCGGCCCCCGCGCTGGCGAGGTGGCTCGAGCCCGAAGCGGGCCAGCCGCTGCAGGCGCACCTGTACATCGTCGACCCGATGGGCAAGTGGATGATGCGCCCGCCTGCTTCCGCGCAGCCCGCGCGCCTGAAGCGCGATCTGGAGCGGCTCCTGCGGGCCTCTTCGTCATGGGACACGCCCGGGCGCTGAATCCCGACCATGCCCACCGACGTTCCCCTCGTCGACCTGAGCCCGCTGCTGCCGCTGGCCGGCCTTGCGCTGGTGGCGGCGCTGCTGCCGCTGGCCTGGGTGTGGCTGCGTCGGCGCGGCACCGACACGCGTGCGCGCCTGGCTGCCCTCACGGCGGTGACGCTCTTTCTCACCTTCGACCTCATCGTGTTCGGCGCCTTCACGCGGCTGAGCGACTCGGGCCTGGGCTGCCCGGACTGGCCAGGCTGCTACGGCGAGGCGAGCCCCTTGGGCGCCAAGGCGGAGATCGCCGCTGCGCAGGCGGCGCTGCCCGACGGGCCGGTGACCTTCAAGAAGGCCTGGATCGAGATGATCCACCGCTACCTGGCGATGACGGTGGGCGTGCTCATCCTCGTGATGGCCGCCGTGAGCTGGGTGGAGCGGCGGCGCCTGCCGCATTCGCCGTGGTGGGCCACGGCCACGCTCGCATGGGTGCTGGTGCAGGGCCTGTTCGGCAAGTACACGGTCACGCTCAAGCTCTATCCGGCCGTGGTCACGGCGCACCTGCTCGGCGGCCTGGCGCTGCTGGCGCTGCTCGTGGTGCAGCACGAGACCTGGCGTGGCCGCACCCTTGAGCTGCCGCGTGCGCTGCACGCCGGGGCGTGGGTCGTGGCTGCGCTGCTCGTGGTGCAGATCGCGCTGGGCGGCTGGGTCTCGACCAACTACGCGGTGCTCGCCTGCCAGGGCTTTCCGACCTGCAACGGCAGCTGGTGGCCGCCGATGCAGTGGGCCGAGGGCTTCACGGTGCTGCGCGAGCTCGGCCGCGCCGGCCACGGCGGCTACCTCGGTGCCGATGCGCTGGTGGCGATCCACATGGCGCACCGCCTCTTCGCGCTCGTGCTGGTGGTGGCCGTCGTGGCGCTGGCGCTGGCGCTGTGGCGCAGCGGCGGCGTGACGCAGCGGCGCTACGCGCTCGCGTGGGCGGTCCTGCTGGGCACGCAGGTGGCCAGCGGGCTGTCCAACGTGGTGCTCGGCTGGCCGCTCGTGGCCGCGCTCGGGCACTCGGCCGGGGCCGCCGCGATGGTGGCGCTGGCCACCTCGCTGCTGGCGCGCTCGCACGCCGCGCGTGCGAGCGCGACGGACACGCCGGTGCCGGTGGCAGCGCCGCGTGCGCCAGCGGCCACCTAGAATGCGCGCCGGCATGTCCCAGACTCTCGCCCGCCCTGTCGGCCTGCGCCCGCGCTGGGAGCAGTACTACGAGCTCACCAAGCCCCGCGTGGTGCAGCTCATCGTGTTCTGCGCGCTCATCGGCATGCTGCTGGCCCAGCCCGGTTGGCCCGACCCCATCCGGCTCGTGGCTGCGGTGGCCGGCATCTGGCTCGTGGCCGGCGCGGCTGCGGCCTTCAACTGCCTGATCGAGCAGCACATCGACGCCAAGATGGCCCGCACCGCCTGGCGGGCCACGGCCAAGGGCGAGCTCACCCGGCGCGAGGCGCTCGTCTTCTCGGCCGTGCTGGGCACCCTCGGCAGCGTGGTGCTGTGGGTATGGGTCAATCCGCTGACGATGTGGCTGACCTTCCTCACCTTCGTCGGCTACGCGGTGATCTACACCGTGGTGCTCAAGCCCCGCACGCCGCAGAACATCGTGATCGGCGGGGCCTCGGGCGCGATGCCGCCTGTGCTGGGCTGGGCCGCCATGCGCGGCGAGGTCGGGCACGAGGCGCTGATCCTGTGCCTGATCATCTTCCTGTGGACGCCGCCGCACTTCTGGGCGCTGGCGCTGTACCGCACCGAGGACTACCGCCGCTCAGGCCTGCCGATGCTGCCGGTCACCCACGGTCCGGCCTTCACCCGGCTGCACGTGCTGCTCTACACGCTCGTGCTCTTTGCCGCCACGCTGCTGCCCTTCATCTTCCTGATGAGCGGCTGGATCTACCTCGTGAGCGCCGTGGTGCTGGGCGTGATGTTCATCGCCTACGCCTTTCAACTGTGGCGCCAGTACAGCGACGCGCTGGCCCGGCAGACCTTCCGCTTCTCCATCTGGCACCTGTCGCTGCTCTTTGCCGCGTTGCTGGTGGACCATTACCTGGGGCCGCCGCTGGCGGCCTGGCTGGCGTGAGCGGCGTGGGCCGCGCAGCTCGCCTCCCGCGCCGCCAGGCGCTCGCGCTGGCAGCCGGCTCGGCCCTGTGGCTGTCCGGTTGCGATCGCCTGGGCATCGGCACCAGCCAGCCGCCCTTCCAGGGCATCGACATCACCGGTGCGAGCTACGCCAGCGAGCTCTCCCTGCCCGACCCGGAAGGCCGCGTGCGCACCCTGGCCGAATTCAAGGGCCGAGCGGTGGTCGTGTTCTTCGGCTTCACGCAGTGCCCCGATGTGTGCCCGACGACGCTTGGCGAACTCGCTGCAGCCCGGCGCGAGCTCGGTGCGGACGGCGCACGCGTGCAAGGCATCTTCGTGACGGTCGACCCCGCGCGCGACACCCCGGAAATCCTGCGCGCCTACGTGGCTGCCTTCGACCCGAGCTTCGTCGCGCTGCGCGGCAGCGAAGAGCAGACTCTTGCCACCGCCAAGGCCTTCAAGGTCTTCTACCGCAAGGTCGAGGGCAAGACACCGGACACCTACACCATCGACCACACCGCCGGCTCCTACGTGTTCGACACGCGGGGGCGGGTGCGGCTGTTCACCCGCCACGGTACCGGCCAGGCGGCCCTGGTGTCTGACCTCAGGCGGATACTGGCCGAGGGCTGAGGCCGCGCGGCCGACGTGGTCGGCGCGGCGGACGCGGCAGGCCCTCAGGCCCGCGAAGCCTTCAAGCCGCCTCGAGCGACTTGCGCATCTTCTTGAGCGCAGCCACCTCGATCTGGCGGATGCGCTCGGCGCTCACCCCGTACTCAGCGGCCAGCTCGTGCAGCGTCATGCCGCCGCTGGCATCGTCGTTGACCTTGAGCCAGCGCTCCTCGACGATCCGCCGGCTGCGCGCGTCGAGCACTTCCAGCGCGCGGCCGATGCCGTCGCCGGCCATCCAGTCGCGCTGGCGCGCTTCCAGCGCTCGCGTGGGCTCATGGCGCTCATCGGCCAGGTAGGCAATGGGCGCGAACTCCTCCTCGCCTTCCTCGCCGGGTGCCTCCAGGGCGAGGTCGCCACCGGCCAGGCGGGTCTCCATCTCGACGACTTCCTCGGGCTTGACGTTGAGCTCGCGCGCCACCACCCGCACCTCGGACGGCGTGAGCGTGGAGCGGTGCGTCTCGCCATCGACGGCGCCGGCCTTGAAGCCCTGCTTCATCGAGCGCAGGTTGAAGAACAGCTTGCGCTGCGCCTTGGTGGTCGCGACCTTCACCATGCGCCAGTTGCGCAGGATGAATTCGTGGATCTCGGCCTTGATCCAGTGCACGGCGTAGCTCACCAGCCGCACGCCCTGGCCCGGGTCGAAGCGCTTGACGGCCTTCATCAGGCCGACGTTGCCTTCCTGGATCAGGTCGCCCTGGGGCAGCCCGTAGCCGAGGTACTGGCGCGAGATCGACACCACCAGGCGCAGATGGGACATGATCAGCCGCCCGGCGGCCTCGAGATCGCCGTTGTCGTGCAGGCGGCGGGCGAGGTCGCCCTCCTCCTGCGGCGTGAGCATCGGCAGCCGGTTGACGGCGCTGATGTAGGCGTCGAGGTTGCCAAGCGAGGGCACGAGCGACCAAGGGTCGCGCAGTGCGAGGGCGGTGGGGGCAGCAGCAGCGTTCATACCCGTATTAGAGTAAACCCTGAACGTAAAGTTCCAGGGATGTTAGCACTCCCCTGTAGAGAGTGCCAATGCGCCCGTGCAACGTGGCACGCTTCAGCGCACTTTCGGGTTCTGCAGCCAAACCTTGAGTGCCTCCGCCTGGGGGGCGGTCAGGCCGATCGCCGGGCTGCAGCGGATGAACTCCGAACAGGCGTCCGGGTAGTCGTAGGGATCGCTGTCGAGCACGCGCCAGTCAGGTGACGGGTGCGTGCGCAGCCAGTTCTGGATCTCCTTGAAGCGCTTGTGCAGGGCCCCGGTTTCCTCCACGGTGCGGCCAACGACCCGGCCGCGAAGGCCCGGGGAGAAGACGGCCTTGAGGCGGTCGAAGTCCGTGGCGAAGTCCCAGCAGGACAGCACGACGAGGTCGATGTCGGCCGCGCCGACCGTCTGCTCCAGCAAGGGCATGCGTGACAGGAACTGAGACACGTTCGCGTTGCGATGGTGCATCACCCCGTCCAGGCCCAGAAAGAGCGCTCTCTTGCCCGGTGTTGGCATCGTTGGTTTCCCCTGATTGGGCGAACTTATGAATCCCGCCTCTTGGGTGATTGTGACCGCGGCTTGGCCCTTGCGGAGCGGGAAATGCGAGCAAGATCACGCCAATTCTCACTGCGGCGCGCCCTTCACGCTATCTTTCGCCCTACCGATGCCGAGGTGACCATGACCCTGCCCAGCCGTGCCCCCGAATCTGCCCCCGTCCTGAAGAGCCTGATTGCCGGGCGCTGGATCGGCACGACCGGATCAACCCCCTTGGCCAGTGCGATCGACGGCTCGTGCGTGGCCCACACCCACGCCGAGACGATCGACTTTGCCGAGGCCGTGCACCACGCGCACCGCACGGGGGTGCCAGGCCTGCTCGGGCTCGACTTCCAGCAGCGCGCCGCGCGCCTGAAGGCGCTGGCAGCGTACCTGGTGCAGCACAAGGAGGCGCTCTACACGCTGTCTCGCCACACGGGCGCCACGCGCGCAGACGGCTGGGTCGACATCGAAGGCGGCACCGGCACGCTCTTTGCCTACGCCAGCATCGGCGCGGCTGAGCTCCCGTCAGGCAATGTCGTGCACGAGGGCCCGGTGCTGCCGCTGGGCAAGACGGGGCGCTTTGCGGGCACCCACATCCTCGTGCCGCGCGGGGGCGTGGCCGTGCACATCAACGCCTTCAACTTTCCCGTGTGGGGCCTGCTCGAGAAGTTCGCCCCGTGCTTCCTGGCCGGGCTGCCGTGCATCGCCAAGCCCGCCACGGCCACGAGCTTTCTCACCGAGGCCCTGGTGCGGCTGATGCACGACTCAGGCCTGCTGCCACCGGGCAGCCTGCAACTCGTCATCGGCGGCACCGGCAACCTGCTCGACTGCCTGACCGAGGCCGATATGGTCACCTTCACCGGCTCGGCCGACACCGCGGCGCGGCTGCGCGTGCACCCGAACCTGGTGGCGCGCTCGATTCCCTTCAACGCCGAGGCCGATTCGCTCAACTGCGCGATCCTGGCCCCCGAGGTCGGCCCCGATGACGAGGAGTTCGAGCTCTTCGTGCGCGAGGTGGCGCGCGAGATGACGGCCAAGGCGGGCCAGAAGTGCACGGCGATCCGGCGCGCCATCGTGCCTCGGCGCCATCTGGACGAAGTGGCCGCCCGCATCGCGGCACGCCTGGCCCGGGTCGTGGTGGGCGATCCGGCCGTGGAGGGCGTGAAGATGGGCGCGCTGGCCTCGCGCGCCCAGCAGGCCGATGTGGCCGCGCGCGTGGCCGAGCTGGCCCTGGGCCACGAGGTGGTGTGCGGGGCCGGTTCGGCTGGCGCGGCGGGCTTCGCGCCGATGGGGGAGGGCGTGTCGCAGGGCGCCTTCTTCCCCCCGACGCTGCTGCTGTGCCGCCAGCCGTCGGCGCGCGCCGCCGCTGCCGTGCACGACGTCGAGGCCTTCGGCCCGGTGAGCACGCTCATGCCCTACGACGACCTGGACGAAGCCTTGTCCCTGGCCGCGCGCGGCCGGGGCAGCCTCGTCTCGACGCTCGTCACGCGCGACCCCATGGTGGCTGCGCGCGTGGTGCCGGCGGCCGCCGCCTGGCACGGCCGCATCCACATCCTGGACGGCGAGGCCGCGGCCGAGTCCACCGGCCACGGCTCGCCGCTGCCTGCGCTCAAGCACGGCGGCCCCGGCCGTGCAGGCGGGGGCGAGGAGCTCGGGGGCCTGCGCGCCGTGCACCACTGCCTGCAGCGCGCTGCCGTGCAGGGCTCGCCCACGATGCTGGCGGCCGTCACGGGTGAATACGTGCGCGGCGCCAAGGTGCAGGAAGAGGCGCTGCACCCCTTTCGCAAGCACTACGACGAACTGGCCATCGGGGACTCCCTGCTCACCCACCGCCGCACCGTCACCGAGGCCGACATCGTGGCCTTCGGTGGCATCTCGGGCGACTTCTTCTACATGCACTTCGACGAAATCGCCGCGCGCGAGAGCCCGTTTGGCAAGCGCATCGCGCATGGCTACTTCGTGCTGTCGGCGGCGGCGGGCCTGTTCGTGTCGCCCGCCAAGGGCCCGGTGCTGGCCAACTACGGGCTGGACACGCTGCGCTTCGTCAAGCCGGTGGGCATCGGCGACACGATCCAGGCGCGGCTGACCTGCAAGCGCAAGATCGACAAGCCCCCGCGCAAGGAGCAGCCCGCGCAGGGCGTGGTGGCGTGGGACGTGCAGGTGACCAACCAGGACGGTGAGCTCGTGGCGAGCTACGACATCCTCACGCTCGTGCTCAAGCGCCCCGCCGGCTGAACCGCCCGTGCGCGGGCAGTCGGCTAGTGGAAGAGGAAGTTCATCACGTCCCCGTCGCGCACCACGTATTCCTTGCCCTCTGCCCGCATCTTGCCGGCATCCTTGGCGCCCTGTTCGCCCTTGCAGGCGATGTAGTCGTCGAAGGCGATGGTCTGGGCGCGGATGAAGCCGCGCTCGAAGTCGGTGTGGATGACGCCGGCGGCCTGCGGCGCGGTGTCGCCGACATGGATCGTCCAGGCGCGTACTTCCTTGACGCCCGCGGTGAAGTAGGTCTGCAGCCCCAGCAGCTTGAAGGCGGCGCGGATCAGGCGATTGAGGCCCGGCTCGCTCTGGCCCATCTCCTGCAGGAACAGGAGCCGGTCGGCGTCTTCCATGTCGGCGAGTTCGGCCTCCGTCTTGGCGCAGATGGCCACCACCGGCGCGCCCTGGCGCGCTGCGTACTCGCGCAGCCTCTCCAGGAAGGGGTTGTTCTCGAAGCCGTCCTCGGCCACGTTGCCCACGAACATCGCCGGCTTGGCCGTGATCAGGCACAGCGGCTTGAGCACCACGCGCTCTTCCTTGCTGAAGTCGATGCCGCGCACGGGTTCGCCGCGGTTGAGCGCGGCCTCGCACTTCTTGAGCACATCCACCAGGCGCTGCGCCTCCTTGTCGCCCCCGGCCTTGGCCACCTTGGTGTGCCGCACCAGGGCCTTCTCCACCGTGGAGAGGTCGGCCAGGCAGAGCTCGGTCTGGATCACCTCGATGTCGGAGATGGGGTCGACCTTGCCAGCCACGTGGATCACGTTGGGATCCTCGAAGCAGCGCACGACGTTGACGATCGCGTCGGTCTCGCGGATGTGGCTGAGGAACTGGTTGCCCAGGCCCTCGCCCTGGCTCGCCCCGGCCACGAGGCCGGCAATGTCGACGAACTCGACGATGGCCGGCACCACGCGCTCGGGCTCGACGAGGGCGGCCAGTTGCGCCAGCCGCGGGTCGGGCAGCTCCACCACGCCCACGTTGGGCTCGATCGTGCAGAAGGGGTAGTTCTCGGCAGCGATACCGGCCTTGGTCAGGGCGTTGAAGAGGGTCGACTTGCCGACGTTGGGCAGGCCGACGATGCCGCATTGGAGGCTCATGGAAAAGGCTTTCTAGAAGGAGGCGCGCACCGTTGTGCCCACGGCCAGCGTGTGGTCAACGCCCGAGACGATGATGGCGTTCATGCCGAAGGTCAGGCCGCCGTTCATGCGGGCATCCGCACGGTAGCCCGCCAGCGTGCCCGCCACCGCCTGCCCGCGCTCGGCCGTGACCGGGTCGACATCGGGGATCGTGCAGCGCACGCAGGGCTTGACGAGCTTGAGCACGACCTTGCCCTCGGGCGCGTCGATCTCCAGCCGGTCGATCATGTCCTCGTCGTGGGGGTGCGTCAGCCCGTCGAGCACGAGGTTGGGGCGAAAGCGCGCCATCGTCACCGGTTCGTGGCCACCTGCAGCCAGGCGCCGGTTGAGTTCGGCCAGCGAGCCGGTGGAGGCCACGAGCAGCGGAAAGCCGTCGGCAAAGACGGTGGGCGCCTGGATGTCGCCCGTCCAGCGCCGCTCGGCCAGGCGCGTGCGGCCCTCCAGGTCGAAGCGCACGAGGCGCAGCTTCGGCTGGCCCAGGAAGTCGCTGAACCACTGCGCGGCCAGGTCGCCCATGTCCCAGGCGTCCACCTCGTCGTCCCACACGCGCGCGCGGCAGCGCGACTCCACCCGGTCGAGCCACACGTGCAGCGCGAGCATGCCCGGTGCGCGCAGCACGATGTCGCGCTCGCGCAGCGTCGGCTGCACGAGGGCCATGCGGGGCAGCTCGCGCTGGGTGAGCATCTCGCCGTGGGCGTCCACCACCATCCACTCGCGGTCCAGGTCCAGCCCGGTCTCGATGAGGGTGCGCTCGTGAACGGAAAAGCCCGCGCAGCTCTTGATGGGGTGAAGCAGAAGCCCGGAGAGGGTGCAGGCGAAGTCGCTCATGGTGGGGCGGGATTGTGCCTGCCGAGCGCGCCGCGTGGAGCGCGCCTGCCTACAATGCCTGCGTGACAATAGCCTTCGACGTGTGCATCCGCGGCGGCGGGGCGGTGGGCATGAGCCTGGCGCTCGCGCTCTCGCGCCAGGGGTTGTCGATCGCCTGGCAGGTGCGGCCCCGCGCTGCAGCCGGGCCCGACGTGCGCACCTATGCGCTCAATGCCCGTGCGGTCGAGCTGCTCGACTCCATCAAGGTCTGGGGCGCGCTGCCCGCAGACGCCCGCACGCCCGTGTACGACATGCGCATCGAGGGCGACGCGCCGGGTGCGGTCTTGCGCTTTTCCGCCTATGAGCAGGCGCGCGAAGAGCTGGCGTGGATCGTGGACGCGGCCGAGCTCGAGGCCGTGCTCGAGCGCGCCGTGGGATTTGCCCCGCACGTCGAGCGCGTGTCGCCCGACTCGGCCGTGCAGGGCGCGCTGCTGGCCGTGTGCGACGGCCGCGATTCGGCCAGCCGCCAGGCCCTGGGCGTGCAGGTGGACAGCCGGCCCTACGGGCACCGCGCGCTGGCTGCCCGGCTCGTGGCCGACCGGCCGCACGCCGGCCAGGCGCGGCAGTGGTTCCACGCCCCGGACGTTCTCGCGCTGCTGCCCTTTGACCGTCCCGAGCCGGGGCGCAGCTACGGGCTCGTGTGGTCGCTGCCCGAGGCGCGGGCGCAGGAGCTGCTCGCACGCGACGATGCGGCCTTCGAGGCGGCGCTCCTGGAGGCCACTGCCGGTGCGGCCGGCGGGCTGCGCCTGGCTGGCCCGCGCGCGGCCTGGCCGCTGGCGCTGCTGCGCTGCGAGCCCGTGTGCGGGCCGGGCTGGGTGCTCCTGGGCGATGCGGCCCATGCGGTGCACCCGCTGGCCGGCCAGGGCCTGAACCTGGGGCTGGCCGACGTGCAGTCGCTGGCTCAGGTGCTGGCGCAGCGCGAGCCGTGGAGGGCCCTGGGCGACGAGAAGCTGCTGCGCCGCCACGCACGCGCACGCTGGCTGCCCACGCGGGCCATGGGCGAGCTCACCGACGCGCTGCTGCACCTCTTCGCGCACGAGGCGCCGCTGGCCCGTGCGCTGCGCAACCGGGGCCTGGCGGGGCTCGACAGACTGAGCCCGCTCAAGCGGCTGCTCACCGACCGCGCCTTGCACTCCTGAGGCGGGCCACGTGCTCCCTACAATGCCGCCATGAGGATTACCCTTACTGCCTGCGCGCTGTGGCTGATGCTGGCCGCCATCCCCGCCTCCGCCCAGGAAGCGGCCATCCGCAAGAGCCTGTCGGAGCGGCTGCCCAACCTGCCCAAGGTCGACGAGGTGACGAAGCTGCCCATCGCTGGCCTGTGGGAGGTGCGCATCGGGGCCGACATCTTCTACACCGACGAGCAGGGCCAGTACCTGATCCAGGGCGAGCTGATCGACCTGCGCGCGCGCACCAACCTCACCAAGCAGCGCATCGACAAGCTCACCGCGTTCGACTTCGACAAGCTGCCCCTGAAGGACGCCATCGCCATCAAGCAGGGCAAGGGCACGCGCAAGATGGCCGTGTTCGTGGATCCGAACTGCGGTTACTGCAAGCGCTTCGAGCGCGACGTGGCCAACCTCAAGGACGTGACCGTCTACATCTACCTCTACCCGATCCTCGGCGCGGATTCGCAGACCAAGTCGCGCGACATCTGGTGCGCCAAGGATCCGGTGCTGGCGTGGCGCGACTGGATGCTGGCCAACAAGCAACCCTCCTCGGCGCCGGCGAAGTGCGACATCGCCGCCATCGATCGCAACGTCGAGCTCGGTCGCAAGCACCGCGTGGACGGCACGCCTGCCACCGTCTTCGAGGACGACTCGCGCCTGCCCGGGGCCGTACCGGGCG
This sequence comes from Rubrivivax sp., assembly GCA_044237995.1. GTDB lineage: Bacteria > Pseudomonadota > Gammaproteobacteria > Burkholderiales > Burkholderiaceae_C > Rubrivivax. The sequence goes on along the minus strand of JBIIED010000022.1, from coordinate 7,646 downwards.
AGCAGCTCGAGAAGCAGCTCGTGCAGGCCGCCCGCAAGGGTTGAAGCCATGACGCCCTCCTCCTGGGCCCACCGCCTGGGCGATGCCGGCCTGATCCCCTTCGTCGTGGGCGCGGTGCTGGTGTGGCTCGTGAACCCCGAGGCCCACCCCTACGCCGTGCTGGCGCTGGCCACCTATGCCAGCGTCATCCTGTCCTTCCTGGGCGGCATCCACTGGGGCGTGGCCTTCCGGCAGGAGCAGCCCGACCCGCGCCTGCTCGCCTGGGGCGTGGTGCCATCGCTCGTGGCGTGGGTGGCAGTGGTCATGCCGCCCGAGGCCGGCCTCGTCGTGTGCGGGGTGATGCTGGCGGTGTGCTATGCGGTGGACAGGCGCGTGTATCCGCTGCACGGGCTGGCGCGCTGGCTCACGCTGCGTTTCCGGCTCAGTGCCGTAGCGGCGCTGAGCTGCTTTCTCGGCGCCGCAGGCGCCTGACGCCGAGGCGCGCGCGCCGTGTTCGCGCGAAAGTCACTGGCCTGGAGCGGTCTCGTCGCCGCGGTCACGGTGGTCCACCTGTGGGTGGGCAGCTACGTCACGAGCCTGATGCACCTGGAGGCCGCGGATGGCGCTGCGGCCATCCACCGCATCGAGCTGAGCTTCGAGCGCGAGCTGCAGCAGGCCGAGCCGCCCGAGCCTGCGGCACGCCCGGCTGCGCCGCCTCCGGCCGAGTCTGGTGCCGTGGCCGCCGCGCCGCCTGCCGCCGCATCGGCGCCAGGGGCCCAGCCACCCACGCCAGCCACGCCAGCTGCGTCTCCGCCCGAGCCGCCGCCGCAGCAGCCGGAGGCTACGCGCTTGGCCGATGCCGGGGCCGTGCCGGGTGCGCCCGCCCCAGCCGACGCCGCCGCAGCGGGTGGCGCGCCTGCGTCCGAGCCCGCTGGCCCGACGACCACTGCGGCCTCCGTGCCCCTCCCTGCGCCGCCGCCTTCATCGCCGCCTTCACCGCCGCCCGCCGGCTCGCCCCCTGCGGCGGGGATCGACGCGGCCACGGGCAAGCCCTTCGAGTGGCCGCCTTCCACGCGCCTGAGCTACACGCTCACGGGAGACTTCCGCGGCCCCGTGGAGGGCAGCGCGCGCGTGGAGTGGCTGCGCCAGGGCGCTCGCTACCAGGTGCACCTGGATGTGGCCATCGGCCCGAGCTTCGCGCCGCTGGTGCGTCGGCGCATGTCCAGCGAGGGCGAACTCACCGAGCAGGGCCTCAAGCCCTCGCGCTACGAGGAGGAGACCCGCGTGCCGCTGGCGGCCACGCGGCGCAAGTCCATCGCCTTCGAGAGTGATCGCATCGTGCTGCAGGGGCCCAAGTCGGTACCGATGCTGGCGGGCGTACAGGACACGGCCAGCCAGTTCGTGCAGCTCACGTGGCTCTTCACCACACAGCCCCAGCAACTGCGCACCGGCGGCGCGGTGGAGGTGCCGCTGGCGCTGCCGCACCGCGTCGACCGCTGGACCTACGACGTGATGGGCGAGGAGACGCTGGACACCCCCGCCGGGCGCATCCCCACCTTCTGGATCAAGCCTCGGCGCGAGAATTGGAAGCCCGGCGAGCTGGCGATCGAAGCGTGGTTCGCGCCGAGCCTGCAATACCTGCCCGTGCGCATCATGATCCGCCAGGATGCGCAGACCTATGCCGACCTGATGCTGCAGCGGCTGCCGCAGCAGTCGGGCCCTGATTCCCCACTACCTGCCCGAGCCCGCCCATGACCTACCAGAACATCCTCGTCGAGACCCGCGGCGAGGGCGCCCACCGCACAGGCCTCGTCACGCTCAACCGCCCGAAGGCGCTCAATGCGCTCAACGACGCGCTGATGGACGAACTCGGCGCCGCGCTGCTCGCCTTCGACGCCGACGACACCATCGGCTGCATCGTCGTCACCGGCAGCGAGCGCGCCTTCGCCGCCGGCGCCGACATCTCGGCCATGGCCAGGCTCGAGTACCGCGAGGTGGTGCTCGGCGGCTTCATCACCCGCAACTGGGAGACGATGCTGCGCGTACGCAAGCCCGTCATCGCCGCGGTCGCCGGTTTCGCACTCGGCGGCGGATGCGAGCTGGCGATGATGTGCGACTTCATCATCGCCGCCGACAGCGCCAAGTTCGGCCAGCCCGAGATCAAGATCGGCATCATCCCCGGGGCCGGCGGCACGCAGCGCCTGCCGCGTGCCGTGGGCAAGAGCAAGGCCATGGACATGGTGCTCACCGGGCGCATGATGGACGCGGCCGAGGCCGAGCGCGCCGGGCTCGTCTCGCGCATCGTGCCGGCCGAGCGGTTGCTCGAAGAGGTGCTCGCGGTGGCCGATGGCATCTGCCAACTGGGCCTGCCCAGCATCCTCACCGCCAAGGATTGCGTCAACCGTGCCTTCGAGGGCCCGCTCACCGAAGGGATGGTCTACGAGCGTCAGGCCTTCCACCGGCTCTTTGCCACCGAGGACCAGAAGGAGGGGATGGACGCCTTCCTCGCCAAGCGCAAGCCGGCTTTCCGGCACCGCTGAGGGGCGGCGCCGCGCCGGGCGCGCCCGGCGCCTTCAGCCCTCGCGCCGCAAGGCGGGAAAGAGGATCACGTCGCGGATGCTCGGGCTGTCGGTGAGCAGCATCACGAGCCGGTCGATGCCGATGCCGCAGCCTCCCGTGGGCGGCATGCCCACCTCCAGCGCACGGATGAAGTCGGCATCGAAGTACATCGCCTCCTCATCGCCGGCTTCCTTGTTGCGCGCCTGCATGGCAAAGCGTGCGGCCTGGTCTTCGGCGTCGTTGAGCTCGGAAAACCCGTTGGCCACCTCGCGCCCGGTGATGAAGAGCTCGAAGCGTTCGGTGATGGAGGGGTCGCGGTCGGAGGCGCGGGCCAGCGGCGAGACCTCCACCGGGTAGTCCACGATGAAGGTGGGCTGCCACAGCTGGTGCTCCACCGCGGCTTCGAAGAGCCCGAACTGAAGCTCCGCCAGCGTCCAGTGCGCGGGTGGCTCCTCGCCCAGCGCCTTCAGCCGCGCGTGCAGCGTGGCGGCGTCGCGCGCCTCCTCGGGCGTGAGGCCGGCGTGGCGGATCAGCGCATCCGTCACGGTCAGCCGGGCGAAGGGCTGCTCCAGGTCCACCTCACGGCCGCCGTAGCTCAGGCGCGCCGAGCCGGTGGCCTGGCGCGCCGCGTCGCGCAGCACCTGCTCGGTGAAGTCCATCAGGTCGTGGTGGTTCCAGTAGGCCGCATAGAACTCCATCATCGTGAATTCCGGGTTGTGCCGGACCGAGATGCCTTCGTTGCGGAAGTTGCGGTTGATCTCGAAGACGCGCTCGAAGCCTCCCACCACCAGGCGCTTGAGGTAGAGCTCGGGCGCGATGCGCAGGAACATCTCCTGGTCCAGCGCGTTGTGGTGCGTGACGAAGGGCTTGGCGTTGGCGCCGCCCGGGATCGGGTGCAGCATCGGCGTCTCGACCTCCAGGAAGCCGTGCCCGACCATGAACTGGCGCATCGCGCTCACCGCCTTGCTGCGCGCGATGAACCTGGCGCGCGCGTGCTCGTCGGTGATGAGGTCGACATGGCGCTGGCGGTACTTCTGCTCCTGGTCGGCCATGCCGTGGAACTTGTCGGGCAGCGGGCGAAGGCTCTTGGTGAGCAGCCGTACGCGCGTGGCCTTGACGCTGAGCTCGCCCGTGCGCGTACGAAAGAGCGTGCCCTCGCAGCCCAGGATGTCGCCCAGGTCGCCGTGCTTGAAGGCGTCCAGCGCCTCCTGCCCGATGGCGTCTTGCGTGAGGTAGAGCTGGATGCGGCCCGAGGCATCCTGCAGCGTGCCGAAGCAGGCCTTGCCCATCACGCGCTTGAGCATCAGGCGCCCGGCCACCGCCACGGCGATGGCCTGCGGCTCGAGCTCCTCGTTGGGCACGTGGCCGTGGCGCTGGTGCAGCTCGGCCGAGCCATGCGTGGGCTTGAAATCGTTGGGGAAGGCCGCCTCGCCGCGCTCGCGCGCGCGGGCCCGGATCGCCGCGAGTTTCTCGCGCCGCTCGGCGATCAGCGAGTTGTCGTCGGCAGTCGAGGGCGTGTGGTGTGGGGGCGTGGCGGCGGTCGACATGGAAGCTGTTTCGGCAAGGATGCACCGAGGATGCGGCGACGCTGCAGCGGTGGTGCGGCAGCCCAACCCTCCATTCTAGGTGGGCTCCTTACAATCACCGGCTCATGTTCCCGATCACCGACCGCCCGATCCGCTTCGCGCTCGTGGGTTGCGGCCGCATCAGCGCCAACCACTTCGGTGCGCTCGGCCAGCACGCGGGCCGCGCCGAGCTCGTGGCCGTGTGCGACACGCACCCGGCCGCCCTGGAGGCCGCGGTGGGCCGCACGCAGGCCCAGGGGTTCACCTCGCTGCAGGCCCTGCTGGCCGGCAGCGACGCCGACGTCGTCGTGCTGGCCACCCCGAGCGGCCTGCACCCGCAGCAGGCCATTGCCGCAGCGCGCGCCGGGCGCCACGTCGTCACGGAAAAGCCGATGGCCACGAAGTGGGAGGAGGGCGTGGAGATGGTGCGCGCCTGCCGCGATGCGGGCGTGAAGCTCTTCGTCGTCAAGCAAAACCGCCTGAACGCCACGATGCAGCGCCTCAAGCGCGCCATCGACGCCGGCCGCTTCGGCCGCATCCACATGGTGACGGTCAACGTCTTCTGGACACGCCCGCAGAGCTACTACGACGACGCCCCCTGGCGCGGCCGCTGGGATCTCGATGGCGGGGCCTTCATGAACCAGGCCAGCCACTACGTGGACATGGTGGACTGGCTCGTCGGCCCGGTGGACAACGTGCACGCCTACACCGCCACGCAGCTGCGCGACATCGAGGCCGAGGACAGCGGCGTGATGAGCCTGCGCCTGCGCAGCGGCGGCATGGCCTCGATCAACGTGACGATGCTCACGCACGGGCGCAACTTCGAGGGCAGCATCACGGTGCTGGGCGAGCACGGCACCGTGCGCGTGGGTGGCGTGGCCGTCAACCGCATCGAGCACTGGGAGTTCGAGCACCCCGAGCCCGACGATGCGACGGCCTTGGAGGCCAGCTACGCCCCGCCTTCGGTCTACGGCTTTGGCCACCCGCTGTACTACGCCAACGTGATCGACACGCTGCGTGGCCAGGCGCATGCGGAGGTCGATGGCTACGAGGGGCTGCGCTCCCTGGAGGTCGTGATTGCAGCCTATCGCAGTGCGCGCGACGGTTTGCGCGTGGGCCTGCCGCTCGTGTTCTGAAGAGGCCCGGCTGGTGGGGCCGGCGTGGAGCAGCCTGCCTGGAGGCTTCGGAAGCATCCGAAGCCGTTGGAATGGGCGTATAGTTTCGGAATTTCTACCTCTTTTCGGAATCCGACGTGCAAGTCACCGTCAGCGACAAGGGTCAGATCACCCTCCCGCAGGCGCTGCGCCGGCAGCTGGGTATCGTCCCCGGCTCGCGCCTGGAGATCGACACGGCGGCCGACGGCAGCCTGCGCGTGCGTCCGCTCACCCAGGGCTCGTCCGGGCTCGCGGGGCTGCTGGCCCGGCCCGGCGAGCCGGTGCGCAGCGTCGAGGAGATGAACGAGGCCATCGCGCAGGCGGCCTGCGAGCGGGCCGCACGCAAGGGCGGGGCCCGGTAGGCGTGATCGCCGTCGACACCAACGTGCTCGTCCGGTTGCTGGTGGCCGATGACCGGTCGCAGCATCTGCGCGCCGCGCGCTTCTTCGACGCGCAGGCCCACGAGCCCGGCTCCCTCTGGGTGAGCCAGGTGGTGCTGGCCGAACTGGGGTGGGTGCTGTCACGCACCTACGGACGCACGCGTGCGGAAGTGGCCCAGGCCGTGCGGGCCCTGTCGGGCAACGCCACGGTGTCGCTCGAGCAGCCGCGCGCGGTGGAGCAGGCCGTGGGGCTCTACGAGGGCAGCCGCGCCGACCTGGCGGACTGCCTGCTCGCCGCACGCGCCCAGGTGGAAGGCTTGCGGGGCGTGGTCACCTTCGATCGCGGCATGCGCGGGCTGCCCGGGGTGTCGGTGTGGTGAGCACGGGCCCCGATATCCACCCGAGCGCCATCGTCGACGAAGGTGCGCAACTGGGCGCGGGCACGCGCGTGTGGCACTTCTCGCACGTGTGCGCGGGCGCATGCATTGGCGAGGGCTGCTCGCTTGGCCAGGGCGTGTTCGTGGGCAACGACGTCGTCATCGGCCGCAACGTCAAGATCCAGAATAACGTCTCGGTGTACGACGCCGTGACGCTGGAAGACGACGTCTTCTGCGGCCCGAGCATGGTCTTCACCAACGTCCACAACCCGCGCGCGGCGGTGGTGCGCAAGCACGCCTACCGGCGCACCCTCGTGCGGCGCGGCGCCACACTCGGGGCCAATTGCACCGTGGTGTGCGGCTGCACGGTCGGCCCCTGGGCCTTCGTGGGGGCCGGGGCGGTGGTGACGGCTGACGTGCCCGCCTACGCGCTCGTGGTGGGCGTGCCGGCGCGGCAGATCGGGTGGATGAGCGCGCACGGCGAGCGGCTCGCGCTGCCGCTGCAGGCGCCGTCGGGTGAGGTCCTGCGCGCCGCGTGCCCGGGCACCGGGCGGGTGTACGAGTTGCGCGGCGCCGTCCTCATCTGTCCCGACGAGAGTGCCTGAGATGCAGTTCACCGACCTCAAGGCCCAGTACGCCGCGCTCAAGCCCGATATCGACGCGCGCATCCAGCGCGTGCTCGACCACGGCCAGTACATCATGGGCCCGGAGGTGGCCGAGCTCGAGCGCTCGCTGGCCGCCTTCACCGGCAGCCGCCACTGCGTGACGGTCTCCAGCGGCACCGAGGCGCTCCTGATTGCGCTGATGGCCCTCGGGGTCGGGCCGGGCGACGAAGTGATCACGAGCCCCTTCACCTTCGCCGCCACCGGCGAGGTGATCGTGCTCGTGGGTGCCAAGCCCGTGTTCGTCGACGTCGAGCCCGACACCTGCAACCTCGACGCGAGCCAGCTCGAGGCAGCCATCACGCCGCGCACCAAGGCGATCATGCCGGTGAGCCTGTACGGGCAGGTGGCCGACATGGCCGAGGTCAACGCCCTCGCGGCCCGACACGGCCTGCCCGTGATCGAGGACGCGGCCCAGAGCTTCGGCGCCACCTACCAGGGCCGGCGCTCGTGCGCGCTTTCCACCTTCGGCTGCACGAGTTTCTTCCCGAGCAAGCCGCTGGGCTGCTATGGCGACGGCGGCGCACTCTTCACCGACGACGATGTGCTCGCGCAGGCCGCGCGCGAGATCCGCGTGCACGGCCAAAGCGGCCGCTACCACCACACCCGCATCGGCGTGGGCGGGCGGATGGACACGCTGCAGTGCGCGATCGTGCTGGCCAAGCTGCCGCGCTTTGCGTGGGAGCTCGAGCGCCGACACGCGCTCGGGGAACGCTATTCGCACCTGCTGCAGGGCATCCCGGGCCTGCGCCTGCTCGCCGTGCGGCCCGACCGCGACTGCGTCTGGGGCCAGTACACGGTGTTCGTCGAGAACCGCCCGGCCGTGCAGGCCGCGCTCAAGGAGGCCGGCATTCCCACCGCCATCCACTACCCCAAGCCGCTGCACCACCAGCCCGCCTATGCCGCGCACTGCTGCCCCGAGTGCTGTGCGGTGAGCCTGCAGGTGTCGCAGCAGGTGCTGAGCCTGCCG